>DATGGL010000143.1:0-13174 GCA_035308605.1 Bryobacteraceae bacterium
AGTGGCTTACGCTCGACTACAGCACCTATCGAAGCTTGTACGCGGTTCCTCCGCACGTGTCGGCCGCGGCAGACGCGCTCTTAGATTGCGGCGTCTCCGGCAGGCAGATCGGCGTTGAATATTTGAAAAGCGATCCCATCCTGTTTGTGGAGGACGCCGAGCAACGCCCCGGAGTCAAGCGCTACGATCTGATCATTTGGTAACGGCTGGTGGTAGCGGCTGGTGGTAATTGCCTGCACCCAGCGTTGACCGCCAAGTCCAGGCGCTCGCCTTAAAATCAAAGTAAACATCCGATGAAGCTGACAGACCTGCGCGGGATTCTTCAATACATTCCGCAATTCCGGGAAAAGACGTTCATCATTGCCGTGGATGGGGTTATCGTCACGGACGAGAACTTCGCCAACATCCTGTTGGACGTAGCGGTGCTCCGCTCTTTGAACATCCGCGTCGTCCTGGTGCATGGCGCGTCCGTGCAGATTCAGGCTTTAGCGGAACGCCAGAGTCTCCATGCGTCCAACCTCGACGGCACGGGTGTAACCGATGCGCCCACGTTGCAATTGGCCATGGACGCTGCGAATCGCCTGACGCACGAGATCCTGGAGGGCCTCTCCGCCAACGACCTCCGCGCCGCTTACACGAACGCGATCGTTGCGCATCCGCTGGGGATCATACAGGGCGTCGACCATTTGTTTACCGGAAAAGTAGAGCGCGTTGACACGGAGCTTCTTCAAACGCTGCTGAACCAGGGAATTGTCCCCGTAATTCCTCCCCTCGGCTTTGATGGAGACGGCAAGACCTACCGGGTGAACTCCGACAGTGTTGCAGTCGCGGTGGCGGAAGCCTTGAAAGCGACCAAGTTGATTTTCATCACGGCGCAGGACGGGCTTCGGTACCACGATCAGTTCATTCGCCAGATGCTGGTGGTGGACTTGCAGAAGCTGGTTCAGTCCTCTGCCGGCGGATTTCCGCCGGACATGTTTTCCAAAGCGCAACACGCGGCTGCCGCCTGCGCCGCGGGAGTACAGCGCGTCCACATTATCAATGGCCGCGAGGACGAGGGACTGCTTGCCGAAGTATTTTCGAACGAAGGTATCGGCACGTTAATTTACGCCAACGAATACGAGCAGATCCGGCCGGCGAAGAAGAAGGACGTGCGTGCGATCCAGATGTTAACGAAAAAGGCAGTGGAGGCCGGGGAGCTTGTCCGCCGGACGCGGGCCGAGATTGAGAAAGACCTGGCCGATTACTATATTTTCGAAATCGACAAGAACCCGGTCGCCTGTGTGGCGCTGCACGTATATTCCGCGCAGCACCAGGGCGAACTGGCGAGTCTGTATGTCGATCCGGCCCACGAAAACCAGGGCATTGGCCGGAAGCTGATTCAGTTCGCCGAAAGCAGAGCTCGCGAAATCGGGCTGACGGAATTGATCACATTATCGACCCAGGCGTTTACTTACTTCCAGTCGAAGGGCGGCTTCGGCGAAGGCACACCGGATGATCTTCCGCCTACCCGTCGCGAGAAATACGACCATAGCGGACGGAACTCGAAAGTTCTCGTAAAGAAGCTGAAAGTCCCCGCCTAGCGCGGCGATCTTCCTTCATTGAGCGCTTCCGATCGAGTAAACTGAGCGTTATTCGTTCACACTTTCTCAATCTTGATTCTCGCCAAATGAGGCACTCCCATGAAGCTGTTTGACAGAGTTTCGACCTTGGTCTTGATCGCCCCATCCTTAGGAGGACTTCTGTGCGTCGAACCGGCACCGGCACAGACTCCGCCGTCCGCCACTTACCCCGCGCTTCCGAGTGAGACACCGGCCACGGTCCAGCCTTCTACGGCCAGCTTCGACTACGTGAAACGCGATGTGATGATCCCGATGCGGGATGGAGTAAAGCTGCACGCTGTGATCCTGGTTCCGAAAGGCGCAAGAAATGCCCCGATTCTGCTTACCCGCACGCCTTACAGCGCGACTGAGCTCACCAGTCACGCGCAAAGCTCCCATCTGGGTCCGATTCTGACCGGTTATGACAACGCGACCGACGTGATCGTCGAGGGCGGGTACATCCGTGTCGTAGAGGACGTCCGAGGCAAGTATGGATCGGAGGGCGATTATGTGATGAACCGGCCTCTTCACGGTCCGCAGAACCCGACGCCGGTCGATCATGCCACCGATACCTACGATACCGTCGACTGGCTGATCAAGAATATTCCGGAGAGCAATCAAAAGGTCGGCATTCTGGGAATTTCCTATGACGGGTTCCTGCCGCTGATGGCGCTGGTCAATCCGCATCCGGCGCTCAAGGTGTCCGTGCCGATGAATCCGATGGTCGACGGCTGGATGGGTGATGACTGGTTCCATAACGGCGCCTTCCGGCAACAGAACATGCCTTACATCTGGGAGCAGGAAGCGACCCGCAGTAACGACGCCAAATGGTGGACCAGCCATTTCGACGACTACGACATGTTCATGCAGGCGGGATCGGCCGGTGAATTGGGAGAGCGCCGGGGTTTAGCGCAAGTCGGGTTCTGGCAGAAAATTGTGGCGCACCCCGCCTATGACGCGTTTTGGCGCGAACAAGCAGTGGACAAAGTCTTAGCGGCGCAACCGCTAAGGATTCCAATGATGCTGGTTCACAGCCTCTGGGATCAGGAGGACATTTACGGCGCGCTGGCCGTCTACAAAGCCGTCAAGCCGAAGGATACGGCGAACGACAAAGTGTTCCTGGTGATGGGTCCATGGTTTCACGGGCAGGAGATCGGCGACGGGAGCGCCCTAGGCGCGATAAAGTTCCACACCGATACGGCGCGCTACTTCCGCCAGGAGATTCTGCGCCCCTTCCTCGATCAGTACCTGAAAGACGGTGCGCCCAAGGCCGACACGTCGCCTGTGGTCGCGTTTGAAACCGGAACGAATACGTGGCGCCGTTTACCCGCGTGGCCTGCCGGCTGCGCCACCGGCTGTAGCACGCATCCGTCGCCTCTGTATCTTACGACCGGGCTAAAAGTGAGTTTAACGGCTCCCAAGTCCGGCGATGCGCCCTTCGAAGAATACGTCTCCGACCCATCCAAGCCAGTGCCGTTCCGCTCCCGTCCTGTTCATGCGGTCGGCTATGAAGGCGGGAACTGGTCGCAGTGGCTCGTCGACGACCAGCGCGAAGCCTCCGGCCGTCCGGATGTCCTGGCGTTCGTTTCCGATGTTCTGACTGCGCCCGTAAAAATCAGCGGGCAGCCGATCGCGAACCTGGTCGCCTCCATCAGCGGGACGGACTCGGACTGGGTGGTAAAAGTGATCGACGTCTATCCGGACGAGGTGGCCGGGGACCCGCAGATGGGTGGTTATCAATTGATGGTGTCGGCCGACATCTTCCGCGGCCGTTATCGCGAAAGCCTGGAGACCCCGAGAGCCATCGAAGCGGGCTCCCCTTTGCTCTACCGCTTCGCCCTACCTGCGGCGAATCACGTTTTCCAGCGGGGCCACCGGATGATGATCCAGATCCAGTCAAGCTGGTTCCCGCTTTACGATCGCAATCCTCAGACGTTCGTCCCCAATATTTTCTGGGCGAAGCCGGCGGACTACCGAAAATCGGTACAGCGGATTTACCACGCGCCCGGCCAGGCGAGCTTCATCGAGTTGCCGGTCGTAACCACGCCATAGCTAAGGAATAACCGGCAAGACAATGTGCGACGGCAGCGCGGGAGAACAGTATACGCGCTGATTGGCTTTGACGAAGTCGCTGGCCTTGGCTGTGTAGATACTCGGGACGAACTGCTGCGGGTTGCGGTCGATGACCGGGAACCACGTGGATTGCACCTGAACCATGATCCGATGGCCTTTGAGAAAGACGTGATCACGATCGCGTAGCGGGATCTCCCAAAGAGTGGGCTTGTTCGGCGTCAGAGGTTTGGAATGCTCGTAGCTCTGCAGGTAGCGGCCGCGCCGCACTTCCATCGCGATCGGAAGCTGGTAACCGTTCAAAGATTTTGCGTATTGGTCAGGGTCCGGACCATCGTTGTCATTCCATGCGGGAGGCTGCGCATTCTCCGGATACACGTCAATGAGCTTCACGATAAAGTCGCTGTCGGTACCGGACGTTGAGGCGTAGAGATTGGCCGCGACCTGGCCTGCGACGCGGATGTCATGATCGAGCGGCGCGCTCAGAAACGTCAGCACGTCTGGGCGATGGTCGACGAAGCGCTGATCGGCTACCTCCCAAGTCCGCCAGTCGCCGGCCGGATAGGTGGGCGAAACGGGGCGTTGGCGATAAGGCACGGGGTTCGCGGGATCCGACATGTACTCGCGAAACGCAGGAGCCTTGGTCGTGGACGGCGGCGTGAAGGAGAGCGTGCCGTCGGCATGGAAATAAAGCGAGGTGGCTTTGCTTTCGGCGGGAGGCCACGCGGCGTAAGTGCGCCAGGTGTTTGAACCGCTCTCGAACATAGTCGCTTTCCAGTTTGGCTTTACGCCTTCCCCGTGGAGGTAATAACGGAAGAACGGCGCCTCGATGTTTTCCCGGAATTCAACTGCGGTCGAGTGCCCTCCGAAAGGAATGATGCCAATATGATCGGCTTTCGCGGTGCGCCACTGCCCGTGATACCAGGGGCCGGCGACCATAAAGTTGGTCTGATCGGGATCGTGCTCGGCCGCGTGGCGGAAGATCTGCCAGGGACCCCATGGGTCTTCCTGATCCCAAAATCCGGCGACATTCAGATTAGGCACGGTCGAGGAATGTAACTGGTTAACCCAGGCCTCGCGCTTATGGAAGTCGTCGTAATCGGGATGTTCGACGACGGATTCCCAGTAGGGAATCGACCCGTGCAAGTACTTGGCATCGATGTTTCCGAGGGGACCGAGGTCGAGATACCACTGATACGTGTCGTATGTCTCAAACGCGAAATTGGTGTTCTTGTTCTTGTCCGCTTGTTCCATAACGGAGTACTCGAAGGCGTAACTTTCGCGGAGCGCGCCGTAGCGATGGTTGTCGTCGTTCATCCACTGATCCGCCGGCGAGGCCTGTTCGCTGATTGCCTTGAGAGCGGGGTGGGGCAGAAGCAGCGACTGGGCGGCCGTAAGGCCGGAATACGATACGCCATACAGGCCGGCCCTGCCGTTATTGTTCGGAATGTTCTTGATCAACCAGTCGATGCTGTCATAGGCATCGGTTGACTCATTGACAGCCTTGGGATTCTTGAGATCGACGAAGGAAGAGAGAAGAAATGTGCCTTCCGACCCAAAGCGTCCGCGCAGATTCTGCATGACGAAAATATAGCCGTCCCGGGCGAGCTCTTTAAGCGCGGCGGGCGTCTGGTCGTACGCTTTGTCCGGGACGCCGTAGGGTGTGCGTAGGAACAGGATGGGCAGCGGGCTCTTCTGATCGACGGGCGTGAAGATGACCGTCTGAAGATGCACGCCGTCGCGGACCGGGACCATAACCTGTCGATACGTGAACGGCGGCTTCGCTGGCGTGGATTCCTGGGCCGGGAGGAGACCGGCGATCGGCAAAAGAATGAGGATGAGAATGCGGGCCATGGCTTTTGGGGAATTGTAAGGATATCAAGAAGAAAGAACGGCTGTGGCCGGGAAGTCAGGATGGGCACGCGGTTTCCTGGTAAACTGGGCGCAAATTGGAAACACTCTGCTGAAGGAGCTTCTCTATGGTCACAGTCGTCGTTAACGGAGCCCGGCGCGAAATCCAGGCGCCCACCGATACGCCGCTTCTCTATGTCTTGCGAAATGAGCTGGAGCTGTCCGGACCTCAGTTCGGTTGTGGCGTAGCCCAGTGCGGAGCGTGCTCGGTCCTGCTCAATGGCAAGGAAATTCGCTCCTGCATAACGCCTCTCTCGGCGGCGAATGGCAAGGAGGTTACGACACTCGAGGGACTTCCCGCCAGATGGGCCCAGCAGAAGGGTCTATCCAAGGCTGAAGCGGAGAAAGCGCTGCATCCCATTCAGGAGGCTTGGATTGAGGAGCAGACGCCTTTGTGCGGCTTCTGTCAGAACGGCATGATGATCACGGCGACCGAATTGTTGGAGCGCGTCTCGTCGCCGACGGTCACGGAGATCAAGGCGGCCTTTACGACGTCGGGCCCTTCGGCGCATCTGTGCCGGTGCGGGAGTTACACCGCGATCATCGAGGCCGTGCAACGTGCCGCCACGGCGATGGGGAAGGGGAAATAACGATGAACACCAATAAAGACCAGGTCAACGTGTTCGGCGCGGTGCTCAGCCGTCGTGGCTTTGTGAAGACCGGCGGGGCCCTGATCGTCGGCTTTGGCGCGATTGGCGCCGATAGTTTCAAGAATTCCGCCAGCGCCGCAACCACCCGGAACTCGCTGGACGCGACTCGTCCGGAGTCGTGGATTGAAATTCATCCCGACAACACGATTCTGATTCGAACAGGCAAGAGCGATTTCGGCCAAAGCACGACGTTCACGGCGTACCGGCAGATTGTCGCCGAGGAGCTCAGCACGACGTTCGAAGCCGTCACCACGGTGGTCATGGGAGACACCGATCGCACCCCGGACGGCAGCGGCGCGTACGACTTTCTGGGCGGCGGAATGCCCAACATCCGGAAAGCGGCGGCGTACACATATCAAGCCCTGCTGGATCTAGGTTCACAACGGCTCGGTGTCGCGAAGGACGCGCTTTCGGTGAAGGACGGTGTCGTTTTCGGCGGCGGCAAGAGCATGTCGTATGGAGATCTGGTCAAGGGGCAGCAGTTGCAGCTCACGATCCCGGTAAAGGGCGAGCTAACCACCCTGGACGGGTTGACTGTGGAAGGCAACCCGCCCATGAAGCCGGTGAGTCAATACACGGTCGTCGGCAAGTCTTATCGAAATTCCGTCACCGCGTCGAAGGTTGCTGCGAAGGAAAACTGGGCGACGGATGTGCGGCTGCCGGGCATGCTGCACGCGCGCATGGTGCATCCGAAGGGTCTCGGCTCAACGCTCGAGTCCGTGGGCGCTTTGGATAAGACGCGGTTTCCGAATTCGCAAGTGATCGTGAAAGGCAATCTCGTCGGGGTGGTCGCTCCTACCGAGTGGGAAGCGATTCGAGCCGCGCAGCAGGTGGCCGGCGCGACGAAGTGGAAGGATTGGAAAGGACTACCCGGTCATGCGCGCGTCTTCGATTATCTGAAGCGCGACGCGGACTGGAAAACGACGCCGGTCGCGAAGGGCGAAAAATCCAAAGGCGAGGTCGCGCCGGCGTTGGCTGCGGCCGCGAAGAAGATCTCAGCCACGTATCAGCTCCCGTACATGAAGCACGCACCCATGGGACCCACCATGGCTTTGGCCGATGCTCGCAAGGACGGGACGGTCTACGTCTATACGCACAATCAGAATCCCCAGGGCCTTCGGGGCGAGCTCGCGCAGATGCTCGGGGCGCCGGTGGACAACATCGTCATCCGGACGTTCGCGGGTCCGGGCCACTACGGTCGATCCAACGGCGGGAACGCCGGCGCAGAAGACGAAGCGGTGCTGCTATCGCGGGCTGTGGGCGCCCCGGTGCGGGTGCAATGGATGCGGCCCGAGGATTTCCAGTGGTCGACGCAATCGCCTGCTGCGCTTTCGGACGTTGAAATCGGGCTGGATGCAAACGGCAAGATGGTGGCGTACCAGGTCGATCACTATATGCCCGCGATGCAGGATGACCGGCCGATCGGCGCGGTGCTCGCGGGTCTGCCGACCATGCCGGCTCCGAACGAAAAAAAGGGCGCCGCCCAATCGACCGTGAACGATCTTTCCGATCCATGGATCTACGACGGCGTCGTAACCTTGATGGAACGCGGTCACGGCACATTCCAAATCGGCGAAAAGGCGTCGCCGCTCACCGTAGGGCTCCGCGATCACAGCATGCGAACGCCGGGTCAGTTCCAGCAGAATTTCCCGCGCGAACTTGCGATCAGTGAGGCCGCGGCGCTCGCCGGGGCGGATTCCATCCAGTTCCGGATGGACCATGCGAAGGAAGAGCGCGTCATCGGTGTGCTCAAAGCGGTCCGCGACGCATCGGGGTGGGAAACACGCCGGTCTCCGCATCCGAAGTCCGCACATTCCGGCGCTAAAGCAGTTCGCGGCCAGGGCGTATCGGTGATGTTCCGTTCGGGAACCTACTGGGCGTGCGTGAGCCAGATCTCGGTGATTCCCTCGACCGGCGCGATTGCGGTGGAGAAAATGACAATTGCGGTCGACCCCGGCATTGTCGTCAACCCGCTGCAGTTGAAGCGGCAGGTGGAAGGCGGAACCATGATGGGCATCAGCCACGCCCTGTTCGAAGAACTCCAATTCGACGAGAGCGGGATCACCACGCGTGACTGGCAAACCTACCCGATTCTGAAGATGGCCGATATTCCCGAAGTTAAAGTTGTTCTCCTCAACCGGCCCGAGGTCGGCGCATATGGAGGCGGATCGGAGGCCGCGAACGCCCTTGCCGCTCCGGCGATCGCGGCCGCCCTTCTTGACGCAACCGGGAAAGTCGCCCGGCGCCTTCCGCTGAAGGCTGATTACGTACAGACTCTGCTCAAAGCGTGACGCCGGGAACTCAGAAGATCAACTTCAGGGCAAGCTGAACCTGCCGGGCAGGGAAGCTCGACGTGAAGACTCCGAATCCGCTGCTATTCGAGTTCAGCCCGCTCGGCGGAGAAAAATTGGTGTGATTGAGCAGGTTGAACGACTCCGCGCGGAATTGCAGATACCGGGCTTCCGTGAAATTGAAGTTCTTGTGGATTCCGAAATCGATGTCGTAGAACGCCGGCATCTTGGCGACGTTGCGCGGTGCATTACCGAAAGGCTGCGTGTAGATTGGCACACCGAATGCCGCGGCGTTCAGATAGTTGATCGGATTCGAGCTATTCAGATAGATCGACTGCCCCGTCAGATTCGGACGTTCTGAGACCAGCGAACTGATGGTCGCCTGTGAGGTGGCCGAGTAGCTGACGTTCAGCGGCAGACCCGACGTCATCGTGTTGATCAGGTTCAGCGCCCATCCGCCCACCACCAGATCCAGAGCCTTGTTCGAAATTCCGAATTTGCGGCCATGGCCGATGGGGAGGTCGTAGATTACGGCCAGCGTGTCGTTGAGCGGCTGGTTGTAACTCGATAAGCCTTTTTCGATCGGCGTGTTGTAGTAGTTGATACGCGAGTTATCGCCGTCGTAATTTTCCAGGTGTCCCGGCGCGTTGTCGATCGCCTTCGACCAGGTGAACGAATTGATAAAGTACAACCCGCCCGAATAGCGCTTCTCGAGTTTGACCTGCAAGCCGTTGTAGGTTCCGAATCCGCCGTCGAAGGCGACTTCGATGCCCGAGAACGTCTGGATCGGCCGCCGCCGTTGCAGCGTCAGATTCTGATTCAGTGGATTGGGCAGGGCCTGGTTGGCATCGGACAGGATCGTGAGACCGACGTCATGGTTGCCCACGTACGCCACATCCAGCAGCAGATTTTTCGCGATTTCGCGTTGGATGGTGAAATGCCAGCTCTGGACGTATCCGGTCCGGTTGTCGCCAGGAATGTAGCGGACCTGTGTGATCGCCGTGTTAAACGCCTGCGGCGAGGCGAAGTTCACAGGAAAGCCTTGGGCCGTCGACCGGAAGCACGAACCCGGCGCGGTATCGCCGGAAGCGCAGATACCCTGGGTCGGAAGTTGATCCACCGCCGCATCGACGACGAAGGGCCCGTTATAGGCAAGCAGATTTTCGCCGCCCATGCGATTGAACTGCACGTAGCTGATTCCGTATCCGGCGCGGATGACGGTCTTTGGCAGAACCTGATACGCAAGTCCGATGCGGGGCGCCCAGTTGTTGCCGACCGGGTGAACCAGAGCCTGGTTATACAAGCTTCCGCCCGAGGCGAAGATCATCGAATTGGTTACCGGATTGAAATTGGCCAGCCGGTTGTCCCGCTCATACTGAGGCGTCGCGAATTCATAGCGGAGGCCCAGATTCAAGGTCAGCTTGGAACTCGCCTTGAAATCGTCCTGCAGGTAACCGAAGTACATCCGCTGGCGAAGGTGCGCAACCGGATTGTTGTCCAGTTCGTAATGGTTCGGCGCGCCATAAATAAAATCTGCCAGGCTGTAAACTTCTTTGAGCGCGTTCGACAAGCTGTTCAGAGCGGTCGGATTCGAGAAGAATGCCGGATCGCTGAAGAATCCGGTGAAGTTTTCGGTCCCGTATTGAGGATGGAAGTCGCTGACCGCGGTGTCGATCAATTGGAATTCAAAACCTGTTTTCAGCGTGTGGCGCCCGAGGATTTTCGTGTAGTTGACCTTCGGATCGCCGACGAACGGATCCTGATACTGCGGATTGCTGCTCTGGCGGCCGAGCGCTGAGAATCCACTCAAGCCGACCGAAAACAAGCCGCCGGCAAGCGACGCGTCCGTCGGTTCGCCTGGGATTACGAACTGCGGCGTCGAGAGGCCCAGAGTGGACGGCGTCTTTCCGCCGATCATGTAATCGATGCCGAGCCGCGCTTCGAGAATGGAGGTCGGGCTGATGGTCCACGTGGCTCCGATCACGCTTTGCTTGCTCTTCACCGCGACGTTTCCGTTGGCGTTACCGCCGGCCGCGCCGGGGATCGATGGCGGGCTGAAAATCCGCGTATCGAACTGGCTGTAGCGGGCGAATAACGACACCTTGGAATTGACGAAGTAATCGAAGCGGAAGTCGCCTTTGTCGTTGTAAATCGAATCCGCCGGCGACGACTCGTAGTTATTCGAGGGAGCCCCTGCTGCCGCCGTGGCAATGTTCGGCGTGGGCAGCGCGGAGAGCACGGACGCCGCGATCGGCGAATACTGCGACTTCGGAATGATGCCGCCAGGCGCAATCGAGCCGTTCAGCGGATTCGCGATCGCCGCGCCGTACGCGCTGAAATCGCCCCCCAGCATCGCGGTGGTCGGAACGGTCGCGAATTGGACCGGATGATAAACGCGCCGGAAACCCTCGTAATCGGCGAAGAAGAAGATTTTGTCTTTCTTGATCGGACCTCCGAACGCCGCGCCGAATTGATTTTGATTGAAGGGCAGCGTCCCGCCGCCGACGGGCTTAAAGAATCCGATGGCATTCAGATCGGTGTTGCGCAGGAACTCCCAGACTTCGCCATGGAATTGGTTCCCGCCGCTCTTGATGCTGGCGTTGATCACGGCGCCCGATGCGTGCCCGAACTCGGCGCTGTAGTTATTGGTTTCTACTTTGTACATCTGCAGGGCATCCGGATTCGGCTGGATGACCTGATTCGAAAATCCCTGGTTGCTGGTCCCATAAGCGTTGTTGTCGACGCCGTCGAGCATGAAATTATTCAATTCGCTTCTGCCGCCGTTGACGTTGAACGATCCATCACGGCTGCTATCGGTGCCATTCTCCAGCGGAGACTTGGCAACACCCGGGGCGAGCAGCGTGAGATCCGCATAAGAGCGTCCATTCAGAGGAAGCTCGACGATCTCGCGCGGATTGATTACTTCACCGCGGGAACTGGTATCCCCTTCTATCAGAGATGCGGCTCCGGCAACGGTCACAGACTCGGAGGTCTGGCCGACCTGCAAAATCAAATCGACACGCTGGCGCGCGTTCACCGTCAGTTCGAACGGATCCGTCTCCACCGACTGGAACCCGGTCATCGCGACGCGAACCTTATACAGGCCCAGCCGCTGGTTCACAAACTCGTAATTTCCGTTTGCGTCGGTCTTCGCCTCTGCCGAAATTCCGGTTCGTACATTCACCAGCGTGACGGAGGCGTTTCCGACGACTGCGTTACTAGGATCGTGGACCGTTCCGAGCACGGTGCCGGAGTCAAATTGTCCGAACGCGAACCCTGCAATACCCAACCAGACTGCCGACAGGAACACCTGTCGCTTGACACTTGCAGATAGCATATTTAATCGGTCCTCTTACGCGAGAAATTTCTAAAATTATCGCGTACTGACGTTTCAGTACGATGACAGCCCCAACCGGTATAAATCAGGACGCTCGTCTATTGTAAGCCGCGCTGAAGTGCGTGTTCCAGTCCACCAGGTTGATGTTTAACAACTCGTGGCTAACATTCTTCAAGTCGGCTTCGACGATCAGGTAAGCGTTGGGATCGTACCGGGTGGCCGCCATCACCAGATGCTGGGGACCGAACGATCGCCCGAATTCGAACCATTTGTGCCAGTGCCCCGAAACCACCCGTTGAATCGTATCGCGATGCTGCTTTATCAGGGGATGGACTCCGTAATCCTTAGTCTCCACAGGCGCGACGATCGAGAGCGGATAGTGTATGAATACGAACGACGGCTTGTGCTGCTGCAATTCGGCCTCGAACCAGTTCAACTGTTCTTCGCCGAGCGAGCCGACCGCGGGATTGAACTTGGCATGACCCGTGGTCCAAGTATCCCCGAGAAAATTGTTCAGGTGAATAAACTTCCAGCCGCGATGTTCTACGCTGTAATACGGTTTCACGTCCAGCTTCCGCCGGAACAACTCATGCGACATCTCGCGCGGAATCCGCGCTGAGTAATCGTGGTTTCCAAATCCGACGTGTACGGGCGCCTTGAATGCGTCGGTCAACGTTTTCGCCCGATCGATCCGGGTTTCGTTCTTGAAATAAAAGTCGATGTCCGGGGAAGGGTAGTTGTGGAAATAGTCCCCAACCAGAAACACCTTTTCCATGGCCGGAGACAGCGAATTGATCAGGTCGCGCGCCGAAGCCAGCCGTTCCGAGGTCTTGAAGATCGATTCAGTGTCTTCCGGCGTGCTCTCCGGACCCTTGTAATAGGAATCGATAATGTGGCTGTCGGCGATGATCGCGAAATAGAACTTGGAGCTGTCGGCGGCCGCGGCCGAGAACGGTCGAATCAACAGCGACGAAGCTCCCACCCCGCTCAAACGTAGAAACGTGCCTCGAGTCATCATCTTAGTCGCTTGGGCATTATAAAACGGCGTGCGTGACAGCGATGTGAACGGTTTACGGGTATCCCTGAAGCCTTGGCTCTCCGTGCTTCCACTCCGGAGGAAGGGCAAATCCAGTACGATTCGGCATCTTTACCTTCGGCAGAGTCTGAGCGTCCATGACGTCGTCTTCCTTTATGACGTCGCTCTTGAACAGCAGGAAAGCCGTGATTGCATACACCTCATCCGGCTTGAGCGATCCCTCTTTTCCCAGCGGCATGCCGCGGTTGATGTAGTCCCAGATCGTCGTCGCGAAGGGC
>DATGGL010000144.1:0-6707 GCA_035308605.1 Bryobacteraceae bacterium
TGAGATTTTAGGGATGGATTTGACGGGTGTCGTGAAGAGGGCGAGGGCAGATTTCGAAGAGAGATTTACGCTCGATAGGTATCGTGAGGAAATGCTTGAAGTTTATGAGCGAGTGTGGAACCACCAGCGGATGCCGTCCCAGATGGTGGGGACGAATAGCCGAATGTGATGGGCGGCGCGGACCAGGGCGTAACTGGCGTTGCGCGTTGCGCGCTGGATGCGGCGAGATAGGGTGAGTTGATCGGGCGGGATGTGGATTGCATCGACTGGGCCGGGCATCGATGCGGGAATCAATCGCCGGCGGAGGACTTGAGCTCGGTCGCTGGTTGAATCGAGAAGGGCCATGTGCAGCCAGAGTTCGTCTTTGTTGGGTTTTTCGATTCCTTCTAACGGGGACCAGCCGTAGATTTCAAACCATTGGCGGACTGAGGGCGGGAGTGCGTCAATTTCTGCTTCGGCGGCATCGGGCATGCTTGGGGCAAACCAGTGTTTCGCTAAGGCGAACGCTACGGCCTCGAGACGCCGGATGGAGGCGGAGTGGAGACTGCGCCAGGTGCGCCAGAATTGGGCGTGGTGATGAGTGTGGAGGAAATTTGCCAGTTCCCAGACGTGGGCGGGGCGGATGTTGCCGCGTAACAGGTGACGGGTGAGATGGAGGGACGCGTAGCCTAGTTTGTCTGGCAAACAGAGTTCGTGGCCTTCGCGGCGTCGCCAGAAATCGTCGATGGATTCGGCGCGGAGCCGTTCGGTTTCTACGTCCCAGAAGCGGAAATGGATCTCGACAGCGGGAGGGAGGTCGGGGTCGAAATAGTCGCCGCGCCATTGCCAGCCGGTCTTGCGGACCATTGTGGGGAGATGGTCCATCGCCAGGGCTTTCTGGTTTTCGATGGGGGTGTAACCGAGTTTCAAGAGAGAATCGAGGGCTTCCTTAGATGAGGGGGCGTAAAGGTCGAGGTCGTATTGGACTCGGAGTGTGGGGTCGGGGCAGAAATCGGGGACGTGGGTCAGGCCTTTTAGAAGGACGTGGTCGAATTTGATTTGTGAGTAAGCTTCGCGGAGGTGGGTTAGGCGTTGGGTGTTGCGGGCGATGGCGGCATCGACGTGTTCGCGGATTTCGGGGGAGAGAGCGAGATTGGAGAAGAGCGGCGTCAATTGAGTGCGATCAAGGAAGGGGAGGTCTGTGAGAGTAATGGAGGGTGGCGTGGGATCTGTGAATCTTAGATTGGCCGTTAATGAACGGGAATGAACGTTAATGTTCATTAGCGCTCTAGCAGGTCGATTGCAGCGTCCAGGTTTGAATATTCGAGGGAGTGGACGGTGACGGCGGCGAGAAGGGTGTCAAAGGCGCGCTGTTGCGCGGCGGAGATCTTGGGGTCCCACCAATAGAAGATGGGTTCGCAGAGGGAGCGGGCGGCGGATTCGTTTGCTTGGGTCAGGCGATTGTGGGCGGCTCGCTTTAGGAGGATGATGCGGTCGATTCGGGTTTGGCGGGCGGACCAGATGTTCAGGCCGGCCAGGGAAATTTCCAGCGACATTTTGCCGTTCCCGCGGCGGGTGGGTTGGTAATCCCAGAGTTCGCCAAAGAGATGCGGCGCGTCGGGGCGGAGGCGGATTCGGTGAGGGTGGCCGAGGACGATTCGTTCGCTGGCACGGTCGCGGATCAGATAGGTGGCGTCGTCACTTAGATACGCCCAGCCTCGGCGGGCGCAGGCGTAGGAGAGGGAGCTTTTTCCGGCTCCAGAATCGCCGCAGAGGAGGACGCCGCTGCCATTCTTATTAGCGACGCAGGCCGCGTGAAACGGGGTCATGTGGAGAGAGACGATCATCTCCAGCGCCATGGCTTCGAGGAAGTGATAGCGGAGCCAGGCTGGATCCCCGGCGGCAGAGGCGGTGATCCACGCAACTCCGGTGTGTGTGCGAGTGTCGCAAACGGCGTGGTTTCGTAAGTCGGCTACGAACGTGAATTGATGCAGGTGGGCGTGGAATTCGGAGGTGTCGGGGAGTTCCGGTGTTTCTTCAGAGACATGGAAGGTGAGGACGATGGGAGGCTCGTCGAATTTCGGCGAACGGATTGCCCAGGCGTCCCATTCGATGTGGGCGGCCTTCAGGACGGCTTCGGAGTTCGAGGAGACCACCAGCGGAAAGCCCAGTGGATAAAAGGTTTCCTGAATTCTAGAGGCGGCGGGTTCCAAATTGCGCTGTAACAACGATCCTATCACTGGTATCCGTCCTTATATGACCATGTGAGCAGGAAACCCTGCGTGCGATCGCGATCCAAAAAAGTTGTTTTCTTTTTCCCCGCGTTTTCGAGTACTGAGGCGACGGCTCCGCTGGGGATTTTGTCGCTGGCGACTCCGTTGATGCGCGCGGGATACCAAGTTCGACTCATCGATTCTACGATTACTCCAAATTTCAAGAAGCGCGTGATAGAAGAACTGCAAGACGCGCTGTGCCTGGCGGTGTCGTTGGTGACGGGGCCGATGATCCGCGAGACGGTGGAGATCGCGAAAGAGGCGAAAAGAGTTTATCCGGACATGCCGGTAGTGCTGGGCGGATGGCATCCGTCGCTGCTACCGGATCAGACGTTGGCGGCGGAGTATGTCGATGTCGTCTGCAAGGGGCAGGGCGATGAGGCGATGGTCGAGATCGTCCAGAGGATTGAGGCGCGGGAAGGGTTCGAGGGAATTGAAGGGGTCGGGTACAAACAGGACGGACGGCTGGTGTTTAATGCTCCGCGAGGGCTGAAGCCGATTACGGAGATGCCGCCGATGGCGTATCATCTGGCGGATTTCGACGCGTATGAACGCATCTGCGGGCGCCGATGGGCGATGTATATCACGAGTCTCGCGTGCCCCTATAACTGCGGGTATTGCACGAATGCGGGCGTGTACGGGCGTAAATGGAATGCGCTGCCGCCGCAGCAGGTGGCGGAGGAGACGACGGATTTAGTTACGCGCTATGGGCTGAGTTTGCTGTGGGTGGTCGACGATAATTTTCTGGTCGATCGCGAGAGGGCGCTGGAAATTGCGGAGGGAATTGTCCGAACGGGCGTGAAGTTTGGATGGAGCATCCAGGCGTCGACCAATCTGACTTCGCGGATGAGTGTCGATGAGCTAAAGCTGATGCGGCGGAGCGGGCTGACGCAGATCGTACACGGCGTGGATAGCGGATCGCTGCGCGTCATGAAGCTCATGAATAAGGATTTTCAGAAGCTCGAGATGGTGTATGAATCGGCGGAGAAGCTGACAGCGGCGGGCATCCGGCCGTCGTTCAACATGATGTTCGGGTATCCGGGCGAGGTCGAGAAAGACCGGAAGGAATCGATTGCGCTGGTAATGGATATTTGCCGGAAGTATCCGGGGGCGGAATTCTGGACGAATATTTTTACGCCATATCCGGGGGCTCCGGTGATGGAGAAGGCGTTTGAACTGGGGATCGATGTGCCGAAGTCGCTGGAGGGATGGTCCGAATTTTTTCCGCGATATACGGTGCTGCCGTGGCTGAAGGGCGAAAAGCATCGCGAGGTGCAGACGATGCGCGAGTATCTGCGGGTGGCGTTTAATCGCGTGCCGATTGCGCTTCTCGACAAGAGCCGGCTGAACCGGCTGGTGCATGAGCTGATCAGCATTCCGGCGCGATGGAGGCTGGATCACGGGTTTTATAAGTATCCGGTGGAGTTGTGGGTGAAGGATCTGGTAAACCAAGTCATTTCGCCTCCCAAGCCCAAGGTGGACGCGAAACGGCTGTCCTCGGAACCGGTGACTTGCTGAGGTTTTAAGGCAATGGCCGAGATTCTGCTGACACACTCGAATCATCTCTTTTCGGATCCGAAACAGGTGCGGAAGATGACGCCGTATCCGCCGTTGCAGACGCTGCTCGCGGCTGCGGTGCTGCGGGAGCGTGGGTGGTCAGTCGAGTTATGCGATGTGGCGCTTGTTACGTCACCCGAAGAGGAGTTTCGCGCGGCGATGGGGCGGGAGCGGCCTCGGATGGTGGCTGTTCTCGAAGACAATTTTAATTTCTTGACGAAGATGTGCCTGACGCGGAACCGGGAGCTGGCGTTCCGGATGGCGGAGATGGCCCGTGAGGCGGGGGCGCGGACGGTTGTGAATGGGGCGGATGCCGCGGATCGTCCCATGGAGTATTTGCGGGCGGGGTTTGACACGGTAATCGCGGGTGAAGTGGAGGGGGCGCTGGCGGAGGTCGATCGGTTGCCGGGCGGCGTTTGGCACGGGACGTCGCGGGTGGGGGATTTGGATTCGCTGCCGGACGCTAGCTGGGATCTGGTGGATATGGATGCGTACCGGCGGGCGTGGATTGAGGCGCATGGGTATTTTTCGTTGAATCTGGTTTCGAGCCGGGGGTGTCCCTACCGGTGCAATTGGTGCGCGAAGCCGGTGTTTGGGTCGACTTATCATTTCCGGTCGTCGGAGCGGGTCGCGCGGGAGATGCTGCGGCTAAAGAAAGAGTTTGGGGCGCAGCATATCTGGTTCGCGGATGATATTTTTGCGCTGTCGGGGCAGTGGACTCGGGCGTTCGCGGATGCCGTGGATCGACTGGGCGCGGCGCTGCCGTTCAAGATGCAGTCGCGGTGCGATTTGATGACCCGGGATACGGTTTCCGCTTTGCGGGGAGCGGGGTGTGAAGAAGTGTGGATGGGGGCAGAGTCGGGCTCGCAGAAAGTATTGGATGCGATGGATAAGGGGACTCGGGTCGAGCAGATCCATGAGGCGCGGGAGAATTTGAAGCGGCACGGGATTCGGGTTGGGTATTTTTTGCAATTTGGATATCCGGGGGAAACCTGGGCGGATATTGAGAAAACGATCCGTATGGTGCGGGAGACTCGGCCGGATGATATCGGGGTATCGGTGTCGTATCCGCTGCGGGGGACGAAATTTTACGAGCAGGTGGTGGCGGGGATGGGAGAAAAAGAGAATTGGCGGGATAGCGACGATCTCTCGATGATGTTTCAGGGGGCGTATTCGACGGAGTTTTATCGGGAATTGGCGGGTGCGCTGCATGCGGAAGTGCGGGACGGGTCGCCACGGTGGGATGTGGTTCGGGCGTTAGAGAGGAGCTCTGCTAGGGGGATGGTGGTGGTGTCGTGATTGCGCCGATTGCAAATCGGCGCGCAGGCTGCAGGCCTGCCCCACATCGTATGGATCTGCTTTTGACGCACGGGTATTTTGTTGAGGAAGATCCCAAGGAACGGGAGATTATGCGGCCGTATGCGCCGCTGGGGTTGCTGTATCTTTCGTCGCATCTGCGGTCTCGCGGGTTTGATGTGGAGATTTACGATTCGACGTTTGGGTCGCGGGAAGAACTGCTTCGGACGATCGAGACGGAACGGCCTCGCGTGGTTGGGATTTATGGGAATTTGTTGACTCGAAGGAATGTGCTGGCGATTGCGGCAGCGGCTCGGGAGTTTGGGTGCCGGGTGGTGCTCGGCGGGCCGGAGCCGGCGAATTATGCAGTGGAGTATTTGAATGCGGGGGCGGATGCGATTGTTAGCGGGGAAGGTGAGGTTGCGCTGGAGGCGCTTTTGCGCGCGGAAGAGTTTTCTCGAATTCCGGGGATTCAGTATTTAGACGGCGGGGGCGTGGTGCGGAATCAGGCTGCGCCGCTGATTGCGGATCTGGATCAGCAAGCCTGGCCGGATCGCGAGCGAGTGGATATTCCGCGGTATTTAAAGGCGTGGCGGGAGCGGCATGGGCGGGGGTCGGTTTCCGTAATTACCGCTCGGGGGTGTCCGTATCATTGCCGGTGGTGTAGCCATTCGGTTTACGGGAAGACGCATCGGCGGCGATCGCCCGTGGGCGTCGCGGAAGAGGTCGAGTGGATTGTGCGGCGGTATGAACCGGAGATGTTGTGGATCGCGGACGATGTGTTCACGATTCATCCGGGGTGGATTTTGAAGTATGCGGAGGAGATGCGGCGGCGCGGGCTGAAAATTCCGTTCGAGTGCATCACCCGGGCGGATCGGATGAACCTGGCGATGGCTCGGGCGCTGGCGGAGTTGGGCTGTTTTCGAGTGTGGATTGGATCGGAGTCGGGGTCGCAGAAGATTCTGGACGCGATGCAGAGGGGCGTAAAGATCGATCAAGTGCGGGAGGCCGTAAGGCTGTTGAAGGAGCATGGGATCGAGACGGGTATGTTTCTGATGTGGGGATACGATGGCGAGGAGTTGTGCGACATCGAAGCGACGGTTGAACACGTGAAGTCGTGCCGGCCGGATGTGTTTCTGACGACCGTTTCGTATCCGATCAAGGGGACACCATATTACGAGGATGTCGCGCCGAAACTGGTAAGGATCGGGGAGTGGACGACGTCGACGGATCGGGACGTGCGGGTTTCGGGGCGGCATTCGCGTAGGTTTTATCAGTTTGCGGATCAGTTACTGAAGAGTGAAGTGGCGGGCATGTTGCCGGAGGCGGATGCGGCGAGGCGCGGGCTGCGGGAATCGTACGCGGAGGTCGAGGCGTGATGCTGGCGGCTGAACGGCAACGGTTTCTGAATGACTATCTAAGGATTCGAAGAGCAGAGGGGCGCGGGTCGGATGATCCTGCCTACTTTTTGGCGCTGCCGTTTCGGGACTTGTCGGGTCGGTTGGCTTCGCAGTGGAAGATGCGAGGAGAGACTTATCGGTATTTTGAGCGGCGGGTGCTGGGGCGGGAGAAGTCGGACGTTCTGGATTTAGGGGCGGGGTG
>DATGGL010000145.1:0-18299 GCA_035308605.1 Bryobacteraceae bacterium
ATTTCGCAGGTGCTCGAATTGTTCCGGGTCCTCCGATCCTCAAATTACGAATTGCTTAAGGATCTCCCGGAAGAAACCTTCCGTCGCATCGGTACCCACCCGACTGGTAACGAGGTGAGCCTCCTCGACTTGCTCCGCATGTACGCCGAGCACGTCGAAAAACATGTCACGCAGTTGCAAGCCGCGCGTGCCGCTTATCGAGAACACAAGGCGAAGACGGCCGTGCATTAGCCGCGTGCATGCAGCCAACTGAGCTTCCCACACCGCCAGGCACATTCGTCTGCAATGTTTGCGGCGCGAGCTGTCCGCGGCCTGTCGAAGGCCTCGGCCGCGAGACGGAAAACTGCGCGCAATGCGGTTCCACCGTGCGGCTGCGGGCCTTGATCGCCCTGCTTTCGCGTGAGATTTTCGGCGTCGTCATGGCGCTGCCGGAGTTTCCTGTCCTGAAGGGAATCCGCTGCATCGGCATGAGCGACGCTCCGGATCTCGCGGGCCGCCTGGCGGAAAAATTCGATTACACGAACACGTTTTATCACCAGGCTCCTCAATTCGACGTGACTCATCCCGATCCGCGCGATTGCGGGCGCTACGACTTCATCCTGTCGAGCGAGGTGATGGAGCATGTGCCGCCTCCGGTCGAGCGGGCGTTCGCGGCGTTGCACGCCATGCTTAAGCCGGATGGCCTGCTGCTGATGACCACGCCGTATACGCTGGGCGGAAAGACGGCGGAACATTTTCCGGAGCTTCAAGAATACACGCTCGCCGCTCCCGGCGGCAAGACGGTTCTGGTTAACCGAAGGCGTGATGGATCGATCGAGACTTTCGAGAACCTCGTGTTTCACGGGGGCCATGGATCGACCTTGGAAGTCCGGCTCTTTTCCGAGGAGTCGCTGCGCGGCGCGCTTACCGGGGCCGGATTCACCGGCGTCCACTTTGCGGCGGAAAATTGGGATGAGTTTGGGGTCGAACACTCGGAAACGTGGTCGCTTCCGATTGCGGCGCGGAAAGGCCGATTTCAGGCGCCGCCGAATGAACTGGCACTCCAGTATCGCGAGGCGATGCGCCTGGCCGCGAGGAAGATCCGGGATCTGACGGCGCTGGCGGCGGAGTATGAACGGCATATCGCGTTCCACAACCTGTCGCACAGCCAGATGCAGCGCGATATGGAAGACCGGATTGCGTGGATTCGCAAAGTAGAGGAGCAGTTCGAGGATCGCACGCGTTGGGCGATGGACTTGAAACGCGAAAAAGAGGGAGCTGTCGCGGCGTTCCGTCACGCGGAGGGGTCGGAGAAAGAGGCGTGGCAGGCGGTCGCGTCGCTATCGAAGGAGTTGGAGAACGCGCAGGCGGAGTTGGAGCGAATGAAGACGGCAGGTTGGATAAGGCTCGGACGGAAGCTTCGCGCGATCGACTAGGGTGGGGCAGGATTGAATCCGGCGGCGGGGTTGTGCTGCGCCTGGCGACGTACATTACAACAGACTGCTGAGAAATACGTCAGCACCCGCTTGCTTATCGCGCGCGGTTCTGTGTCGAGCCGCGGATATGAGTCGCTCAGCGCCGGCCCGGGCGCGGGTGAGCCGCGGCGCGCAGGCTGCTAGCCTTCCCCACTTATCGCCGCGTTGGGATTCGGATCAAGGTATACGCGATGCTCAGGAAAGCGGCGAGAGATAGCCAACCGCCAGTGCCCGCGAGCCAGCGGAATTCGTCCGCGCCAGTGAGCAATTTCGTGATCGACGGCAGGCCGGCCAGGAAGGTTACGGCGAGGAGAATGCCGACGATCGCTTCGCCGGCGATCAAGCCGGAGGCCAGGAACGTGCCGCGATCTTCGGCGTGCTGCTTTTCGGTGACATCGCGGTCCGCCATGGCCCGGTCGACGAACCACTTCATCATCCCGCCGACGAAAATCGCCGACGAAGTTTCGAACGGCAGATACATGCCCACTGCGATCAGCATGGGAGCTCGCGCGCCGGACAGGATCATTACCAACCCCAGAGCTACCCCGATCGCCAGCAGCCCCCAGGCCATCTGTCCCCCGACGATGCCCTTCGCCAGTTGCGCCATCAGGCCGGCTTGCGGAGCGGGCAAGGCGCGTCCGCCGATGCCGCCGGTAGCGAGATTCGCTTCATGCAGGGCGATGATCGGCAGCATCAGGAACAGGGCCAGTAATGCGACCGCCAGCATTTCGACGAGTTCCATTTTCCAAGGAGTGCCGCCGAGTAGATGACCAGCCTTCAAATCCTGAATTAGCGAGCCGGAGACCGAAGCCGCGATCGACACCACCGCCGCGACGCCCAACACGGCAGCCACTCCAGGCGCGCCCTTCACGCCGATCGCAACCATCAATAGCGCAGCCAGAATCAAGGAACCGAGCGTCAATCCCGAAAGCGGCTGATTGGACGATCCGACCAATCCCACCAGGTAGCCGCCGACCGCGGTGAGAAAGAATCCGCTGACGGTCATCACGACCGCTGCCGCGATCGCCGCGAGCCATCCGTGCGTGAATCCGTAATAAATGGAAGTAATCGGCACCAGCAGAGCGACGATCCCAAGGATCACTCCTCGCATGGGTAAGTCATGCTCGCGCGACTCGGTTGCCGTTTCGGTTTCCACAGCCCGCTTGGCAAACGCGCCGCGGACCGAATCGATGAGGGATTTGCGCATCGAAAACATGGTGTAGGCCGCGCCGACCATCATCGCGCCCACGGCGATCGGCCGGACGATGTTGTACCAGACCGTGAATGCCGCGACTTCCGGCGTGGGATTTCCGATACGGCGCGGAAGATCGGGATCGAAGAACAGGAGGAGCGGAATCATGATCCACCAGGCCAGAATTCCTCCGGCTACGTTCACCGATGCGAGTTGCGGGCCGATGATGTACCCTATTCCGATCAAGGCTGGGGATAACGATGGCGTGGACCACGCCATGCCGCCTTCGTGTGCGACGTCGCCGATGGGCGCGCGGTCGAAATTAAAATGATGTATCACGGACTTTGGAAATCGAAGAAAGCCGTCCACGTTTTCGCGGAAGATCTGCAAGCCCTTGTCGTTGGTCAGAATCTGAATCAGGCCGCCGAAGGCCATGGACCCGAAAATGAGCCGAGGCGCGTCGGTTTTCTCCGCGCCGGCGCGGACGATTTCGACGCTCGCGACGCTTTCCGGCCAGGGCAGCGTTTGATCGGCGAACAGAGCTCGCCGGATCAGGACGGTGAAAAGAACGCCCAGCATTCCGCCCGTCACCAGCAGCATGGAAGCTTCCCAAT
Source organism: Bryobacteraceae bacterium (assembly GCA_035308605.1). Lineage (GTDB taxonomy): Bacteria > Acidobacteriota > Terriglobia > Bryobacterales > Bryobacteraceae > Palsa-187. The sequence continues at coordinate 3,261 of DATGGL010000145.1, forward strand.
AATGCGCCCGCAAATTCGCCCACAGCGGCTGGCCGTTCATTTCGACCATCAGGAACGACGGGATCACGAAAATCGCGCCGCTGACCAGAGCCTCCCCGACGGAACCCGCGGTACGCGCGATATTTTGCTCGAGCAACCCGCCGCGCATACCGCGAATCTTGAACAGCGCCATGGCAATGACCGCGGCCGGAATCGTCGCAGCAACCGTTTGACCGGCTTTCATGCCCAGGTAGGCGTTCGCGGCGCCGAACACGAATGCCAGGAACAGACCGAGCACAATCGCTTTGGGCGTCAGTTCGCGCTCGGGTTCTGCCACAGGCTGCCCATTCTAACAAACAGCGAATCCCGGCCGGCTTGCTGCGTTACAGTAAGTATGCAGTTCAGGAGGCGTTATGGACTTCTCGTTGCCGATGATCGTGGTCGTGATTATCGCGATCTATCTTTTGTCCAGCATAAAGATTCTCGCCGAATATGAACGCGGCGTCATCTTCCGGCTGGGCCGCGTGCTTACGCAGCCGAAGGGTCCGGGCGTGATCCTCGTGTTCCGCCCCATTGACCGCCTGGTCCGTTTGTCTCTTCGAACGGAAGCGATGGAAGTTCCGGCGCAAGATGTCGTCACCCGCGACAATGTCACGGTGAAAGTCAACGCTGTAATTTATTTCCGCATCGTGGATGCCATCAAAGCGGTCCTGGAGGTTTCGAACTACCTATACGCGACATCGCAGCTTTCGCAGACGACGCTGCGCAGCGTGCTGGGCGAAGTCGAGCTCGACGACTTGCTCAGCCAGCGCGAAAAGCTGAATGTGAAACTGCAGGCCGCGCTCGATCAGCACACGGGGCCTTGGGGCGTGAAGGTGGCGCTGGTCGAAGTGAAGCAGGTGGATCTGCCGGACCAGATGATCCGGGCGATCGGGCGCCAGGCAGAAGCAGAACGTGAGCGCCGTGCGAAGATCATCCATGCCGAAGGCGAAGCGTCCGCCGCCGCGAACCTGGAGAAAGCCGCGGAAACGCTGGCGCGCCAGCCTGCTGCAATTCAGCTTCGGTACCTGCAGACACTCGTTGAGATCGGGTCGGAAAAGAACACAACTGTTGTTTTCCCCCTTCCGATGGATATACTGTCTTCATTAGGCCAAGTTTTAAAGAAACTCGCCGGGCCCGAGCCAGGCGGCACCGCTTAGGCAAACACGGGTGGATGTTTCCCTTCCCTTCTGGCGAGCGATTTCTCCCCCTTGTAGGAGTTGCAGATGGCTAAAAACGAAGACGGCGAATTTGAATTGATCCTCGGCAACCGCCAGCTACTGAGCGTTTTCTTTATCGTGGTGGTGCTGTTGGGCGTGTTCTTCACGATGGGATACATTGTGGGACGCAATTCAAATCCCGTCGCCCCGCCGGAAGTGGTGGCGGCGCACAAAGATTCGAAGCCCGTCGTCATCGAGGGCCCGCCTCGCGAGAACCCGAAAGGTTCCGCGCCGGCGTCAACCGCGCCTCCCACGGAAACCGCGGCGCAGCTCCCGCCCAAGGAAGAGCCGAAGCCTGAGCCTCCCAAGCCGGAACCTCCAAAGACGGAGACGCCCAAGCGCGAGCCTCCCAAGCCCGAACCTGTGAAGTCGGAGGCGATCAAGGCTCCTCCACCCAAGGCGCAGCCTCCGAAGCCCGCGAAGCAGACGCCCGCCGCGACAGCTAGTGGCGCGGCGCCATCCAGCGGCGAAACGTACCTGCAATTGGTGGCCACGGCCAAGGCCGAAGCCGACGTTATGCTCGACGTACTGCATAAAAAAGGCTTCAAGGCGATCGCCGTGCAGATTCCGGAACGGCCGGAATTGTATCGCGTGTTTGTCGGACCGATTGCCGATACTGCCGTGAACAAGACCAGGGGAGACCTGCAAGGCTCCGGATTTCCCGGCGACAAGGCCATTAAGAAGACTTTCTAAATGGGCGGTCTGATCCAGATCGGGCAACCGCGTCCGAGACTGCCTGAATGGCTGCGAAAGCCAGGAACCAACTTCGAATCGGTCCACGCGCTCAAGGCGGATCTGCGCCGGCTTAATCTGCATACCGTCTGCGAATCGGCGCGCTGCCCCAACATGCACGAATGTTTCAGCCGCGGGGCCGCGACGTTCATGATCCTAGGCAATCTTTGCACGCGCGGATGCCGGTTTTGTTCGGTGCCGAAGCGGAAGCACCCCGGCGCACTCGATCCAGCCGAGCCGGCGAGCGTCGCGCGCATGGCAGCCAGTCTTGCGCTGCGCTACGTCGTGATCACGAGCGTGAATCGCGACGACCTGGATGACGGCGGGTCTCATCACTTTGCACGGACTGTAGAAGAGGTGCGACGGGCTCTGTCCGATGCCCGGATCGAAGTCCTGACGCCGGACTTCTGCGGAAATCTGGATGCCGTCGCCCGCGTGCTGGATGCGGGACCCGACGTTTTCAATCACAACATGGAAACGGTCGCGCGCCTCTACGCGCAGGTTCGGCCGCAAGCAGATTACCGGCAATCGCTCGAGGTCTTGCGATTTGCGAAGCAGTACCGGGCGCAGGCGCTTACCAAGTCAGGACTGATGGTGGGGCTCGGGGAAAGCCCCGCGGAGGTTGAAGAGCTGCTGCGCGATCTGCGGGACGCGAATGTCGACGTGGCGACGCTCGGGCAATATTTGCAGCCCACACGGCGTAATCTGCGGGTGGCCGAGTACGTGAGTCCCGCTCAGTTCGACGCATATCGCAATTATGGACTCTCGATCGGATTCAAAATGGTCTTCAGCGGGCCGCTGGTACGGAGCTCCTATATGGCCGATCTGGTGAACGACCAGGCTCAGCATTCGTGAATACCGTATTGGCGCTTTGCTCGGGATTCCTGCTGATCCTCCTCTTCCCGCGCTTTAATTTGACCTGGCTCGCCCCCGTTGCCCTGGCGCCGGTCCTGGTAACGTGCGCGCGTGAGCTTTCGTGGAAACGGCGCTTTCTGGAAGGCTGGGCGGCGGGCTTCGTCTTCTGGTTTGGCGTCTGTTACTGGATCCAGTTCGTCCTGGAAGTTCATGGCGGCCTGGGGCGCTGGGGTGGTTGGGCAACGTTCGTCTTGTTCGCAGTGCTGAAAGGCCTGCATATGGCCGTCTTCTGCGCGTTCGCCGGATTTCTTATGCCGAAGCCTTGGGCGATTCCCGCGGTCGCGGCTCTGTGGACCGGCCTGGAACGCACGCATGGCCCGCTGGGATTCGTCTGGCTCGATCTGGGAAACGCCGGGATCGATATGCCTGTCGGGATGCGCCTGGCGCCGATTACGGGTGTTTACGGAATTTCGTTCGTATTTGCCATGCTCGGCTGCGCGGTCGCGCTGGTGCTGCTGCGCCGTCCGCGACGCGAGCTTTTCTGGCTGCTGCCGCTCGCGCTGTTGCTTGTTTTACCTGCGGCTCCGCCGGACGATCGCGGCACGCAGCATGCCTTGCTGGTGCAGCCGAATATCGACACCGAAATGGAATGGACCCAGGCGTCGCTGGCCGGCGTCGAGCGCGACCTGGCTTTGCTTTCGCACGCGCCGGGACCGCATTTCATCATCTGGCCGGAAGTTCCGGCTCCGTTTTATCCGAGCGACCCGGCGTTCCGAGCTTACGTCGAGCAGCTTGCACGATCCGAGCGATCGAATTTCCTGTTCGGAGGCGTTGCCTACACGGCGACCCAGGCGCCGTTAAATTCCGCTTTTCTCTACGATCCGTCGGGCGCGCTGATTGAGCGCTACGACAAGATCAAGCTTGTACCCTTCGGCGAGTTCGTCCCCGACGTATTTGGCTGGGTGAATCGCATCACCAAGGAGGCGGGTGACTTCGCGTCGGGCACACGGATCGTCGAATTCCCCGTCAACGGACACAGATTGGGCGCGTTCATCTGCTACGAATCCGCCTTCCCGGATCTGGTCCGCCAGTTCACCGCCGGCGGGGCGGAAGTACTCGTGAATCTTTCAAACGACGGCTATTTCGGCCACAGCGCCGCCCGCGAACAGCACCTGAGCCTGGTAAGAATGCGCGCTGCCGAGAACCGCCGCTGGATCTTACGAGCCACCAATGACGGAATCACCACGACCGTCGATCCGGCTGGCCGCGTCATCTATCGGGCGCCGCCGTATCAACAGCTCGCCGCCGACGTAACCTACGATTACCGGTCCAATCTGACAATCTACACACGCATGGGCGACTGGTTCGCATGGACGTGCTTGTTGCTCGCCGGTCTCATCACCTGCGTCCAGATCGGACGCCACTGAACCATGGTGGCGAGTAAGGTGAGCCCATCTTTCCTCGCCGCCCTGGCGCTGTTCGTCTTTCCCGCAACGGTTGCACTGACTTCGTATCCGGCCTACTACGAAGACGAGAGCTGGGTTTACCTTGCTCCGTTTGAGGCTCTGCGCGGCAACGGATTCAGTTGGGCGGCGTTTCATGAAGGCCGCGCGTCTGCACTGGTGTTCAACGCGGTGACGTTTCCCTTTGTGCGCGTTTTGCCGTTTCCGGCGGAAACGACAGTCCGGCTGACCAGCCTGTTATTCGGGCTCGCGGCAGCGATCGCGGTATTCGCCGCGGCTCGCGTATTCGCGGGATCCGGCGCCGCCGTCGCGCCGGTATTGCTGATGTTGACGCCGATGTGGTTTCTCACGGCGCGGTACGGGCGTGCCGACATGCTGGCGATCGCCCTCGCCCTGGCATCCGTAGCCGCGGCGGCGGCGCGCTGGCCGTTGGCGGCCGGGGCCTTTAGCGGACTGGCGATGAGTGTCCATCCGTTCTTTGTCTGGATCGGCCCGCTCTGCGCGCTCATCTTGATCGACCGTTGCGGGATACGATCCGTACTGCGTTACGCGCTCGGCGGATTGCTGGGGGCGCTACCTCAACTCGCATGGATGGCGGCGCATTTCCGCGACTATCAGTCCATCGCAGCACGTTATTTCGTGACCAGCGGCGTGGGTAAGGGATGGACTTCATCGGTCCTGAAGGAATGGACGCGATATTGGGCGTATGCGGCGCAGATCACGGGCCTGGAGGCCGCGACGCAGGCCGTCGCGTTCGTCGTGCTTCCGGCGGTGGCGATCATTCGCGCCTCCCGACGCGAGCGGCTGCCTCTGATCGCAATTGCATTCGTGCCCCTGCTCGGGCTGGCGATGCTTGTAGGTAGAAAAAACCCGTATTATTTCATCTACGCGCTTCCTTTCCTGGCCATACTGTCCGCCGCCGCCGTGCGGAATGTGCGTCGCCGTCTTGTCGAAATTGCCTGCCTGATCGTTTTGTGCGCTGCGGCGATGAACTACGCCCCCCAAGTGCGAATCGCCGCGAAAGCTCCAACTGTGACCCAGATGGTGGAAAGCGTTTCCTCGAAACTGCCGCAGGACGCGGTGGTTTTTTCACCGCTGATCTATGGCGGTCTCATCCGGCGCCGTCCGGACCTGACGCTGTTCACCTACCACTCGCTGTCGGTTCGAAACCGATGGGCGCTGCCAGCCTGTGAAGAAATCCCGCGTGCGATTCAGTCACTGATCACGGAAGACCCGCGTCCAAGCTCGGTGCAGCGCAACCCGGACAGGATATTTTTCCTGAGCTTTCCCGACCCGTTATCCTACTTGCGATTGATCTATGTCGAAGCGACTCCCGCCGACGTGACCTGCATCGTGGGAAGCGCTGCGCCGGAAATCGTACACGTTTGCGGATCGGACGCTGGCAATTGCATCGATAGCCTGCTCTTCGAGCGCGGGCTGAAGGCGAGTCGGAGCGCTGTAGAGCATGATTGAAGGATCCCTTATCGTCACCGGCGCAAGCCGTGGAATCGGTGCGGCGGTCGCGACTTCCGCCGCCGAGCAAGGATTCGCCGTCGCGGTCAACTTCGCGAGCGATCGCGGCGGAGCGGAAGGAGTTGTGGACCGCATCGTGTCCGCTGGTGGACGCGCCGTTGCGATTCAGGCGGATGTGAGCGTTGAAGCCGACGTCCTTCGATTGTTTGAAACCGCCGAACGGGAACTGGGGCCGATTCGCGGGTTAGTCAACAACGCTGGGGTTACCGGAGGGATTACGCGCGTCGAAGCGCTCACGATGCAAGCGATTAAAGCCGTGCTGGACGTCAATGTCACGGGCACGATGTTGTGCGCCCGGGAGGCCGTGAAGCGTATGTCGACGAAACTCGGAGGAACGGGCGGAGGTATCGTCAACCTATCTTCCCTGGCCGCGCGCATTGGAGGTGTCGGCGAGTGGGTGCACTATGCGGCTTCGAAGGGTGCGGTGGAGAGCTTCACCCGAGGACTCGCACGCGAAGTTGCGGCCGAAGGGATTCGCGTGAACGCAGTCGCGCCGGGCTTGGTCGATACCGAAATCCACGTCCGCAGCGGTGCGCCCGATCGTTTGAAACGCATGGCGCCAACTATCCCGATGGGTCGACCTGGGACGGCCGAAGAAGTCGCCGCTGGTGTTCTATGGCTGTTGTCCCCGGCGGCATCCTACGTAACCGGAACCATCCTGGAAATCGGCGGCGGGCGGTAAAGAGTCTGGCCGCAGATAAACGCCGATAAACGCAGATAAAAATAATGGATGAATCTGCGTGCATCGGCGTTTATCTGCGGTTAACTGTGCCGTATAACAAGCACGTCGCCGTCTTTGACGATGTACTCTTTCCCTTCCAGCCGCAGCAGGCCTTTGTCGCGGACGCCGGGATAGCCGTCGTGCTCGATCAGAGCCTTCCAGTTCACCACTTCGGCCCGAATGAATTTCTTCTCGAAATCGCTGTGGATCGCGCCGGCAGCCTTCACGGCCGGACTGTTCATGGGAATCGTCCACGCGCGCACTTCCGTTTCCCCGGCAGTCAGGAATGACATCAGGCCCAACAGCGAGTAAGTGGCGGAAATCAGTCTTTCGAGGCCGCCCTCGGTCAGGCCGTAGCTGGTCATGTAATCGCGCGCTTCTTCGGCGGAAACCTCCGCCAGTTCCGCTTCGATCTTTCCACAAATAGCCGTCACCGCGGTATGAGCGCGCCCGGCAAACGGTCCATTGCGATACTGCTGCTCGATTTCATGCAGCCGCGGCGCGTCTTTCTCCCCGAGGTTCAACACGCACAGCATCGGCTTCTGCGATAAAAACTGGAAGCCGCGAATCCGTTTCTCGTCTTCGTCGCTAAAATCGAGGCCGCGAAGCGCGCGATTCGCCTCCAGCTCCACTTTCAGCTTTTCAAGCAGCGCGAACTCTTTGTCGAACTCCGGATTCTTGATCTTTTTCCGCTCTTTGTCCAGGCGCTCCATGCGCTTTTCGACGACTACGAGATCGCTCAGGATCAATTCCATCTCGACGTCTTCAAAGTCCCGCATCGCATCGACCGAGCCTTTTTCGTGCGGGACCGTGTCACTGTCGAACACTCGAAGGACATGCGCCATGGCATCGACCACGCGCAAGCTGGCCAGATAGCTGGGATCGCGCAACGATTCTTTGGAGATGGCCGGAAAATCCAGGTACTCGACCGTCGCGTGGGTGATCTTCGGCGGATCGAAAATCTTCGCCAGCGCATCCAGGCGTTCATCTGGTACCTTCGTCACGCCCACGCGCGCTTCGAGCGATCCCACGCGGGCGGATTCATGCACGCCGGTCAGAATCGTAAACAGACTGGTCTTGCCCACCATTGGCAGGCCAACGATTGCAGTTTTCATTTGTAGGTTTTTTACAGTGGAACGTCCACCAGCGTGAGGATCTCGCCCAGGATCTTTTCCGCGACTTCCGCGGATCGCTGTGCGATGGCGATGCGCGTGTTCACCACCACGCGATGCGCAAACACCGGTACCACCATTCGTTTCACGTCATCCGGCGTAACGTAGTCGCGGCCTTCCACGGCGGCCAGCGCCTGGGTCGCGCGATACAGAGCCTGGGAGCCGCGCGGGCTCACGCCCATCGCCAGGGATTCGTGCGTGCGTGTCCGTTCCACGATGGCCAGCATGTAGTCGATCATGGTCTCATCCACGCTCACCTGAGCCACGGTTTCCTGAAGCGTGGCCAATTCGGCGCCGGAGATCACGGGCCGGACCACCTCCTGCCCGCCGGGCGCGGCCTGGCGTACGATCTCCCGCTCGGCATCCGGACCGGGATAGCCGATGCGAATCCGCATCAAGAACCGGTCGAGCTGGGACTCGGGAAGAGGATATGTTCCGTGATGCTCCACTGGATTTTGGGTGGCAATCACCATGAACGGCTGAGAAAGCGGCCAGGACCGTCCGTCGATGGTTACCTGCAGCTCATTCATCGCTTCCAGCAGCGCGGATTGCGTTTTCGGCGTCGCGCGATTGATCTCGTCGGCGAGAAGGAAATTCGTGAAGATCGGGCCCTGTTTGAACTCGAATTCCTGGGTGTGCGCGTTGTAGATGGTCACGCCCAGAACGTCGCTGGGCAGCATGTCCGAGGTAAATTGCAAGCGGTGAAAGTTGGACCGGACGCTGCGCGCAAGCGCTTGGGCCAGCGTAGTTTTTCCGACTCCAGGGACGTCTTCGATCAACAGATGGCCGCGCGCCAGCAGGCACGCGAGCGCCAGGCGCACCACCTCCGCCTTGCCGCGGATCGCTTCGCCCAATACCGATTCGATTTCAGATAATCTGGAGAGCGAAACGGGCGGGCTGTACACGGAATCCCGCTGGACCATCATAGCCATGATATCGAAAATAGTTATATTTTTCGCGGCGGTTACAATTTACGGGCAAACACCACGGCCGGAGGCCGCTGTGAAGGCGGGACCTGAAGCCGCCATCAAGGCTGTTCTGTATCGCCAGCAGACCGCCTGGAATCGCGGCGACACGGAAACATTTCTGCAAGGTTACGATTCGAAGACCGTCTTCGTGGGCGATAAAATCACCCGCGGGCTGGAAGAAGTTCGAGTCCGTTACCAGACCCGATACCCGACCGTTTCTTCGATGGGGCACTTGACGTTCTCGGACCTGGAGGTCCATATGCTCGGCATCGACCATGCGTATGTCATCGGGCATTGGCGATTGGAACGGAAGGCCGAGGCCGGGGGCGAAGTTGGCGGCGTCTACACGCTGGTCTTCGCCAGGACGGCCGCAGGCTGGAAGATCGTCCTGGATCACACGACTTAATCCAGTCACGCCGCGAACCCACTCGCTGCCCGCGTGGCTCTGTGCCGGGCACTGAATTGCCAACGCCCGTGAGCGGGCTTCAGAGAAGATTAGTCGAGGCTCATGTTGAAGACGTTGAACATGAACCGCTCCGGCGGAAACGCGCTGATGGGGCTCGGGGTCATTCCGGCCCACGTGTGATACGCCGTGTTCGCCACAGGTGAATTCAGATAGAAGAGGAACTGATTCGAGAAGCACCGTAGCGGCGGAGGCTCGCGAAACGTGAGCCGCAGGCCGACCGCCTTCTCGATTCCGATGCCGCCCGTCTTTACGTCCTTGTCCTCAAGAAGCGTAACGAAACTCGATCGGCCGGCGTGAGGCCAGACATCGGCGCTGAGCAGATTGCGCAGTTCGATTCGATTTTCGAAAGTGGTTTCGCACTGGCGGATCCATTCGAGGATGCTGTTGCCCCATTGCCAGTGCTGAACGAATCCCAAGTACTGATCCACCAGGTTCAGCGCCAGATCCATTCTCCGGCGGTCCTGCGCCTCGGCCGTAAGAGGCTGCGCCGGAAACATGTCTTCCTGGTCAATCAGGTCATTGGCCATGCCCATGACCTTGTCAAGCCGCTTCACATCGGGTGCCATGCGAACCAGCAGCGGAGGTAGTTCGTGGGTCGTTGACCCGGGGACCTCGACGAATTTTCTATCGCCCAGAATCTCCATAATCCTCTACTAATGTTTCATCGGCCAATTGGCCAGAAACCTTGACCACCTACTATAACTGACGCTAAACATAAGGTCAAAGTTTCGTGCGCCCACGGTTACGGGCCGCCGGAACGGGCTTCATCACCAGCTCCAAGTGAAAGCCGCGGTAGCGTTTACGCAACATTCCGGGAATCAGAAATGGGGTGAAAACCAGACTGGACACGGCGTCAATCGCACTCAATCCCAGGTTGTTCCAGAGGGCGCTTTCGGTGTTGACCCGAAAATTCGACCGCATTGCCGAGAAGAGCAACGATACCGCCAGCAACGCTACCAGGGACAGCGCCAAGGTCCGCCACGCGAGCAGCCACATCACTTTGAGGCTCTCCTGATAACTCAGCACAGCCTCCCGATTCGCGCGCCGGACCACTTCGAACTTCGCCGAGCCGTACGAAAGACGAAGCCCGCGCCTGACGATCCAGGGCGAAACTGCGAAAAAAGACGCGACGGCCCACACCGAATCCGCGGTTTCTCCCTTCGTATTGAACACGCCATGAATGAGCAGAACGAAAACGAGATCGATCAGCGCCAGCGGCCACGTCAGTTCCCAAGCCAGGCGCAGGCGCTCGCGATAAGGCAGGCTCATTTCAGTTTGATCGCGGGGAAATTGCGTCTCGCGCCTTGAATATACATGGTTTGAATGTCCTTCGCGACGCGCGGTATCATTCGGTGCTGGCCACATGTCGAAACAGAAGTTGAAGACCCCTTCGCTGAAGGCTCCCGCGCCGGCTCCCGCTGAAATCGCCGAACCCGTTTCCCGCCGCTTTCTTCCCTTATTGCTGATTCTATTCGTCGGGAGCGGATGCGCGGCGCTGATTTATGAGGTCGTCTGGTTTCAGTTGCTGCAATTGGTGATTGGGTCTTCCGCCGTGTCTCTGGGAGTGTTGTTGGGAACTTACATGGGCGGGATGTGCCTGGGAAGTGTGCTGCTGCCTCGCTACGTCTCCTCGCGTGAGCATCCTCTGCGCGTTTACGCGGTTATTGAAGCCGGAATCGGGATTTTTGGCCTCGTCATTCTGTTTGGGGTTCCGATGCTGGATTCCGTTTATGCCGCCATCGCCGGTCACGGGCTGTGGGGAATTCTGGTGCGGGCAATCCTCGCCGGAATCTGTCTGCTGCCTCCGACGCTGTTGATGGGCGCTTCCCTGCCGGCGATTGCGCGCTGGATCGAGACCACGCCCCGAGGCATCTCCTGGCTGGGTTTTTTCTACGGAGGCAACATCGCGGGCGCCGTATTCGGCTGCCTGCTCGCCGGTTTTTATCTGCTGCGCGTCTACGATATGCGGACGGCGACGTTTGTCGCGGTCGCGATCAACGCGGCCGTGGCCCTGGTCGCGTATCGACTGGCCGAAAGCACGGCTTATTCGCCGTCCGCGGACGTCACGCGAGACGTCCCACGTGGCGATGCGCCGGTTCCGGCGCGCTCGATCTACATCGCCATCGCGCTGTCCGGGATGTCGGCGCTCGGAGCCGAGGTAATCTGGACCCGTTTGTTGGGCCTGATGATCGGCGCGACGGTGTACACGTTTTCGATCATCCTGGCTGTGTTTCTGGTCGGCCTGGGAATCGGGAGCGCACTCGCCTCGCAAGTCTCCGGACGGACCAGGCACCCTCGGATCGCCTTAGGAGTGTGCCAGTTGCTGCTCGCAGCGGCCATCGCCTGGAGCGCATACACGCTAGCCGTCTCGCTGCCCAACTGGCCCGTCAATCCCCTGCTTGCCAAAAGCCCCTGGTTCAATTTTCAGGTCGACCTGATGCGCTGCCTGTGGGCGGTCTTTCCGGCGGCGTGTCTATGGGGCGCAAGTTTTCCCTTTGCGCTTGCCGCTGCGGCGAAGACTGGCGAGGACTCGGGCAAACTGGTCGGCGAAGTATACGCGGCGAACACCATCGGCGGAATCATCGGAGCCGTCGCGTTCAGCATCGTGCTGATCCCCTGGATCGGCTCGCAGGATTGCCAGCGATTGCTGATCGCGCTGGCGGCCGTGTCCGCGCTGATCGTATTCGTGCCCCTGCGGAACTCGCTGCGAAAAACTGCTGTCCTGGGATTAATCGCGGCCATGCTGGTTGCCGTCTGGATGATCGTCGACGTCGCGGAGGTTCCATGGCTGGCTGTCGCCTACGGACGGCGGATGTCATTTCAGACCAATGCGGGCCGGGCGCTCTATGTCGGCGAAGGCCGCAACTCTTCGGTGGCGATTTCGGAACTGCCGGACGGAAAGCACTATTTCCATGTCAGCGGAAAAGTGGAGGCGTCCACGGAACCGTACGATATGCGATTGCAGCGCATGCTGGGGCATCTTCCGGCGCTGCTCCATCGCAATCCGCAGTCGGTTTTGATTGTCGGGTTCGGCGCAGGCGTGACGGCCGGGACGTTCGTCGTGCACCCCACCGTTCAAAAAATTACGATCTGCGAACTGGAACCGCTGGTTCCACCCGCGGCAACCAAGTATTTTTCAAACGAAAACCACAACGTACTCAACGACCCGCGCACTCAAATTTTCTACGACGACGCCCGTCACTTCATCCTGACTTCTAAGGATAAGTTCGACATCATCACGTCCGATCCAATTCATCCGTGGGTGAAAGGTACCTCTTCGCTCTACTCGAAAGAATACTTCGAGGTTGTGAAGCAGCATCTGAATCCGGGCGGCATCGTGACTCAATGGGTGCCGTTGTATGAAAGCGATCCGGAAACCGTGAAAAGCGAACTGGCGACATTCTTCAATGTGTTCCCGAACGGCACGGTCTGGGGCAATGACATCAATGGCGAAGGATACGACACCGTCCTGCTGGGGCAAGCGGAGCCGATGAAGATTGACCTGGACGCTTTGGATGCCCGGTGGACCGCTCCCGAAAACGCGCGCGTGTCTGAATCGATGAGTCTGGTCGCTTTTCGGTCTCCGCTTGATCTGCTCACGACGTACGCCGGCAGAGCGTCCGATCTGACACCGTGGCTCCAAAATGCTCAAATCAACGACGACATGAGCATGCGGTTGCAATATCTGGCGGGCATGGGCCTCAACTTCGACCGTCCCGCAGTGATTTACAGCGACATTCTGGCGTTTCGCCGCTTTCCCAACGATATGTTCACGGGGTCGGAAGCGCGTATGGCCGCGCTGCGATTCGCCCTCAGTTCACCGGGCCGATGACGCTTCAAAGATCAGACTCATGCATGTGACGCCAGCCTCCGCTTTCTGAAGTTCTGAAACGTCGAGTGCGCGCGTCCGAAATCCGGACTTTTCGAGCAAATCCCGCGTCCGGGGAAACGAGGCAGGAACAATGACTGTCTCGCCGACGCGCAGCACATCGGCAGCCCAGGGTTCCGGCACATCGAGAATCCGGAAATCGGCGAACGCGCCCGGCTCCATCCACTCGCGGTTCGCGAGGACCGTATCTTCTCCGATCCAGCAACAAGCCGATTTCAAGTGCATGCATCCGCTCACGATGACGGGCGCCACTCGATAGCCGTAGGGCCCGATCAGCTCCGCGAGCTGCTCGGAACCCTCGCGATTGCTTCGCGGCGAAACGCCGACGTAGAGCGTCTTCCCGATGCGCACCACATCGCCGCCTTCAAGGGTACCCGGCGCTTCCAGCCATTTGAGAGGCCGAAACCTGGCGACCGCTTCCGCCAGACTCGCGGCCTCTTTGCGCCGGACTTCCGCGCCCATGCGGCAAACGATCGCGATCTCGTCGAGCACGATCGCCGGATCTTCGACGAACAAACCGTCTGGAAACTCGGGGTTTGCGGGGAGCGATACGAGACTCAGACCGAGTTCTCTAAGGCAGTCTTCGTAAGCACGATGCTGCTCCATCGCTCGGGCCACGTCAATCGGCTGCCGGGCCAGGAACTCGAGATTGCAATCGCCGAAGGTGGGCCCAACGCCGCGTGTAATCGCCGTAAGCATCTTTATATTCTGTATCCTTAATTCGATGCGGGTCCTCATCGTCGATGACGACACCGAGCTGTGCGCCCTGCTCCAGGAGTTCCTGGAGCGCGAGGGATTTCGCGTCACGCCTGAACATAACGGCGCCCGCGGACTCGATCTGGCTGCGGGCGGCGGTTTCGATCTGGTGGTGCTGGACCTGATGTTGCCAGGCCTGGACGGCTTCTCATTACTCAAGCGATTGCGAACCCGCAGCCGCGTTCCCGTGCTCATGCTGACCGCGCGCGGCGAGGACGAGGATCGCATTGTCGGCCTCGATCTGGGCGCGGACGATTATCTCGCAAAGCCATTTAACCCGCGCGAGCTGCTCGCCCGCATTCGGGCCGTCCTGCGCCGCGTGCAGGTTCAGGCCAAAGGACGGATCGAAGTCAACGGCGTCGTCGTCGACCCGGGGACGCGCGAAGTATTCTGCGACCAGCGGCCCATTGAAATGACCACGCTGGAATTCGACATCCTCGACACGCTGGTCCGGTCGGCGGGAAATGTGGTCTCGCGCGACGCCCTGATGGAGAGCATGTACAACCGCAAGGCGACTCCGTTTGACCGCTCGATCGACATGCACGTCAGTCATCTGCGCCGTAAATTGGAGACCGAGCGTGTCCTGATCAAGACGGTACGCGGCGTTGGCTATCAATTCTGCAGCTCCACGCAGGAAATAGCGGATGAAGCGCCAGGCCAAAGCGAGGCCGCGTCGTGAGATCGCTGTCGGCGAAAATCCTGGCCTGGTTTGGCGTGACACTGATCATCACACTCGCGGCGACGATCATTATTTCAGCTTTGAGTTACAACCCTTATTCGGCAGTCCGGCAAGCTCCGTTTTCGATGGTCCTGAGCCTGGAAATGTCCGAGGCGCGGCATGCCTGGGAATCGGGGGGCCGTCCGGCTCTGGATGAAGCTCTGACGCGGTTCAAGCGGACCACGCGGGCGAGCGAAGTTATCTTCACGGATGCGGGCGGCACGGATCTGCTCAGCGGGGCAAGCTACGGGGAACTAGTCAAGGAGGCTCGATCGTGGTCGCGCTTTCCGTTCTCGGGCCGTGGCGGGACGACATTCGCGCGATTTTCCCGCGATGGCAAGTATTGCTTTTTTATGGTGATCGATGCGAATCACCTGTTTTTCTCTAACCTGCATCCAGCGCATTTAAGCGTCCTCGCCATTGCCGCGCTGCTGTGTTACGCGCTGGCTTTCTATTTGACGTTGCCGCTGCGGGGCTTGCGGAAGGCACTGGACCGGTTTGGCCGCGGCGATCTTGGCGCCCGGGCCG
>DATGGL010000146.1:0-36586 GCA_035308605.1 Bryobacteraceae bacterium
ATATCCGTGCGGCCAACGATTCACTGTAATCGCAACAATGTCTCGCGCTGGATCGAATCCCCCGCCTCCGAGAGTGCGCGCGAGCTGATCGCGAATTTTTCGCTCAAATGTATCGAACGATGTGGCCAGAAGTTCCGCCCGTCCCAGCCGATGCTGCTCCTGCCGCGGTTTGCCGGGGA
Organism: Bryobacteraceae bacterium; assembly: GCA_035308605.1. Classification (GTDB taxonomy): domain Bacteria; phylum Acidobacteriota; class Terriglobia; order Bryobacterales; family Bryobacteraceae; genus Palsa-187. The sequence continues at coordinate 180 of DATGGL010000146.1, forward strand.
CAGTTGGCACCTTCGTCAGATGCAGCGCGATGGGTTCCTCAGGCGACTGCGGATGCTGCAGTTCCCCGAGCGTCGCCGCTTCGGTTAACGACACACTCGGGTGAAACATCGAAGGGGCGTTAACATTTGCGATGCCGAGCTTCTGCCAGGCAGCCCAGTTTCTTACCCCAACACTCGTGTAGACAATTGGGCCTTTCACTGCGTAGGCCAGCGCCTCTTTCTGTTTGGCCGCGAGCTCAGGCACAAGGTACGGAATGAACATGTTCCAGCAGGCCATCACGCAACCTCGAGCGCGCACGTCGTACAGTTTCCCGCCGCGCGAATAAGTGACGATTACTTCCTTGGCGCGATCCGGGCTGCCGTCGTGGCGGACGTTCATCACCGTGCTGTTGAGGCGAATTCTCGCAGGCTGGTTGGCGCGATCGAGCACTGCATAGTTAACTCGCGCGGCGCCGGAGTCTTCCTGTGTTTTGCCTGGAAGCGCATCCGGGATCATCCATCGAACCAACAAACGCGCGACGGTGGCATTGCCGTCCGGAAAATGTACCGCGGGACCGCCCCCTTCCATTTGCCGGCCGTGCTGGGTACCTGGCAATTGCTCCAGCACTCCGCTGGGCGAGGGTTCGAGTCCCAGTCCGCTGAACCCCGGCTGGCCTTGCATCCAGGCGAAGAACGCCGGGGTAGCGTCGGCGCCGACACAAAAATTTCCTTCGCCAAAATGCTGGAAGAACCAGACAACCTGGGGATCAACGTTCGCCACCTTCAACAGGAAGTCCTGGTAACTCATTTTTGCGAGCTTGAGTTTTTTCTCCGCCGAGGTTTGGCCGGACATATAGTCCGGCTGATCTTTGTCGTAGATCCGCAGCAGGTCTTGACGCGCTTTCTCGGAGATTGGCATCCGCGAGACATATTCCGGCGTCATCCCGAAGCGCCCACGTCCGCCGCCGGAGGGCGCCGGGCGCACGACGAGCTTGTCTGCTCCCCAGGTTTCCTTATCGAAAAAGTAGGCGGACCCGAGACCCAAAGAACGATACAGTTCGCGGTTGCCGGTGTTGTTCTTCTGATACTGCTCCGTGTCGACGCCGATTTCGTGAAAGAGGCTCTTTACGACTTCGTTATACCGGCCGATATTTTCGATGTTGAGCGTGCCGCCGTTGATCGCCATCAGCCGGCCGTCGTGACGGAATTCGTTACGCTTGGCGTGGCCGCCGAAATCGTCGTGATTGTCCAGAATCAGGATGCGCGCGGTTCGCCCTGCGTTCTTCAGAAAGAAATAGCCTGCGCCAAGACCGCTCAGGCCGCCGCCGACCACCACCAGATCGTACGTTTCATTAGTGTGCGTGACGCTCGACAGGTCCACTGTCTTTCGATCGCGAAGTTGATGAGCCGCTTCGAAGGATCCGGCGTGGTCGCCGCGCATCCCGGTTTGTGCGGGCGGATAATAATCCGGCGCCTGTTCCGGCGCGAATTCCTGAGCCTGCGCCCATTTCGGCAGCAGCAACGCACAGGCCGCGCTCGCGCTGACGCCGTTGACAAAATCGCGCCGGCTGATCTTGCGGTCCATTCCGAGACTACGATCGTTCGCGTCCATGACGCCTCCTTCATTTCTTCTTTTGAGTCCGCATCCACAGGCTTCCGAAATACCGCAGTTGCGTCTTGGTTGCCGCGTCGCGAGCTGTGAACCAGTCCTCGTGCCGGAAGTTGCCGAAGTTGCCCGCGCCTTTCTCCTTTTCGTCCAGGTCGCCGATGGCGATATTCAAGCCCATCTGACGGTCGCCCATCGAGGTCGAATAGAATACGCCAGGCTCTACTTCCAGGCACGGATCGAAGGCCGCGGCCCACTCGATCACGTATCCCTTGCCGCCTGGCTTCGGCTTGGCAACGCATTCCTGCGCCCCGCTCAGAATCCACTTCTGATAAGTGTCCCAGGCTTTCTGGCTAGTGCGCGGCTCGCCTTCGAGCAGACCTCCCACGCCGACCCCGTGCAACCGGGATTTGGTAAGGTTGCAGACCATCTGCCAGGACGATCCGTCGCCGGTCGAATTTTGAGCGCCGGTCCATCGGTTTGACGCGTTGATCAGCAATTCCATCTCGTCGCCGAACCATGGGTAACCCTGCCGGGTGAGTTCGTGCGCGCGCGGGTTATTGTCGGGCAGCCAGCGCGGGGTATCGATGCCATAGAGCACGTCATCGGTAACGTCAAACGCGAAGTAGATGCGCTTCCCATCGTGCTTCACCCAGCCTCGAAGGGAGAGGTCTTTAGGATCCGTTGTCTTGGTGAATGCCGGAACCCAGTCGGAGACGCCAGTGAACGAGACGGCATCATCCCACTCCCCGGGTGAGATCACGCCATCCAGTTTCGGTGTCGAGCCCAGATACGCGTCCAGAGTGCGCGGCGAATCTCCGGCGAACATCCCGAGGCCAACCCCGAAAGCCGCTCCAACCGCGAAACGGCTGATCATGCTCATAAGACTCCTCTAGCGGACCTTTACGGTCCTCGTCCGCGAGATAGTCTCTCACAGTGTGGGCTGAATTTGTGTGCCGTTGGCGGTATACGCGCGCCGGGTGCGCGTCGAGATTTTGGCAACCAATTGAGAGCCCGTGAATCTGATGTGTGTACGACCGGCGCGCGTTCCGCGTCCGGAGCGAGGCAAGGACGATGGCGCAAACTTTTGGATCATTGATCTTCACGCCGGTCATAAAGCAGCTTCAGGAACGGTACGGTAGCCGCCGCCAATACGCAAGGGTGGAGGCGGCGGGAATTTCGCAAGATCGTCTCGGCCCGGACGAAGAACAATTCTTGAAGGAGCGCGACAGCTTCTACATGGCGAGCGTCGGGGCATCGGGGTGGCCATATATTCAGCACCGCGGTGGTCCCAAGGGCTTTCTGAAGGTCGTCGACGAGCGCACTATCGCTTTTGCTGACTTCCGGGGCAATCGGCAGTTCATCAGCACCGGCAATCTGATGACCGACGATCGCGTGGCTTTGATCCTGGTCGATTATCCTCAACAGGCGCGGCTCAAGATCCTGGGACACGTGCAAGTCCTCGAAGGCGAGGCTGCGCAGGACTGGATAAAGAAACTCCGGGATTCAGATTACAAAGCCGTCGTCGAGCGCGTGTATGTGATTCGAGTTGAGGCATTCGATTGGAATTGCCAGCAACACATCACGCCGCGTTTCACCGAGGAGCAGATTCAAGAAGCTCTGGCGCCTTTGGAGAAGAGGATGACCGAGCTGGAGGAAGAGAACGAAAAGCTTCGGCGCGAACTTGCGCGACAACGCGCATCGGCCACCAGCCCAACGCCAGTGGCAGGCTGAAAACGTCGGGAACTATTCTTCCCGGAACAGCTACGACACGGGTCGCCCCGGCGTCATTCAATTATTCCCTTCGATTACGCAGGAGAGGTTATGGGTAACCCTGCATACATCAGGAGGAGAATATGCAATTGAACATCTCGACCTTCGCGGCTGATTACGCCCTGGCGACCGGCCAGGCTGCGGTTCGCCGCCTTCACGTCCTTCACAATATTTACGCTCCCGCCGGCCGCCGCGCCCTGGTAAAGGCGGGGCTGACGGCGGGAATGAAGGTAGCCGATTTCGGCTGTGGCGTCGGTGTCGCCAGCCGGATGCTGGCTGGAATGGTCGGGCCCTCCGGCAGCGTCACGGGCATCGACATAAACGGTCAGCAGATCGAGCAAGCCCGGGAATTGTGCGAGGGCTTAGCCAATACATCGTTTGTGGAGGCGAGCGCCTGTGAAACCGGCCTACGCCGCCATTCCTTCGACATCGCTTACTGCCGATTTCTGCTTCTGCACCTGCCTGATCCATCGGCCTGCCTGCGGGAGATGCGCGCGGTGCTCAAACCGGGAGGGATCCTGGTCGTCGAAGATGGTGATCTGAGATCGGCCAAAAGCGTCCCGCCCACCGCCCTGGACGCGTTCGCCGACCTGTTCGGCCGGCTCGGCCCTCTGCTCGGCGTCAATTATTCGCTGGCGAACAATCTGTACCACATGGTGCAAGATGCCGGCTTTTGCGACCTCGACATGGAGATTCACCAGCCGGCGCTCGTCCGAGGAGAGAATCGCGTCCTGTTGAAGTGGAGCGTCGAGGAAGCCGGACCGATGTTCCTCAATGCGGACCTGGTGAGTCCCGATCGCCTGGGGCGGATTCTTCACGATATGCAGGAGGCTATCGACGACCCTGACGTCGTCGTTCTGGCGCCGCGAATGTCCATCGTCTGGGGCCGGAAGCATGCTCCTCCCTCGTACCGATGCTAAACGCGCCGAAGGTGCGGTGTTCAGGTTCAACCTTAATTTCCGCAGGTCTAAGTGAGTTCAGAAAGGGGAATTAACAATGCCAAAGTTTGTCATTGAGAGAGACATCCCGGGAGCCGGCAAGATGTCGCCTCCGCAGCTTCAGGCGATATCGCAGAAGTCGTGTGGCGTTCTGCAGGAAATGGGCCCGAAGATCCAATGGGTTCAGAGCTACGTCACCGACGACAGAGTCTACTGCGTTTACATAGCGCCAGGCGAGGAGGCTATTCGGGAGCATGCCCGCCGGGCCGGATTTCCGGCCAACCGGATCTCTGAGATTCGTTCCGTGATCGATCCGACAACCTCGGAGTAGCCGCCGCGCGAAGGCCTGCCTGCCCGTTTGAGAATCACGACTCACGGGCAGGCGGCGAGTTCGGCTGGTGAATTTTCCGCTGCCATCTCCTTGCGCAGCCACGCTTGGGCCAGACGAAGTTCGCGGCGCACAATGTGCACGGGCTTGGATAGCGCGGTCGCGGTTTCTTCTGCCGTCATACCTCCGAAGTACCGCATTTCGATAAGTTGCGCTTTCAACGCATCCGTCTTTTCGAGCAGTTGCAACGCATCGTCCAGAGCCAACAGGGACCGGTCGGGCTGCGGCCCCCAGTCGGGAACATCGGCGAGTGCGACCTCTTTGGCGGCATCCCGTTTTTCGGCGGCCCTGGCGCGGGCTGTGTCGACGAGTACCTGCCGCATGAGCCTGGAGGCGATCCCGTAGAAGTGCGCGCGGTTTTCATAGGAAGGGTGGCGGCTTCCGGCGAGCTTCAAGAAGGCTTCATGCACCAGAGCCGTGGTTTGCAAGGGGACCGCCCGCGCCTCACGGCGCAGGTGAGACCTTGCTAATTTCTTCAGTTCCTCGTATACCAGTGGGATCACAACGTCCAGTGCGTCCCGATCGCCCGCTTCGACGCGGTGCAGCAGTTTTGTTATTTGCATGGCTGCGCCTCTCTTGATATCGATTCCTGCGTAATCGTCCTAATATCTACTCCTGCGTAATCGCGAGGAAATTTTAGCGGCGAAATTCAACGCGATGGGTTGGCGGCGCTAAGTTGTCGACGAACAAAGGGGTTATCGGGCAATTCCACCTGCCAATGCCGCCACAGGTCCAGCCTGTGCGAGTTCATCACGGCGGCTTTAGCCGGGTTGCCGGTACGGCTGTATAAGTCGCCGAGGGCCTCATAGATGCGGGACATTCTGGGGGCATCCCGCAAGTCCTTAAGGGGTTCCGGGTCGGTGGCCATCACCGCGTTGAGCAGTTGCTCGTAGGTCGCGAGAGCGCGATCGAGATTGCCCGCTTCGGCATCGTAGTCCGCGAGCGCACAGGCAGCCCAGTAGGATTGACTGGCGAGCCGGATGCGCTCCGACGGGTAATCCTTAGTCTCCTTCAGAATTCCCAGCGCGGCATCGATCCGGGCTTTGGCGTCCGCGCGGCGCTCCAACCTGCGCAGCGGATAGGACGACTTCGCCAGAAGCGTGGCCAGCTCGCGCTGCGAGTTCAGACTATTTCCCGCCTCTCTGAGCCGCTGGATACCCAAATCGAAGACGCTCACCGCGCGCCGTGGATCGCGGTCGCGCAAGAGATCGCCCAATCCCCGCGCCGACGTGCCCACGCGACCGCGACTGGCCGAATCATGCGGATCCTTGCTGGCCGCTTCCTCGGTAATTTTCAGTGCCGTTTCGAATCGCTCAATGGCTTCAGCGGGCCGGTCAAGGTTGACGGCGTCGGCTTCGCCTAGAATGAGGCCCTCCCGAAGCACCAGGCCATAGAGATTGAAAAAGCGCGTGGTTTCGCTCGCGTACGTGGTCTTCTCGGAGACCTGCCGCGCCTCCCGGATGGTACTGAGTGCATTCTCCAGGTCGCCCTGGTAACGAAGGGCGTTGGCTAGAATGCCCAGCGCGTGAGCGCTATAGTCCAAAGAATTAACCGAGCGGGAGAGCTCCACAGCGCGCCGGGCATAGCGGGCGCCATCCGAGTAGAGATGCATGTTGACGTAGGCCAGCGCGATATTCGACAACAGACCGGCAGCGGCAATACGTTCCGACTGGCGGGCTTCCCCCGCGCGCAGGAAGCCTTCGAGGCGTACCGGATGCTGAGGATCCTCCCTGCTCAGGAAGGTCTCGACGCGTCCAACCGCCTTACTCGCATGGGCGAGAGTATCGGCACGCCGCTGCTCTGCGTCCGCCAGCATCATGCGATCCTGAGCGATCACCGCGGAGCGGAGCAGCGCGTTGCGGTCCCCGGGGCGGTGCGCAAGCACGGTTTCGATCAACCGGTCGGCCTTCTGAAGATTCTCCTCCGCCTTCGCGTGATCTCCCAGATTGAACTCGCCGTTGACGCCGAGAATGCGCGCCATGCGCCAATAACCGTCGGCGGTTTCCTGGGCCAGATCCATATTTCCACTGGCTTCATGAGAGAGACCCTCGAGGTATTCAAGCGACGCCGCCACCAGCCGTTGACGGGCTGCGACGGAACCCGGCAGCGTCCGGATCGTGCCATCGAGATCGATAACCCGTCGGGACAATTGTCGCAGTTGATCGAACCTGCGTTCGGCGATCACACGCTGCCGGTTGGCTGCGTATAGTCCGGCGGAGAGGCTCGCGATCACCAGCGCGGTGGCCACCGCCGACACCCAATGCCGCCGCAGAAGTTTGCGCACCCGATACCAGGTTTCGCCTCTGCGCGCGGAAATCGGACCGGATTCCAGATAGCTCTGCAGGTCGTCGGCAAACTGTTCGATGGTCGCGTAGCGCTCCTGCGGCTCCTTGCGCAGGGCCTTCATCAGAATGATGTCGAGATCACCTTTCAGTGCCGGCGCCAGCTTGCTGGGCGGTAGAATCCTCCCGGTGCAGATCGCCGAAGTGATCGCTTCCACGGAATCGCCCTGAAACCGGTGCGGAGAGACGCCGGTCAACAGTTTGTAGAGAACGGCCCCGGAGGAGTAGATATCGGTGGCCGTAGTCACCGGACCGCCGGTCACTTGTTCCGGACTGGCGTAATCCGGCGTGAGCATCTGCGTACCCGTCATCGTGGCGTTGGAGCTCAAGTCGAGCATCTTGGCGATGCCAAAATCGAGCAATTTCGGTTCATCCTCATCGGTGACGAGAATGTTCGCGGGCTTCAGATCGCGGTGCACAACCAGGTTCCGGTGCAGGTACCCGACGGCGGCACACACCTTGAGGAACAACCTGATCTTGTGCCGCGTCGAGAGTCCGGCCGTCCACTTATCGATGGACTGCCCCTCGACGTACTCCATTACCAGATACGGCTGCCCATCCTCGCGATGCCCGGCGTCCAGCAGCCTGGCGATGTTGGGATGCGAGAGCGTCGCCAGAATCTGCCGCTCCGCCAGAAAACGCTGGCGCATGAGGGGATCCTCGGCTCCGGGTCCCAGGAGCTTCACGGCGGCTCGCTGCGTGACTTCGCCGTCCACGCGCTCGGCTAAGTGAACGGTTCCCATGCCGCCGCGACCCAGCAGTTCTCCCACGCGGTACGGCCCGCACATCTTGTCTTTCAGCTCGAAGCGTTCCAGCGTCCCCTGCGCAACATGGCCGATGTGTTTGTCGAGCGAGATGCTGGATTCCGAATCGAAGCCCAGGAGGGCTTCCACTTCCCGCCGGGTAGCCGCGTCGATGTCGTGGGCCGCAAAATACCGACCGCGGGCTTCCTCCGATAAATCCGCCACGGCATGAAACAGTTCTTCAACGCGTTCGGAAAGCGACGCGCCGGGACTCGGACGAAGAGTAACCGTGCGCAGCGACCTTGAAGCAGAATTCATACGCTAATGCCCTTGCCTTATGAGAGATGATGTTTCGCTTACAACCGATGCAGTTACCAGTTCAGTTCACCGCAGGCTGGTAGATCGATTTCTCTGACACCGGAGCCGCCCCGTCGCGGGTCCTGTTTAGACAATGATAATACGATCGCTCATCTGTTTCCTGGCAAAGTGGTGCGTCTTTTAGGACCTTCGCAACGCGGAAGGGCAGTAGCCGATCAACTTTGCCAGTGTTTTCCGTACGTGTTGCATGAAGCGCGGGCACTCAACGCTTACCGTAAGTTCTCCCAGCAGACACATCGTTTAATTCTCCTCGTGGATTCCGCATGTTGTGATTAGGAACCCCACAATAAAGGACAAAATGAACACACAGATCAAGACTTTCCTCCATACATCGAACGCGCGCATCTTGCGAGGAGCGCTGCTGACCACTCTGATCGCGGCCACGCGGCTTCTCGCGGGGGATGGCACTGAGCCGGACCAACAAGCGCATGCCAGTCACGAAAGCAGCGCGCCGGCGAAGCTGGTTCAAGTGGTGCGCAGCGCCACCCAGCAGTTCGTCGACGTCAATGCCGCCACCGCCGCCGGCTACCAGCCGTTTCTTGGCTGCGTCACCGGTCCCGATCAAGGCGCCATGGGAGTGCACTACGTCAACAGCGCGTTAGTGGGCGACGGGCAAATCGACGCGTCGCGTCCGGAGGCGCTGATCTATGAGCCGTCGGCGGCCGGTCTCCGCCTGGTCGGCGTCGAGTACATAGTGGACGCGGCCACGTGGATGTTGCTCCACAACAGTCCGCCGGTGCTCGAAGGGCAAACGTTCCAGTTCGTTGGCAGCCCGAACCGGTTCGGCTTGCCTCCCTTCTTCGAGTTGCACGTATGGGCGTGGCGCGACAACCCCAACGGCGCCTTTGTGGACTGGAATACGCGCGTGACCTGCGAAGGTCAATAAGTTGTGGAAGAATCGCCGTGCGACGGCCTTGGATTCACCGAGGCCGTCGTCCCGGGCTGTAGTCGACGGTACCATGGTGGAATCAGTTGTTCTTACGGCAATCGTGTAGGAACGAAACAGGAGACGCACCATGATCCGCGACGAAGACGCACTCGAGTATCACTCGTCCAATCCCCCCGGAAAGATCGCAATTGCTCCCACCAAACCGTGTGTTACGCAACGCGATCTCAGCCTCGCCTACTCGCCGGGCGTAGCCGCGCCGTGTCTCGAAATCCATCGCGATCCGGAACTCGTCTACAAGTACACCGCCAAAGCCAATCTGGTGGCGGTCGTCACCAATGGCACTGCCGTGCTCGGGCTCGGCAATATCGGCGCCGCCGCCGGCAAGCCAGTGATGGAGGGCAAGGGCGTCCTCTTCAAGCGCTTTGCCGACATCGATGTCTTCGATATTGAGCTCAACACCCAGGATCCAAAGGAAGTGATCCGAACGTGCCAGCTTCTTGAACCCACCTTCGGCGGCATCAACCTCGAAGACATCAAGGCTCCGGAATGTTTTGAAATCGAAGAAGAGCTGCGCCGCACTCTCAACATCCCCGTCTTTCATGACGATCAGCACGGCACGGCCATCATCTCGGGGGCCGCGATGCTCAACGCCATCGAGCTTTCCGGCAAGCGCATTGAGGATCTGCGCATCGTCTTCAATGGCGCTGGGGCAGCGGCGGTGGCCTGCGCCGGTCTTTACGTCAAGCTCGGCGCGCGTCCCGACAATATTCTGATGTGCGACAGCAAGGGCGTCCTTTATAAGGGCCGCACCGAAGGCATGAACCGGTTCAAGGAACGTTTCGCGGCCGACACCGACCGCCGCACACTTGCCGACGCCATGCGCGGAGCCGACGTCTTCTTTGGCTTGTCCGTGGCCGACTGCGTGACGCCGGCGATGCTGCTGTCGATGGCGCCCAACCCCATCGTGTTCGCGCTCGCCAATCCTGATCCGGAAATTCCTTACGATGTTGCCGTGCGCACTCGCGCCGACGTGATCATGGGTACCGGCCGCTCGGATTTCCCGAACCAGGTGAACAATGTACTCGGATTCCCGTCGATCTTCCGCGGAGCGCTGGATGTGCGCGCAACCACCATCAACGATGAGATGAAGCTGGCCGCCACCCGCGCGCTGGCCGATCTGGCCAAGCAGGACGTGCCCGACGCCATTTGCCGCATCTACGGCGTCGATCGCCTGGAGTTTGGCCGCGATTACATCATCCCGAAGCCGTTCGATTCGCGCGTGCTCCTGTTTGTGGCGCCCGCTGTCGCGGAGGCTGCCATGCGCACCGGCGCGGCCCGCATCCAGCTTGATCTGGACGAATATCGGGAGCAGCTCGAGCGCCGGCTGGGTGCGTCGCAAGGCATCATGGGCGTGATGATCCGGAAGGCGCGCACCTTGCCGAAACGCGTCATCTTTCCGGAAGGCGAGGAAAGTAAAATCCTGCGCGCCTGCCAGATTCTGGTGGACGACGAGATCGCCACGCCGATACTGCTGGGCAATCCCGAAAAGATCCACGCGAAAATCGCCGACCTGCGGCTCGACCTGGGCGATGTCCGCATTGTGGATCCAACCTCCGCTTCGCGACTCCGGGCGTATACGGAGGAGTTTTATAAAATTCGCCAGCGCAAAGGCGTCACGTTAAAGGAAGCCGAGCAGCTTATTCTCAATCCCAACACCTTCGCCAGTATGATGCTGCAAATGGGAGATGCCGACGCGCTGATCTCAGGTTTGACGCGCCACTATCCCGAGACGATCCGCCCGGCGCTGCAGATCATTCCTATGCGCGAGGGGATCGGCAAGGTCTCGGGTCTCTATCTTCTGATCGGTCCGAGGGGCAAGATCTACTTCCTGGCCGATTGCACGGTGAACGTCGAGCCCGAGGCCGAGGATCTGGCCGAGATCGCCATCTGCGCCGCGGAAATCGCGCGGCGCTTTAATGAGGAGCCGCGCGTGGCTTTTCTGTCCTTCTCCAACTTCGGCAGCACGCACCATCCGTCGACGGGTAAGGTGCGGAAGGCCGTCGAGATCGCGCGCATGCGCGCGCCCTGGCTGGTTCTCGATGGCGAGATGCAAGCCGATACCGCCGTGGTTCCCGAGATCATCAACGAAACATACCCATTCAGTCCGCTGAAGGGCGGCGCCAACGTGCTGGTGTTCCCGAATCTCGACTCCGGGAACATCGCCTACAAACTGCTCGCCCGCATCGGCGGCGCGCAGGTGATCGGACCCGTGCTCATGGGCCTCTCGAAGCCGGTCCACGTGTTGCAGCGCGGCGCCGAAGTCAGCGACATCGTCAACATGGTGGCGCTTGCGGTGGTCGAGGCACAGGGTTCGCCTGAAGCTGTCGAGAAGACACTCGCTCGGGCTTAGGGTCTGATCAACATGAACCGAAGAGCATTCTTAAGCACCACGCTGATGGCCGCTGCCGCGGCACGCGCAGTCAGGGCCGCGCTGCCCAGGATCAAGCTCTCGCTTTCCGGCCGGATCTCGGAGCCGATCGGGGATGTGCCGAACTTGAAGCCGCTGACATACGACGAATTCCTCCACATCGCCAAGAATACGGGATACGACGCCATCTGCATCCGGCCTTTGCAGTGCAACATTTCAACGCCCCTGGAACAGATGGTGGAGATGGCTCGCAAGACCAGAGAAACCGGTCTCAAAGTCTCGATGGTGACTTGCGATAACGATCAGCCTCCCAACAACGATTGCGCGCCGTTCGCGCTGCTCAACATCACTCCTCGCCTGAATATGGCGGAAATCTTCGGGACTAAGCTGATCCGCTGTCAGATCAAGAGACCGGAACAACTGGGATGGGCGCAGAGAGCGTGCGACGAAGCGAAAGAAAGGGGCCTTTGGATTACGCATCTGTCGCATCCAGACACGCTGTTTGGAAACGTCGAGGACGCAATCGATTGCCTGAAGAGGATCAACCGGCCTAATTTCGGACTCACCTATGAGCCGGTCAACTGGATGTACAATCCCAAAGGCTATGGCCGGGAGGTGATCAAAAGCGTCGCGCCGTGGATCATCAACGTGTACGCGCAGAATCAAAAGGTTCAGGCGGCCACACCGGTGAACGGCTTTCCCCCTGCCATCGGCAACCCCGAGCAGGCGAGTATCGAAACGTGCCTCATCACAACGGGCCGGCGTCTGCCCGCGGTACAAAGGGGATCGGCCGCGCCTGCAACCGGCGGCGCTGCCTACAATCTTGCACTCTGGGAGCCGGGCGGTATCAATTTCGATACCGTTTTTCAGGGCCTTCACGAAATCGGGTACACCGGCTACTTTACGGTGCACTCGAGAACGTCGCAGGCAAATCCGCCGCTCGACCTGGCGACCAAAAGCTTCGCGTTCCTGAAGCCCTATAGCGACGGCGTGAAGGGCTGAGGCATCTTCAGCAGGCGTTACGGACGGTGGGTTGTTCGAAGGCAATCTCCCCGGGAACGCAGAGCTCGACTTCGGTTCCGGACGCGACTTTGCTCATCAGACGCAGCCGCGCGCCCATTCGCTCCGCTCGCTCGCGCATCCCCTGCAGGCCCCAGTATCCGTTTCGGCCCCATTTCAAATCCTCAGATTTGATACCGCACCCGTTGTCGCGTATGACAATGCGCAGTTCGGCGGCCCGATACTCGATTTCCGTCACAATCTCTTGCGCGTTCGAATGACGGAATGCGTTCATAATCGCCTCATGGCCTATGCGGAAAACCTCATCGCACAGTGCGGCCTTCAGTTCCCGCTTCCAGCCGTATACGACCACGCGAAAGGCTGCCGTTGAAGAAAATCCCAACTGGCTCGGAACCGCGGCGAAAGCATCGCCGAGAGACGCGCCCTTTTGATTGGGCAAGCGCAGTCCCTGCACGTCCAATCCCACGCGCTCGAGCACGCGATCCATTACTTGGACAAAATTGCCGAATCGCGGCTTCATGACGGAGCGATCCGCTGGAAACTGCCCAGCCGCCTGCAATTGCATCGACGCGACAAAGAATCCCGGCAATACCGCACGTTCGGAAGACCGCTCTCCGCGGCGCGACGCGGAGTAAGTTTGTGCTGGGCCGCTCGAAAACGGCACGCAGAATTCCGCTGCGCCCGGCTTGCTCCGTCGCGAATTCTCGTCGCCCGATCGACTCATGACTCTCTCCTTAACGGCCCTCGCTAGCCCCGTCGGCAACCTGGCAACGGAACATCCGTGAACATTAGGCGGGACTCCTCCTAACTTATGGGTCGAGGTTAACAGAGGGCCGAAACGGACGCCATTATATGTTTCTATAGGTATCAGTCGATTGTTTCAATAGAGTTACCAAGCCGCGAAAACGCGCTTACTCCGTGCGCGGTTCCGTGGCGATGGATGACATGTCGATGACACCAGCCTGATCCTGCTACCCATTCGCAGGCGGCGGCCGAAGAATCCTGTCGAGCGTCGCCAGCAATTCTTTGGCATCAAACGGCTTCCGGAAGAGACTTCGGGCGCCCCCCTCGATGGATGCCCGCTGATATTGCTCGTCGCGGGCCGTGATCAGGATAACGGGGAGATTGGGATGTTCCGCGCGGGCTATCCGAAGCAGTTCCAACCCACTCATTCCCGGCATTCCGATATCGGAGAGCAGGCAGTCGACTTTTTGGAAACCTTCTGAGTCGATAAATGCCTCCGCGGAAGGGAACGGCAGTACGCGGTGGCCGCCGGAGGCAAGAAGTTCTTCGAGCGACTCCAAAACGCGGGGATCGTCGTCCACCACGCCTATAAGAAACTGACCAAGGACCAATACCCGACTATACTTCACCCCACTGCGGATGCCTATTGGAGATTTCTATAGTGTCCGGTCGGGCCCGGGAATGCCGAGTTTCGCGGCCATACGGACGAGATCCGCAAACGACTCTGCTTCCATCTTTTTCATGATCTGGCCGCGGTGGACCTGAAGCGTCACTTCTGTAATACCGAGAATGGCGGCGGCTTGCTTGTTCAGCATTCCCGCTGCGATGAGCGGAAAAACCTCGCGTTCCCGCGGGGTCAGCAAATCATGCCGGCGCTGAAGGCTTTCCATGCCGGCCACCCTATGCCGGTGCTCCAGGTCCTGCGCGAATGCCGCTCTGATGGCTGTAACGAACGCTTCAACATTGATGGGCTTTGTCAGGAATTCAATCGCTCCCGCCTTCATCGCCCGAACGGTGGACGGGACATCGCCATGACCGCTGATGAAAACGATCGGCGGGCAGGATTCGTCCGCAAGCTGGCGTTGCAGATCCAGCCCGTTTATGTCCGGTAACCGCACATCCAGCACCAGACAGGCGCAGGCTTCCGATCTTTCAAAGGCGAGATATTCGGCGGCTGAGCCGAAGGTGACGTGCTCGATCTTGAGCGACGCAAGCAGCTCGGAAAGGGCCTCACGAACCCGCGGATCGTCGTCCACCAGGTAGACGACGCCGTCGGTCTGCGTCATACGGGCATGCCTGGAAGCTGGGGCAAGGTGAAGCTGAAAGTCGCGCCGCCGTCGGCGTTCGCCGCTGCCCATAGACGCCCGCCATGGGCCTCCACGATGGAGCGGCAGATCGCAAGCCCCATCCCCATGCCGTTCTCTTTCGTAGTAAAGAACGCCTCGAAAATCCTTTCTGGATCCTTGAGTCCAACACCGCGATCGCGGATCTCTATCACGACAGGATCGGATCCTCCGTGGCTGGTCCGGACCGATAGTTTTTTCGGGTGATCGTTGACCTCCTCCATCGCCTCTATTCCATTCAAGACTAAGTTGAGCACCACCTGCTGGAGTTGCACCCGATCGCCCAGAATCTCCGGCAGCCCCGGTTTCAGATTCGTGTCCACAATGACGTTTTTCTTCCGGATTCCATCCTCCGCCAGCCGGAGGACTTCCGCGATGACCTGATTGATATCCACGGGCAGCTTGGCGGGCGCAGCCTGCTTAAAAAGCGCCCGAATCTTCCGCACGACCTCCGCCGCCGATTCCCCGTCCCGGACGATTCGCGCGGCGCTCAGACGGGCCCGCTCCAGGTTTGGAGGGTCGCTCGCCAGCCAGGTCTGGCACGCGTGGCCGTAGGCCACCACAGCGGCCAAAGGCTGATTGATCTCATGCGCGATCGATGCCGACAATTCGCCCACGGTGGCCGTCTGCCGGGCTCGCGCGAGGCTGTCCTGCGTCCTGCGGAGAGCTTCCTCGCGCGTCGACAAATCCTGATAGAGATCATGCAGCTTCAGGCCTGTATCGTTAAACACTGCCGCAAGCTGAGCCAGTTCGTCTTCTCCGGCCACAGTGATCCGATGCTGAAACTCCCCGCGGGCCAGGGCGCGTGAACCATCCATCAGGCGCTCCAGCGGTCGAGTAATGCCGCGCGTCAGAAAGACTCCAAGGACCGCGGCGATCAGGACGGCGATTGCGCCTGTGGACGACACGATCAAGATCATGCGCCGTTCGGCCTGCCGAATGCTGAGAGCGGCCAGCGTTCGCTCGGCGACCACCTCGCGGTCGACGCCTTGAACCATTTCGGAGCTGAGAAATTCAAGCGGCTGAAACTGATTTTCGACGCGGGCATGCAGCGCCGTCCAATCTCCGGAGGCCGCTAACATTCGGATCCCGTCAAGATGAGCCGGCAGCGAGCTTTGTACCGCCTCCAGAGTCGCGCGCAGCGTTGGATCCAGTTGGACCTCCGGAGACAGTCCGTCAAAAGTGGCCTGAGTCTGGCGGGCGTTATCGATCAGTTCGACGCGCAGCTTTTCCGATTCCGCAAGCACCCGGCTCGGATCCTTGGATTCCGCGATCTCGCTGAGGCGTTTGTCGAACGACCAGAGACTGGTCTGGAAGCGCAGGACGGCAATCAGCTCTTCGTCCACACCGTTAAGATGGTTGGCTTGAACGCGAACCAGATGGGACTGCCACAGCAGAAGGCCCGTGCCCGCGGACATCACCAGAATGATGAGAACAAAGCAGACCGTTAGCCGCCTGCCGATGCTGACGCTACGAACGCGCAGTCTTCCTCCTTCCTCTCGACTGGTCCGATTTTAACGTGAGAGCTTCCTACCGCTGGGCCGGCTTGAATTCCGTGATGTCGACAAGTTCCTTCTCTAGGGCAGCCGCGGCATCACGGGCCTTTGACTTACCGATCAGAACGGAATGCACGGCCCGCGCATAGGCTTGGGCGACATTGTCGTATTTCAGACCGGTGACGGTAGACGGGCGCGCCACGGCGCCCGCGCCCTTTTCTCCAGACCCGCCAGGCCGGGCGTACGCTTTCAAAATGACCGGTAATTCATGAGGCTCGGGACGCTTGGGTGGTTCTGAGCGCGAGCGCGTTTCCTCGAGTTGGGCTTCCTTCTTCTCCAGAAACTGAACCAGGCGCACAGCCTCATTGCGATGCGCGGAGGATCGGGAGACTCCCAGCCCATACCCGCCCAATGTGCCCACGCGTCCCTGTTTTCCGCCAGGGACGCTGGTGATACCGGATTGGTTCCGAAAGGGCTTGTCGGGCGGCTGACTGAGAAAGTAATCGGACGTCCAGCCGCGGAAGAATGCGGCTCGGCCGGAAATCCAGAAGGCGTTGCTCGCGTCCCATTCCTGATACGAGGTAACGCTGGGAGGCGAGATCCAACCGACCCAGCGCCTGGCGCGTTCCCATGCGCGGATCGCATCGGAGTTGTTTGCGCTTACGGTCTTATCGTTCTCGATGATTCGTCCACCCCCGTCACCGGTTTGCCATTCGAGCGCATTGCAAACCAATCCTTCGCTCTCCGCGCCCGGCCAGACAAAGCCCCAAAATTCGGCCTCGCCTTTAGCCCGTTCGCCATTCTGAATCCGGACGGCCATTTTCTCCAACTCGTCCCAGGTTCGGGGCGGGTCGCTGAAACCATATTTACTAAGCAGATCCGTCCGGTAGTAAAGGACGCCGATGTTGGCATGATATGGCATCGCCACCAGTTTGCCCTGCACCGTGTAATTGGCAAGCACTTCCGGATCTTCCGCCGCGAGTTCCGAGGCGAAGTATGGCTTCAGGTCGATCAGGTATTCGCTAAGAATCCCGGGCCAGATCACGTCGATTCCGTACACGTCGGGGGTGACTGCCGCCTTTTCGAGCAACTGTCGGCTCAATGCCAACTGGCCGGGCGAAGTTTCAGGCGCCGGCAGATGCTTGACCCGAATTCCGGTTTCGCGTGTAAATTCCTGAAGCATCGTGTCCGCCGAAGAGTGGCGCTCCTGCGAGTCGTGCGACCACTCCGGGTCGAGAATCGTCAGGGTGATTTCGTCCCGGGAAAACGTCCGGCAGCTAATCAGGGCGGTACCAAACAACAAGAGGCTCATGGCCGCGAGCCACGGGCCGAGTCTGGCCATGGTTGCGATTTTGCGATAAGAAATCAAAACAGGCCTCGGCGCGCTGCGTAACTCTTGCTGAACCCATTGCGGCCGTTGGTCACGGTAAACTTGCCGTCGGGCGCGATGGATGCCTGGATCCAGTTTCCCTTACAATCCGAGGTGTCGTCCAGATTCGCGATCATGTCCGGCGACGTATTGTGTTTGGGGTCGGGGTCAAGTAACGACAAATGTCCCTGCCAGATGCCTTCGATTCCTGGTATGCCGGCGAGCCGCAGGTACGCGTTCTTTTCGTACGGCGCCACGGCCTTGCCTGGCGGATTGTTCGATTTGACAGTATTGTCCACCTGCCCCATGCCCTTCCGCGGTCCATTGTTAACCACGACGACTTGCGGCTGGATTGCACCGAGAAATGCCGGCGCGCCTGCCCCGTCAAACGAGCCGTGGCGGCCGGTCTGATACAACGTCACCTTGCCAAGCTTGTTCACCGGACAAGCCAGTTCCATTTCTTTTGCCCAGTCGAGATCGATCAAATTTAGATACTTGAAAGTTCCGTACGTCAGTAGCACCCCGACTCCGCGGCCATTCTCGGGTCCGGCGGATTCCTTCTGTTCCGCGTTCGCGCACAGTGGATTTGGCCCTCCGCCATTGACGGGTTTCGCGATCAATTCCTGGTTTGAAGACACCACCAAGACTTGCAGGCCTTTGATCGGGATCGTGTCTCCCGGCTTCACGATGGTCCGCCTGCCGGACGAAGCGGCGTGATAATCGTCAAGCCAGCGTTGATTTTCTTTTTCGATGACGTCGCCGCGATCGAAGAACCTGCCGATGGGCATCATTTTGGAGAGCGCGGCCAGTCCACCGACATGATCGGCGTGGAAATGGCTGATCAACAGGTAATCGATCTTCTTCACGCCGGCATGCTGCGCCATCGCAAAGATGCGTTTGGCGTCACGATCGCCGACGGTCCACCCGGTATCAATCAACAGGGATTCGCCGGAGGGAGACACGACCAGCGTGGATGCGCCGCCTTCGACGTCGATCCAGTAGATATTCAAGTTCGCCGGCTGGGCGGAGAGCATGCCACCAGAAGTCAACACGAACGCAAGCACACTCGCAAGCGCCAACCGTCGCGGCATAAGCTTCTCCTTCCGAACTACTTAATTCTAGTAGGCCGCGGCCCGTTCTTCCCGATATCGTCTGCGATATGCTTATAGGCCGTGCGACGCATCTTTCGATTTGTCATTGCGGCCTGTGGGATCCTTTTGCCGGTGGTTGGCCAATCCCAGGTCGATCCCATTCTTCCTCTGATCCGCCCGCGCATGGAGCGCTTTGTCGCCGATAAAACGGTGGCGGGAACTGTCACCCTGGTCGCCCATGGCGGAAAGGTCGTCGAGTTCGACGCTCTCGGCATGGCGGACATCGAAGCTTCGCGGCCAATGCAAAAGGACACGATCTTCCAGATCATGTCGATGACCAAGCCGATCACCGCGGTCGGGATCATGATGCTGGCGGAACAGGGGAAACTTGCCCTGCGCGATCCGGTTGAACAGTATCTTCCTGAATTCCGCGGCCAGCAGGTGGCATCCACGGTTGGTCCGGACTCTGCGCGCCTGCGTATACCCGACCATCCGATCACGATTCGCGATCTGATGACGCATACGGCGGGCATTCAGGATCCCGCACCGGCTGAGATTCGCGATTACCAGCAGCTCATGAACGTGCCTTTGGCTGATGTGGTGCGGCATCTCGCCAAGCAGCCGTTGCTGTTTCAACCGGGCACCCAGTGGAGTTACAGCAGCCCGGGTATCGAGATTTTGGGGCGCCTGATCGAGGTTTGTTCCGGCCAGAAATACGAAGACTTCATCGACGCAAATATTTTGAAACCCCTGGGAATGAAGGACAGCTTCTTCTATCCTCCGGCGGACAAGATCGCGCGGATCGCGATGGTTTATGTACAGAAAGACGGAAGGCTGGTGCGCGCGCCCGGGACGATCCTGGGCGGCGATCCGTCGAAGTATCGCAAAGGAGCCGTTTTCCCGGCGCCGGGCTGGGGTCTATATTCGACTGCCGAAGATCTGCTGCATGTTTATCAAATGATGTTGAACAACGGCGTGTATGAAGGCCGCCGGTATCTGTCGCCCTTCTCGGTTCACCTGATGACCGAGGCCCACACCGCTGCGATTCACCCCGTGACCTGGATGCGTGGCGCCAATTACGGGTTGGCCTGGGAAGTGGTCACGGATCCGCTCGGCGAACTGGCGGGGCATTCCAAGGGAAGTTATGGGCACGGCGGCGCGTTTGGGACGCAGGGCTGGATCGACCCCGCGAACGGGCTCGTCTCGATCTTGCTGGTTCAACGTGCAGACAGCGGCACGGAGAGCCTGCGAAACGTGTTCCTGAACATGGCCGAGTCGAGCGTAGAAAAATAGCCGTTCAGTTTGAATTGGCAGCCAGCCAGCGCTGTGCCAGCGCCGCGGCGTCATCAGCTTGAGGATCCACCCCGCCGCGCCAGGTCTCCGAACCGTCCGCGAAGAACACGACGGCGATTCCATGAGACGTAGGAATCAATTCCATTCGCTTTTCCTTGGCGTCCAGCCGCAGCGTCTCTCCAATCCAGGTAAATCGCACCAGCACGCGCTGCCCGTGCCCGATCGTCCGGCATTGCGTAAGCAGTTCCGACGTGAACGCTGAGTTCTTCAGCGCCTCGGCATGCGGCGCGCGCAGAAGCGCCTCATTTCTGTCGGTCTCTCGGCGTTCTTGATCGCGCTTTACCTTTTCCGGGTCCTTCTCTTCCCTGCCCTCGAGCGCCTTCAGGTTGTTTTCCAGGTTATCGAGGAAACTCATAATTTCATTTTAAGAGCCCGCCCGCTTCACGTAATTCGCAACCTGCTCCATGGTGCCAAACCAGACCCCGGGCTTGGACTTGATATAGGTGATCAGCCGATCGAGCTGCACGATTCGGGACCGCCGGCCGCCGACGTGCGGATGCTGCGTGAGAATGAACATCGTCCGCTCTTCATAAGCAAGGTCGAACTCTGCCTTGTAGATCGCGAACACGGCGTCAGGGGACGGGAGTGAACCGTTGGCGGCTTCGCCGTAGTACACGTAGTCGTTACCGACTTCGCTGATGGGAAGTTCGATGACGCCGCTCGGCTGGCCATTAGAAGAGATCTCGTACGGCTCGTCCGCCGCCAGCAGACTGCTGTCGTACAAGAAGCCGGCCAGCCGGATCAGGTCGAATGTGTGCGGACTGAATCCGGAGCCGGGCGCCCGGACCCCAACCGGACGCTTTCCGGCGGCTTTCGTCAGATATTCGATCGATTGATTGAGCAACTGCCGCTCCTTGGCGACGTCTCCGATACCGGGCCAGAACTCGTGGATCCATCCGTGGACTCCGATTTCATGATGGCGCGCGACGATCGATGGCACCATCTCGGGATGCAGCATGATGTTCATCGCGGGAATGAAGAAGGTCGCGGGAACCTGGTGCCGGTCGAGAACATTCAAAATCCTGGGCAAGGAGGTAGTGGCTCCGTATTCACCCACGGATAATGGCACGGGTAGAAGATTTGGTCTCTGCAACAATTCGTTATCCACATCGAACGAAATACAGACCGCGACCCTCGCGCCATCGGGCCAGGACTTGGGCGTAAGCTTCCTGCCCATCCTTGCGCCGCCGACGACTTGCCTAATCTGTTCCTCGGTGGAGTCGACTGTGATCGGCGTCGCCCCAGTGGCCGAAGGCTGGGGAGCAGGGCGCGGTGATTCGCAACCGCAGAGAAATCCAAGAGCCACGAGCAGGGCTGCTTTGGGCGTGCTCGAAACGTCCATTTTCAGTGACCTCCTTAAGAGATCGAAGGAATCTAATGTGTCAATGAATGTAAGCCCAGCCTGCCTCCTGCTTGCGCGCAAGCTCGGCCACGCCGGAATCGACTTGCGACACGAACGGGAACATATCTTCCGTCTTTACATTCTTGTGACGCATGGCGTTTTGACAGGCCGCGAGCGTCACACCGTTGTCCGCGAGCTGTTTCAAGCGTTCTTCATAAGCGGTGTTGGTCTTGAGCAGCATACTTAGGCCGCCGCCGTAAAATACGACCTCCACCTGACTACCGCCGTCTTTGGCGAACGCCGTTTGAATATTGGTGACGTGCCCGATCATAGACTCCCAGGCACCGGCGTCTTCGGATAACTGAAAGACGATTCTGTGTTTGTGAGCGGCGGCCGGGGTTTGGGAGACCGCTGCGAGTACCGCGACCAGCGCCAATGCAACAGCGCCAAAAATAGTTCTCTTCATTGAGGTTCCTTTCCGGAGTTGCGATCGCAGCGAGGCATCGCAATGAGCCGGGGCAATAAGTATGTTCGATAATAACAAGTCACCTCTATGACGGAGATTGCCCCGGCCGCGCCGAAAGTTGAAACGCGGCTGGTGTATGCGCACGGTTTGGCTGCGATCGTTACGTTGCTGATCTCGGTGGCCTTTGGGGTCATGGCGTCTATCGAGATGCTGGTTCCCGAAGCTGGTGGCAACCTGCCGTGGCTCACCTGGGGGCGGCTTCGGTACGACCATACACAGGGAATCATGCTGGGGTGGCTCGGAAATGCGTTCTTTGCCTTTCTCTACCATGCTGTTCCGCTGCTGACCGGACGGAGCATCACGAGTGCGCGGCTGGGACAGTGGATCTTCGGGCTGTGGAACTTCGCCGTTGTGGCGCCCGGCTGGGTGCTGGTGCTCGCTGGATTCAGCCAGCCCCTCGAATGGGCCGAGTTTCCGCTGGTAATCGATGCGTTCGTCGTGCTGGCGCTGGTGTTGGTGATCGTCCAGTTCCTGCCGCCGTTTTTTTCGCGCGGCCTCGAAGACCTCTATGTGTCGAGCTGGTACATTATCGGCGGCCTGGTCTTTACACTGCTCGCGTATCCTATGGGGAATTTCGTGCCGGAACTGGTGCCTGGCGCGCGTGGCGCGGCGTTCAGCGGCTTGTGGATTCACGATGCCATCGGGCTGTTTGTGACTCCTCTGGCGTTGGCCATCCTGTATTTCGTGATCCCGGCGGCCACGCGCCGGCCGATCTTCAGCCACTTTCTGTCGATGCTCGGTTTCTGGCTGCTGTTCTTTCTTTATCCGCTGAACGGTACGCACCACTACATTTTTTCCGTGATTCCGATGAGCGCGCAGATGGGCGCAATCGCGGCCTCGACGTTGCTCGGCCTGGATGTGATTCTCGTGGTCGCGAACCTGCTCCTGTCGATGCGCGGCGCTGGCCTCTTCCCGGCCGATATCGGGCTGCGGTTCGTCGCAACCGGAACCGTCTTCTATCTCGTCGTGAGTATTCAAGGCTCGGTCCAGGCGCAGATGGCGATCAACAGGCAAATTCATTTTTCAGATTGGGTGATCGGGCATTCCCATCTTGCGATGCTCGGCTTCGCCACTTTTTCCGCGGCGGGCGGATTGATTCACGCGTGGCAGCGAATACCGTGGGCTCGCTACAGCGGGCCGATGCTTTCCTTGTCGTACTGGCTGTTGCTGGCCGGGGTGGTCATCATGGTGTCCGATCTGACAGTGGCCGGGCTGGTAGAAGGCCGCCTATGGCAGTCAGCAGCGCCCTGGATGGATTCCGTCCGCGCTGCTCAGCCCTATTGGGTGATTCGCACGATCACCTTCGTACCGATCGCAGCGGGCTTTCTCGCTCTGCTTGCAGGGTTGGTCACTGGGGAACGAGCCGGCGGCCTGCGCGCGGTCGGGGATAGCGTCGGACACGAACCGGTCGCCGAAATCGCGCCGCGCCTGGCACCGGCGGACTTATGAAGCGCGCCCTACGAATGTCCTACCTGGTGGCTGGCGTGGCCGGGCTGGGATTCTTCGCGATGTCGGTTCTGCTGCTAGCCGTATGGCCTGGCCGCGTGCTGGAGGAGCAAGTGCGCCGGATGTCACCGGGCCATCCGCTAGGCTTGACCGACAGCGAGGGCCGCGGTCGCCGGATCTACGCGCGCGAAGGCTGCGCCTATTGTCATACGCAGCAGATCCGCTACGTCGCGAGCGACGTCGCCCGCTTCGGCGGCGCGACCCTGGCATGGGAAACAATATTCGATTACCCGCACCTGTGGGGCACGCGCCGCATCGGACCAGATCTTTCGCGAGAAGGTGCTACTCGATCCGCGGATTGGCAGCTCTCGCATCTTTATTCTCCGCGGAGCATGGTGCAGGGTTCGGTCATGCCGGCCTTCGTGTGGCTATTCGACGGCGCTCCGGATCGTCCGAAGCAGGAAGGCCTGGATCTGCTGGCGTACGTCGAGACGCTGGGCCGCGATCGGGCGCTCGCAGCGCCGGAAGGCGAGTCGCGTGCGCGCGCAGCCTGTGACTGCTCCGAGGACGAACGTCGATTTGCATTTGGGTCCGCGGTCCTGAACGCCAGTCCGGCGCTTGCGCGGCGTCAGGGGGACCATCCGCGGCTCGCTCCGTCAGGCGATTCCACAAAGGGGCAGCAAGTCTATTCCCGCGATTGCGCTACCTGCCATGGAACTCGCGGCGAGGGCGACGGGCCGGGAGCGGTTGGATTGCATCCGCATCCGGCGAACTTAGCCGAGCACGAATACACGCTGGACCGGTTGAGTTTCGCATTGTGGAACGGAGTGGCAGGCACGGGCATGCCCGCGTGGCGCGATTTGCCGTTAGCGGACCTTGCCGCGGCAGCCGCCGTGGTGCGTGGATTCCATGCGCCGCAGCCGGAACCGGCGATACCGGAGGCTGTGCTGGCTGTTGGCGCCAAGGTCTACGCGGCTCGATGCGCTCAGTGTCACGGCGAGAACGGCGCTGGAGACGGATACGCCGTCAGCCAATTCGCCGTCGCACCTACCAATTTCCGGACACAGCGCCCCAGCCTGGCAGTCAGTCTCCGCGCGGTGCGCGACGGAATCGAAGGAACCCCGATGGCTCCCTGGTCGAACGAGTTGTCAGAAGCAGAGCTCTCCGCGGTCGCTTACTATGTGCGGGGATTCTTCGAGGGCCAATGAAGATGACGGCAAACATGTCGGCGATGGACTTCATCGTCGGGCTCGCAATCGTATTCGCCGTTGTCTTTTTTGCCGCATGGCTCATTTCGCCGCGGCTTCGCGCGTGGGTGGAGCGTCCCAAGTGTCGATTTCAGGCTGACGTTCGTGCGTATGATCAGGCACAGAGCGAGAAGAGTACACTCAAGGAGAGGAACGCCCGCGCATGAAGCCAGATTCCACACGAGGCATGGGAATGGTGGTGGCTCTGTGCGCTCTCCTAGGGCTGATCTCTATAGCGGGAACACTCGCATTCGGTAGAGTCTCTGCCAGGCCCGGTCAGCCGATGCGGGCTGCCGCCGGCGCAACGGAAGAATACGGCAAGCGCCTGATTGCGCAAACTTCGGAATACCTGGGACCGGACGTCCCCGACCCAAAGATGAGGCACATGAACAGCAGGCTGGCTTGCGCATCCTGCCACATCGGAGCCGGTGCCGAGCCGGGTAATCTCAGTCTCGCGACCGCCTTCGCCAAATACCCCCGCATTTCGCCTCGCAGCGGTGCGAACGAAACCATTCAGGATCGCATTAACGGATGCATGATGCGCAGCATGAACGGCCGCGCGCTAGCGGAAGATAGCCCCGAGATGATCGCGATGGTCGCTTATCTGCGATTCCTGGCGGATCAGGACGCCGCCAGCAGCGTTACCCGGCGCAAAGACCACGATCCTGCCGCATTCAAGACACCGAATCGCGCCGCCGATCTCAAGGCCGGCGAAGAAGTATTCGGGAAGCGCTGCGCGCCGTGTCATGGCCAGGATGGAGCCGGCCTCGCAGCCGCCCGCGACCTGGTCCACGGGTTCGTGTTTCCGCCGCTGTGGGGACCGAACAGCTTCAATGACGGCGCCGGCTTGCACCGCGTGCTGACGTCGGCGAAGTTCGTGAAGGCTCGCATGCCGCTGGGTAATGCGGATCTAACCGACGATCAGGCGTTCGATGTCGCCGCGTTCGTCAATTCCAAGCCTCGCCCGGAGATGCAAGGCTTGGATCGCGACTATCCCGACAGAACCAAGAAACCGGTCGATACCGGCTACCCCCCGTACGCGGACTCTTTCCCGATAGAGCAACACCGTTTCGGGCCGTTTCAGCCGATCGAAGCATTTTACAAGAACGCCAAGCCCGCCAAATGAGAATTCGTAAAAAGTGAGGTTCGCCATGACCATCAAATTGTTCGGAACTTTGTTAACCACAGCTGCGCTCGCGTGCGCCGCTTCGCATCCCGATATGCTGGTTTCCACGGATTGGCTGGCGAGCCACTCTGGCGATGCGAAAATCGTCATTCTGCACGTAGCGCCCAACCGCACGGCTTACGATGCCGGGCACATTCCGGGAGCGCGATTCATTGCTTTGCCTGAATTAGCCGTGACGCGGGACGGCATTCCCAACGAACTCGCGCCCGTTGACGATCTGAAAAAGGTGATGGAAGCTGCCGGCGTATCCGACGATTCTCGCGTCATTATCTATAGCGACGCCTCCGTCCTGCCCGCAACTCGCGCCTTCTTCACCCTCGACTATCTCGGACATGGCGAGCATGCCGCGCTACTCGATGGCGGTCTCGAAAAATGGCGTAAAGAAGGCCGTACGCTTACCAAGGATGCGTCAGTGCCGGCTCCGGGCCGGTTTACTCCGCATCCCAAGCCGGAATTGGTCGTGCAGATGGACGCAGTGAAGCAGATGTCGGGCAAGCCTGCCTCCTCCCTTTCCGAGGTCCTCCTGGACGTTCGCCCCGCGGCCGATTTTCGGGGCGAAAAGGGGGCTCACATTCCCGGCGCATTGAACGCCTATTGGATGGAGAACCAAACCAGCCATGAAGATCAGGCCCTGAAGTCCGAAGCGGAGCTGCGCAAAATGTATGAAACACTTGGCGTCACTCCGGAGAAGCGCGTGGTGACCTACTGCAACAGCGGAATGCAGGCGACGCAGTCCTATTTCACGTTGAAATATCTCGGCTATGACGTCCGCCTTTACGATGGCTCCATGTCGGAGTGGAAGGCCAAGAACGCTCCGGTAGAGAAGTAGGCGTTTCTCTTGGCGTCCGCCAGCGAGTGAAACGAAATCGGACCTTCCCTCACAGTCTTAGTGAGGAGGAACGATGAAGGGGCTGGTTGTGTTTTGCACCATGGTTGTTTTCGCGGTCCTGGCGTCGGCGATGTTGATTTCCGCATTTTCCCTCAGAACTGGGTGAATCGCGGCGTCGTCATTCTGCAGGAATCCGAGGAAACCCCACATGCCAAATTTTCGCAATCGAAAAAGAATGCAGGCCCAGTCAGCTTCTCGGCTGGCTCTGCCAAAAGGCGCGCGCCGCTCGACTCGCTATCCGCTCTCTTTAACGGTTCGCTTTCAATCGGCCGGCCAAACCAAACCCTACAGTGGAGCAGGCGTAACCCGTGACGTCAGCAGCGATGGCATGTTCATTGAAACCGATCGGGAGAAGGCGGCGCCCGGTACACAGTTGAAAATCATTGCCAATTGGCCAGTCTTGCTGGCGGGCACTGTGCCACTTCAATTCGTCGCCGCAGGACAGGTAGTCCGTTGCGACGGCTTTGGATTCGCGGTGCGTATCCTTCGATACGAGTATCGTACCCGGAGAAGAGAGGTCATCGCGATGCCCACTGCCGGCAGAACGCCGCCGGACGTCGAGGCTTGGCCGCGGTCGGCCTAGACTCCGCCGCACACGCGGCCGTGGCGCGGCGCGATACAATATGGAGCATCGCGGTAGCGTTAAAGCCGCCGTTTTAGCGCACGATACTTCATGACTACCAAGATCGGTTTCGCCGCCGTTCAATTACTGGCGACCGGAGCGTTGTGCGCTCAGTCCGCGGCGCAGATCGAGATTTTCGAGAAAAATGCGCGGCCATTGTTCGTCGAAACGTGCCAAGGCTGCCATAGTCAAAAACTGAAGAGTGGCGGACTCGATTTAAGCTCGGTGGAAGGCATCAAGGAGGCTGCGGCCGGAGGGTTCTTTGGCAGCGCGGCTGAGCCGGAGAAAAGCCTCTTGCTCCAGGCTCTGGGCTATGAAGGCCGCGTCAAAATGCCACCTCAGGGCAAGCTCCCGCCTGAAAAGGTGGCAGCGATCCGCGAATGGCTGGCGGCGGGTGCGCCTATCCCAGCGGCGACGTCCGCATCTACGATCGAAACTTCCACCAGCGTTCGCCCGGTTGCCATTCGCGGAATAATCACGGAGGCCGACAAGAATTTCTGGGCCTTCAAGGCGATCGGACATTCCGCGCCGCCGTCAGTGGGCCGGAAAGACTGGAGTTCCAATGCGATCGACCGGTTCATTCTCGCCAATCTCGAAAAGAGCGGATTACAACCGGCTCCGCCCGCGAACAAGAATACGCTGCTGCGTCGCGCCACATTCGATCTGACCGGTCTTCCTCCCACGGAAAAAGAGATCAACGATTTTCTGGCCGACAGGTCTCCGAACGCGTTTGAGAAGGTCGTCGACCGGCTGCTCGCGTCGCCCCGCTATGGCGAGCGCTGGGGACGCCAGTGGCTCGACGTGATGCGCTACGCCGATTCCACCGGCAGCGACGAAGACCATCGCTATCCGCACGCCTGGCGCTATCGCGATTACGTGGTGCAAGCGTTCAACGCCGATATGCCCTACAGCCAGTTCGTTCGCGAGCAGTTAGCGGGCGATATCCTGGCCGCCGATGCGAAATCAGGCGCCGGCTATCGCGGCATCGTTGCCACCGGATTTCTGGCGCTAGGCAAGAAGGCGCTGGCGCAGAAGGATCTGCCGCTGAAACGCTACGACGTGGTCGACGATCAAATTGACGTTACGGCGAAGGCGTTCCTCGGTCTGACGGTCACCTGCGCGCGTTGTCACGATCACAAGTTCGATCCCATCGCGACCAAGGATTACTATTCGATGGCCGCGATGTTCGCCAGCACTCTGAGTTACGCCCAGGGCGAAACCGGTGATCCGATCCAGACGCCGCTCGCGCCGGATGGCGAGTTCGAGGCGTTCCGGAAGCAGTGGTCCGATTTTCTCGATGTCGAAAAGAAAATCGACAAGATCATCGATTTCGATAAGGACGCCAAACAGGATCGCGACAAACAGGAAGCGCTGATCGCGGCTTCCATGCTGGCGGCCTATCGCGTGTACGCGAAGGAGGAGCCGCTCGCGCAGGTCGCCGCGGATTCCAAGCTCGACGCGCCGCATCTGGAACGCTGGGTTAAATACCTGACGTTGAAATCGGCGCCCGAGCTGGCGAAATGGCGCGCCGCAACGGACGCTAATCGGAAACAGATTGCAGCCACGTATCAAGAGGACTTCCGCCGCAGCGCTTATCAATACGATCAGGATCTGAGCTGGTGGAAACAGGCGCGCCGGGCGTTCCCATCGGCGGGTAAGGTAGCCGGTCCACGTCCCGAAGTTAACAAGGACCAGAACCCGTTTTTCCACGCGACGTTCGTTGCCGATGGTCCGATCCATCGTTCTCGCGATGAACAGATCGCGACGCTCAAGGCGGAACAGGCGATCGAAGTTCGCGCTTTGCTCGCGAAGAGCGTCGAACTGGAGCGCACAGTTCCCAAGTCCGAAGTTCCCATGGCATGTGCCGTCAAAGAAGGCGACACCATGGATCAGAAGGTCTTTCTGCGGGGCGATTATCATAACCTGGGCGATCCCGTCTCCCGCACGGTACCTGCGATTCTGCGCCTCAGCGCCCCAGAAGAACCCGTTATTACCAAGAGCGGCCGTCTGGAGTTCGCCGACTGGATCGTAGACCCGCGCAATCCGTTGCCGGCGCGCGTGATGGCGAATCGTATCTGGCAGGGGCACTTCGGCGATGGTATCGTGCGCACGCCGGATAACTTCGGCAAGCTCGGCGACCGTCCTTCGAATCCGGAGCTGCTGGATTACCTCGCACGGCAGTTCATGGAGAACGGCTGGTCGGTGAAGAAAATGCACCGGCTGATCATGCTATCTCAGACCTATCAGATGAGCGCCGAGTACGACGCAGTCAAGAAGGAGAAAGATCCCGACGACCGGCTGATCTCACGATTCCCGCGGCAACGCCTGAGCATCGAGGAGATTCGGGACGCATTCCTGGCGATCGGTGGGGATCTGGATGTCACCATGGGCGGCACGCTCGACCCAGGCGTAGGCACGGATGGCGAAACCAGCGCCAGCCGTATCAGCATGAACCCGGAGAGCACCAACCGGCGGAGCATTTACCTGCCCTTGCGGCGGTCCAATCTGCCGACTCTGTATATGCTTTTCGATTTCGGTGATGCGACCAGTCCCGATGGCAAGCGGAATCCCACGACCGTCTCGACACAAGCTCTGTTTATGATGAACAGCCCGCTGGTCGATCGTGAAGCGAAATCGCTTGCGGCGAGGGTTCTTGAGCGTGATACGAAGGACGCGCGACGCATTGAGGATACTTACGTGGCGATTCTCGATCGCCGCCCCGACGCCGGCGAAATGGATGCGGGTCTATCCTACATGCAGGGCTTGCGTCGCAAATGGAAAGATATTACTGAAGAGAAAGCCTGGCAGAGCTTATGCCACGCGCTGATGGCGTCGAATGAGTTTGTGTATTTGTACTAAAGGTTGAACATGGATATTCGCTCGCTGATTACCAAGGCTCCTGCGCGATCGCAGCTTTCCCGGCGCGCGATCCTGCGGGGCGCCGCGTGCGGCTTTGGCATGATGGGCCTCGGTTCCATGCTTGCCGAGGCTGATACCGATCCGCTCGCCCCGAAGATTCCTAATTTCGCGCCGCGGGCCAAACGCGTCATCTTCCTGTTCATGCACGGCGGACCGTCCTCCATCGACACATTTGATCCCAAGCCGTACCTCGACGCGAACGACGGCAAGCCGTTGCCTATCAAGCAGCCTCTGACATTCGCGGCAGGCAAGACCGGCGGCCTGATGAAATCGCCCTGGACGTTCAAAAACAGTGGACAGAGCGGCCTGCCCATCAGCGATCTGTTCCCAAAGATTCGCGAGTGCGCCGACGATCTTTGCGTGGTACGGTCCATGGTCGGCGAAGGCGTCGATCACGGAGCGGCCCTGTTGCAGACCTTCACGGGAACATTCACCTTCACACGTCCCAGCATGGGATCGTGGGTGCTCTACGGACTCGGCACCGAAAACCGCAATCTGCCCGGATATATCACGATTAAGCCCGCACTCTCCCACGGCGGGGCGAAGAAC
Organism: Bryobacteraceae bacterium; assembly: GCA_035308605.1. GTDB lineage: Bacteria > Acidobacteriota > Terriglobia > Bryobacterales > Bryobacteraceae > Palsa-187. Next base: position 30,786 of record DATGGL010000146.1, read on the forward strand.
TGGAGTTCCGGATTTCTGCCGGGCTCCGTGCAAGGAACCGCCATTGGCCATGCCGGAATGCAGGTCGCCGATATTCAGAAAGAGCCGATCGAATATCTGATCAACCAGGGCCTCACGCGCGAGCAGCAGCGGTATGAGCTGGATATGATCCAGGCGATCAACCGCAAGCACCAGGAATTGTGGAAGCTCGACGACGAACTAGAGACGCGGATTCAATCGTTCGAAATGGGGTTCCGCATGCAGGCGGAAGCGCAGAAGGTCTTCGACGTCTCGGGGGAATCGGAAGCAACCAAGAAACTTTACGGGCTGAATGATCCGAAGACGGCCGACTTCGGCTGGCAGTGTCTTCTTGCGCGACGCCTGGCGGAGGCGGATGTCCGCTTTATTCAGTGCACCCATAGCTACAAGTGGGATCAGCATTCAGATTTGTTCGAGAAGCACAACGAGAACGCCGCCGAAGTTGATCTTCCCATAGCGGGACTGCTAAAAGACTTGAAAGCGCGCGGGCTGCTGAAAGACACGCTGGTCATCTGGTCCGGCGAGTTCGGCCGGACGCCGATTTCCGAAAGCGGCAACGGCCGCGACCACAATCCGTACGGGTACTCGATCTGGATGGCAGGCGGCGGCGTGAAGCCCGGCTTTGCGTATGGCGCTACTGACGAGTTCGGCTATCACGCGGCAGAGAATCGGATGCACATCCACGATTTTCACGCCACCGTCCTGGCGCTGATGGGATTGGATCACGAAAAGCTGACCTTCAGATATTCGGGCCGCGATTTCCGCTTGACGGATGTCGCGGGGAATGTCCACCAGGGCATTTTCGCCTGACCTGCTCGCTTACTGAACTCCGAGGTGGCGGAGCAAAAACTGGCTGCCCTCCATGTAGACGCTCACCAGGTGTTCGAACGTCAGATAAAGATCGTGAGTCTCCCCGGGAAATACCCGCTGAACCAGTTCGACATCGGGACGCTTCACCTGAAGCGCTCGCGCGAGTGTGATTCCTTCGGTGAATGAGACATTGCGGTCGTCGTCTCCCTGTGCCAAAAACACCGGCGAGGTCCAGGTGTCGAGGTTCCCCATCGCGGAATATTTGAACCCTTCGCTGTTCGACGAATTGTGTACGCCTGCCATATCGAAGCCGACTTTGAAAATATCGGAATGTTGTGAGAGCGCCAGCGAGGTCATGTATCCGCCCCAGGAGAGGCCATAGAAGCCCAGGCGGCTGGCGTCGACATCCTTGCGGGCCGTGAGGTATTTCGACGCGCCCACGAAATCGAGCATCTCGGAATTAGCGGCGAAGCCCCAGCCAGGCGCGTTACGAAATGCTTCGCCGCGCATGATGCTACTGCGATACTCGACCGACAGCACCACACAGCCTCGTCCCGCCAGATACTGATTGAGCTCGTAAAGATGGGAATATGCGTCCATATAGTGGAACCCGGGCAGCATCTGCCGCCGGATGCCGCCGTGGGAAAAGATAATGGCGCAGCCCTTCGTTTGCGCCGGCACGAATAGCTGGCCGAAGGCGGTCTGACCATCGGTCGCGGGAAATTCGACTAGCGTGGGTTTCACGAGCTGAGCCGAAGGGAACGACGTGGGAACGCGAGGCAAACCGGCCGCCTTTGTCGCGCCGCCGGCATCGCGGATCATGATCTCAGGGGGGCGGGACCATCCCCCGGAGACGAACGCAAGTTTTCCGGCCGCAAGCGGTGTGGGGGCCCACTGGCTGGCATCACCGCTCGTGAGGGATTTCGCCGAAGATCCGTCGAACGCGACAGCGGACAAATGTCGGCGGCCAAGATCGCCGATGTTGGTTGCGTAGATCAGTTGTTTGCGGTCGAAGGATAGCGCGGCCGTTTCCACTTCGCCGTCGCCGGGCGTAAGCAGCGCCGGCTTGCCGCCATCTGCAGGCACTGAGTAGAGATGCCGCCAACCGTCGCGCTCCCATACGAAGGCGATTCGATTATAGTCAGACCAAAAAAGTTGATCCCCTTGCTGGCCTTGGTCGAGCGGATAGTACACCGAGCCGACGCCCTTGTCCGCTTGAAATATTTGACTCGGTCGCAACTCTGAAACGTCGACTTGCCAGATCGACCAGGGCTGTTCAGAAACTTCCGGGCCACAATAGCGATAGTTGCCGCAATCGGGCCGAGCGGCTGTCTGCCGAAGCAAGGCAACGCGCTTGCCGTCGGGCGACCAGATCGGACCCTGGTCACGTGCATTGTCGTGCGGGATCACCGATGCAATCCGGGAATCGACATCGAAGATTTCAATTCCCCCCGCGCGCTCATAGGCAATCCGCTTTCCATCTGGGGAGAAGCGCAGCGCCGCCAGCGGACCCGCGAAGAACTGCTCCGGACTACCGATTCCCGCGAGCCGGCCTTTATCCCAGGTCAGCAGCGCGGCCATTACGCCTCCGCCCGAAGCCCAGATGACTCGCCGATCGTCGGGCGTGAACTTTGGCGCAGCGCCTACTCCCAAGAAGCGCGGCATGTCTTCACGAGTGCCGACGATCCAAACCTGCTGCTGGGGTGGATCTGGCGATGCGGTGGGATTTGGAAGATCGCCTTGGCTGTTCGGCGAGCCTCCACGCACGAACGCGACAGCGCCGCCAGCGTGAGAGACAGCCACCTGAGAGAGCTTCCGTCCATCGTCGCCGGGAAAGTTGGCGATTCGCCGAGCGGGCTCTCCGACTCGCAAGAAATAGATGTTGCGCTCGGTGGCTTCGCGCGCGCCGTACGCGATCGACCGGCCGTCCCCGGAAGACACTGGGGCGGCAACAATCGGCGCTGAGAGCACTGACGCCACGCTGAACCGCTCAGATGCTGTCGCCGCCGACGGCCGCCAAGCTTGCGGCTGCGGGGCGGATTTTGTCACGCGGAGGTCCGGAAGTCCCTCGACCTTGCGAAGGAACGAGATTTGACGCCCGTCGCCCGACCACACCGGATCGGTGTCCGTGGCGAACGTAGGATCCACGTATGAAATCCGCCGCGCTCCGAAGTCATAGACGGCGATGAAGCCCCATCTGTCGGTCGGCGCCGTTCCCTTTGTCGACCGTGGGTTCGCGAAGGCAAGACTCCCGCCATCCGGCGAAAAGGCAAGATTGCGAACAGCTCCGCGGATCGACAGGAGACGATCCGGTTCGCTCCAATCCCCTGTGGGATTCGCGCGGGTGGCACTCCAGATGCTCCTGCCGTCCTCCGAAACCCAGGCGGAGCGCTTGCCGTCCGGCGACTGAATCGCTCCAACTGGCAGAGATAAAGAGGCTGCGCGCAACGCGGCCCTGCTTTGCCCCCAAGCACCCGCTTGCCCAAGCAGGAGGCACATCATCGCAAGCCCGGTCTTTCGCGAAGAACTCTTTATATTGCTCACAAAGACCTGACCGGAACGCGAACTGGATCAGCTTCTACTTGCAACGGGTTTCGAAGCGGGCGGCCAAACGCCGGAACCTCAATCTCGAACACATCTCCGGAACGCGTGCGAAATCCGGAACTACAACTGATGGCGCTGGCGCCGAAGAAGTGCAGGTGGACGTCGCCGGGACGCCGGAACAGCTCATATTTGAAATGATGATACTCAAGGTTGGCGATCGAATGGCACATGTTGGCCTCTCCGCTCAGCAGTTCGCCGGTCCAAACAGGTTGCCCTTCACGGATGATGCGCACGGTTCCATTCACAGTATCCGGTAGAGGCCCCAGGACCAGTTCCGGACCAAACGAACACTTTCTGAGCTTCGAATGTGCCAGGTACAGGTAGTTCTTCTTCTCCATCACATGGTCAGAGAATTCGTTGCCGATGGAGAACCCGGCCCGCCATGGATTGCCCGCGTCGTCGATGACGTAAAGCCCGGCGATTTCCGCTTCTTCACCGCCATCGTCCGCAAACGACGGTTGGGTCAAAGGCTGTTCGGGAGCCACTACGCAGCGCCCATCCCCCTTGTAAGCCCACTCGGGCTGATTCCCGATCTCACCTGCCGGCGGCTTACCTCCGGCGACACCCAGTTTGAACATACGGATGGAGTCCGTATCCGAATCAGAATTCGCGGCGTGCATTTTATCGCGCGACTGGGCGCTTCCCAGATGCGTCAGCCCGGTTAAGGAAACTACACAGCGCGCAGGATCCGGATGATCCAGCGGAGGCAGTAAGCGCCGCTCTCTGATCAACGCATCATAGTCCAGCGGTTCGCCCGATAAATTCGCCTCGGCCGTGGAGGCGAGCGTCGCTCCGCTCCGAATACTGGCCAACGCCATCTCATAGACGGATGTGAATCGGCCGACTCGAAAAAGCTGGCCGTTTTCCTCCACCCGGCCCACACCGCGTCCGCCGTCTTCATTGAAGAATTGAATCAGTCGCACAACGTATTAGTGTAGTGCGCGATCGTCCGCGGAGGGGCGCCTCACACTTGGCTGCGCGAGGCGACGCACGTATCCGTTCGATTGGCTGGTCTTCGACCCTATGCGGAACTCCTATAATTAAGGGGTCGTGGCAAGAATCGCGCCTTTTCAACGCTAAGCCGGCCTTAATGTCATGTGGATCCTCATTGCGTGAAGTATTTTCACAAGTTCCGATGGCTGGTCGGCATTGCTTTGGTTGCAGGAGCAGTTTCGCTCCTGCGGGGAGACGCGATGCCTGCCGTGCGGGGAATATCAGACTTCCACCACACCGAGTGGAAGGGCCTCGGCGCAGTCTTTGACATCAAGCAGTCCTCTGAGGGATATCTCTGGCTCACGACATCGAAGGGCGTCCTCCGCTTCGACGGAGTCCGGTTCCAGTCGCTTGCCGAAGTCACCCGTGGAGCCGTGCAGGACAGCGAGATTGACTCAGTCTTCTTATCGTCTACAGGTGGCCTCTGGCTGACTACTGAAGGCGCCGGACTTGTCTTCTGGAAAGATGGACACCTCTCTACGTTCCCCGACCGACGCTGCACTCCCACGCGAAAGCTAGGGAAAATCCTCGAGGATTCCGATGGCACGTTGTGGGTGCAGGCGGCCGCGGGCCTTTTCCGGCTGCGCGGGTCTGTGTGCGAGCAGGTGAATGTCGAACACGGATACCCTGGCGGATTTCCGGCGGGCCTGCTCTTGGACAGCGCTGGAACGTTGTGGGTGAAGACGCGAACCAGTCCGCTTTTGTTCCTGCCTCGGGGCGAGTCAAGGTTCCATATCAGCAACTACGGCGAAGGCGTGTCGGCCGGCTATGCCTATCTTCATGAAGCCCCGGATGGCCGCATTTGGCTTTCGGACGACAAGGGGCTGCGCCCCGTCGCGAGCAAGGCCGATAACAAGACAAGCGCGCCGCTTCAGTCGCCGCCAAAAACTGCTTCCGACCGCAGTCCGCGGTTCGGGGACTTTACATTCGCTTCGGATGGCTCTTTGTGGGCGGTGACGGGCAAGGGCGTCCAACGGTTTGATCACGTGGAGCGATGGCGAACGCCCGTCGCTCAAGAAATCGCCCCGGGAGAAAGTTTCACGCCGCGGGAGGGTCTCAGTTCCGACGCCGTCTGGAAAGTCTTAGTCGATCGGGAATGTGTTTGGGTCGCTACCAATTCCGGACTTGACCGGCTTCGCCGCGCCACGCTGACTACTATTGGCCTTCCCCATACGCAAGAGCATGAGTTTGCGGTCGCCGCCGGGGACCAGAGTACGGTGTGGACCGGAAATAGCAGCTTGCCGCTGACCAAGGTGGCCCCTGACGGCACGATCACAACCGTTCCAGGTACCCGGCAGACGATGGGGATCTGGCGGGATCACGCTGGAACGATCTGGTGGGCCGGTGTGGGCGACTTCCGCCTTTGGCGTTCCTCC
>DATGGL010000147.1:0-17229 GCA_035308605.1 Bryobacteraceae bacterium
GATAAATCTCCGCCTGTCCCGGTTTTCCGGTTAAAACTCGCCCACCGGCTTTCAGGTGAAGCGAGGGATGCATAGGACTTTCGAAGAGCAGCGCAAACTGTTTTGTCGGCCTGACGTTGCGCCTCTCGTGGCAGCGCCCCATAACACTTCCAAAACTCCGCGAGTGTTTTGTGCTTGAAAGTCACGACGGGACTTCAGTTAATCCCGCTTGGCCTCGTTCGCAGCTCTGCCTTCTTCGAAAGGAAGCGCCCTGCTTGTAGCGATGTCGCGCTTGATCTTCTCAGCCAGCCCGGCGCCGCGTCCGCCCACGGAGAAGTCTGCGACCATCTGCCTGTCCCATTCGTCGAAATCGAGCTCTACCAGCCATGTGGCCAGGGAGTGACGTTCGTCCTCCGGCAGCTCGGCAATAGCCTCCTTGATAGCCTCCACCGTCATGCCTTAAACATAGCCCGAAAGCGAGGTCTACGCAAACACGACGAACCCGCATCGCATTACGGCCTCCGCCTATTCCGCACCCGCTCATACCGCAGCCCGACCGATCCATTCCTATACGCCTTACACGCCGTCAACTTAAATTCGCGCTGCGAGTAGAAAAACCGGGACAGGCGGAGATTTATCGGATTTTTCAGACCGAACTCTCCCCTTCGCGACCGATTATCACCCCTAACTCCGTACCCGTTCATACCGCAAACCCCACCGATCCATTCCTATACGCCTTACATTCCGTCAACTTATATTCGCGCTGCGGAAACTTGCCCGGGAACCCGGAAGCGAACGCAAGCGAACGGGACGGAGCGCTCTGTCCTTTTAACACTTGCCGCACCAGCCCAGAATCACCGATCCATCACGACCGCCGACGCTTCACCGGCGAAACAACTCGCGCCGCCTCCGCCACCAATCGCAACGCCCGGTTCACCGAGGCCGCATCCGGAAACAAATCGGCCAGGTCAGGATCAACCAGAACCAGGTTGCTCCCCGCCGTCGCACTCGCATAATATTTCCCGCGAACGCCGTTCTTGAGCTTCGACAGGTCGTACTCTTTTCGCATTCCGTTCGTGGGTTTCTTAGATGCCTTCTTCATACTGTCTCCGCTCGGCGCGCGCCGCCAGCCGTGCGCTGATAATCCGAACACGCTTCTCACGGTCGCAGTGCGACACAAACACTAACCCGCCGCTTTTTAGTATGACCGAGGGCCGAGGGCGAAAAACCGGGACAGGCGGAGATTTATCGGATTTTACACACCGAAATCGCCCCTTCGCGACCCGATTATCATCCCTAACCCCGCACCCGCTCATACCGCAACCCGACCGATCCATTCCTATACGCCTTACACTCCGTCAACTTAAACTCGCGCTGCGGAAACTTGCCCGGAAAACCGGGGACGCCATCGCCTAACAGCACCGGACCGACACCGATGAACATCTCGTCCACCAGATCCTCCTTAAGGAAACTGCGCGCCAATTCGCCCCCGCCCCCCAGATAGATGTCCTTCCCGGCGAGCCGTTTTAGCTTCCTCACGAAGCTCGTCAGCGATCCACCGACCACTTCGAACCCCTCGCGCTTCCCCGGCTTCCATCGCCGCGAGACAACGTAGTTCGCCATGCCCGGCGTGTCGGGGATCTCGCCCTTCTCGCGCATCTTCACCCACCCCGCCGCGGTCTTGCGGCCCATGATGGTGGTATCGATCTTAGCGAAGAAATCCGCCATCACCGCCTCGCCTTCTTTGTCGATCGCCAGAAAATCGATAGCGCCATTCCGCCGAGCAATGTAGCCGTCGATGCTCACTCCAAATCCCAGGATGACTTTTCGTGCCATGCCGCGATTGTAAATGAAACCCGAGATCGAGCACCCAAGACGACACGCCTTCTCTACGACTCTTTTACAACCTTCTTACACGCACCCTCCTCTTCCGCCGCATCCAATGCATTGTACGTAACGGACCGAGGCAATCCGGTCGCTCGATCGGATCAGCCTCATCAAATTCGAAAGGACAAAAATAAGAATGAAGAAAGCGTTATTGTTGTCGCTGACACTATGTGCCGGAGCGTTTGCTCAGAACAGCACGGTGGTGCGATGGCGTGGAATTCAGGGTGTGATTACCGCGCCAGGAGTCGACAACCCGGTGGGTCAGATTCACAGCGGCGCTGGACCGTGGACCACTCGGGACGGCAGTGCTCGCATCAACCTGAGTACCGGCGCCGGTTCTTTTGATGTGGAAGGATTGGTCCTGAATGGAGGAGCATCCACCGGCACGCCCGGCCCCGTAACCAGCGTCATCGGCACGCTGCTCTGCAATCCCGGCGGCGCTGGAGGAGCCGAAACCGCGATTGACAGTCCCGTTACGGCGCTCAGCCCGGCCGGCGACGCCGAGCTTTCGTTCAAAATCACGGTTCCCGCCGTGTGCGGCAATCCCGCGTTTCTGATTCGCGTCGCTTCCGGCCGCTGGATCGCGACCGGCACCAAGCCCGCGACTTCAGTGGAGGCAGGTTACTGAAATAGTACGCGAGGGGGACAGACAGAACTGTCCCCCTCATTTTCGGACTTCTTTCTTGCGCTCGATCATGCACTTGCCCTTCCCGCCGGCGTCCGGACCGCGCGACCGCCCCTATCCTTCAATCGAGGAGATCGAGTGTTCTTCCATCAGAGGACCGATTCCACCGAGCGCGGCATCCTAGGCCAAGCCGTGCGACGTGTGCGTGTGATGGATGCCGCGTCAGAGCATTATCTGGCCCCTCTCCGTTGCGGGCTAAAGAAACGGACTCTTCGCCGTGAGGGTAAATCAAGCGGATCGGAAGGCCTTCTTAAATCACATCCACATGCATGGGAGGTGCAATAAACTCCGCGGAATCCTTTCCTCGACGCCGCTCATCCAACTCCTCGTAACTCTGAAGGGAACTAATAAAATGAGCAAACTCAACGGTAAAGTAAGCGTCGTCACGGGCGCCTCCAAAGGTATTGGCGCCGGAATTGCCAAGGGACTCGCTGCCGAAGGTTCGTCAGTTGTCGTGAATTACGCCAACAGCAAAGCCGACGCCGATCGTGTCGTCGCCGATATCAAGACTGCCGGGGGCAAAGCCATCGCCGTGCAGGGCGATGTCGCGAAGTCCGCGGATGTGCAGCGCATCTTCGCCGAGACCAAGAAGGCTTTCGGACGTGTCGACGTGCTGGTGAACAACGCCGGCATCTATCAATTTGCGCCGCTCGAACAGATCACCGAAGAGCAGTTCCACCGGCACTTCAACACAAATGTGCTCGGGCTCTTGCTCGCCACGCAGGAAGCCGCTAAGCACTTTCCGCCCGAAGGCGGCAGTGTGATCAACATCGGCTCCGTCGTCTCCGACATAACGCCCCCCGCAAGCGCCGTTTACACCGCCACCAAAGGCGCGGTCGACGCGGTCACTCGGGTGCTCGCCAAAGAACTTGGATCCAGGAAAATTCGCGTGAACTCGATCAACCCCGGCATCGTCGAGACCGAAGGCACGCACACTGCGGGTTTTATTGGCAGCGATTTTGAGAAAAAGAACGCAGCGGAGGCGCCGCTCGGCCGCACCGGACAACCCAGCGACATCGCGCCCATTGCCGTTTTCCTGGCATCGCAGGATTCCGGCTGGCTCACCGGCGAAACCCTGATCGCTTCCGGCGGCGTTCGATAGTACCCGATTTCGATAGTTACCCAATAGTGTTATCTCTTCGCCCGCCTTTCCGTGGTACCCAAAGACCACTGCATCGCGTGATGGCATTTCGGGGGCGAATCGATACACTTCGGTCATAGAGGAGGGCTCAAGGCGTGATGCTGGGAATGAGTCTATCGACGTTCACTTTCGTGCATGTTTTAATAAGCCTGGTCGGCATCGCCACCGGATTGGTTGTGGTTTACGGGCTGCTGAGCGGAAAGACACTGAACGGCTGGACCGGCGTCTTTCTTACAACGACAATTCTGACCGACATTACCGGCTACGGCTTTCCGTTTGAGAAGCTGCTGCCGTCGCACATCGTCGGCATGATTTCGCTGGCGATTCTGGCGGTGACTCTGGTTGCCCTTTACGGCCGTCACCTCTCTGGCGCGTGGAGCCGCATCTACGCCGCGGGCGCGACGCTGGGCCTGTACCTGAATGTTTTCGTATTAGTGGTGCAAGGCTTCTTGAAGGTGCCGGCGCTGAAGGCGCTTGCCCCGACCCAATCCGAGCCGCCGTTCCTGATCGCGCAACTCGTGGTTCTGGCGATCTTCCTGACCATCGCAGTCAGATTAGGCATCCGCTTCCGCGGCCCGTCCGTTCGAACTGCCTAACTCTCCCCGCGCCTCCGGTCGCGACTCAGGCCAAGGAGCCGCGATCGGAGGAAAGCGGCGGAGGTTGACGCATCAGATTACTTCGCGTTGAACCGCTTCTCGACCTCTTCCCAATTGACGACGTTCCACCACGCGCCGATGTAATCCGGCCGGCGGTTCTGATACTTCAAATAGTAGGCGTGCTCCCAGACATCCAGTCCCATCACGATCGAGCGGCCTTCCATAATGGGCGAATCCTGGTTCGCGCTCGACGTGATCTCGACGCTGTCGCCTTTCTTCAGCAGCCACGCCCAGCCCGATCCGAAGCGTCCCACGCCCGCCGCCGCGAACTTTTCTTTGAATGCGTCGAAACTTCCGAACGCGCCCGTGATCGCCTGCGCTACGTGGCCTACCGGCGCGCCGCCCTTGCCCGGACCCATCAGCGTCCAGAACAGCGAGTGATTCGCATGGCCGCCACCGTTATTCCGCACCGGGCCCTTGATCGCATCCGGCACGATCGCGCAATTATTCGCCAGCAGTTCTTCGAGCGTCTTCGAAGCCAGATCCGGCGCCGATTCCAGCGCCTTGTTCAGATTCGTCACGTACGCATTGTGATGCTTGCCGTGATGAATCTCCATGGTCAACTTATCGATATGCGGCTCCAGCGCATCGGAGGCATAGGGTAGTGCAGGCAAAGTGAATGGCATTAGTTTCTCCTGTAATCAGTAGATGCTTTTTGGTAAGCGTCTGCAACACGAAACATGGTGGTTTCGTCGAAATGACGCGTCAAAATCTGTAACCCCACCGGCAGCCCCTCGCGTGTCGCGCCGCAGGGCACGCTCATGCAGGGAACTCCCGCCAGGCTTCCGGTGATGGTGAAGATATCGGAAAGATACATCGCTACCGGATCGTCGACCTTCTCGCCTAATTTGAAGGCGGGAAACGGTGACACCGGCGCGACGATCGCGTCGACCTGCGCGAACGCCTCCGCATAATCCCGCGCCACCAGCGCCCGGACTTTCTGCGCCTTCAAATAATACGCATCGTAATATCCCGCGCTCAGCACGTAGGTCCCGAGCATGATGCGGCGTTTGCACTCGGCTCCAAATCCTTCATCGCGCGTCACGCGATACATATCCGTCAGCGTTCCCGCGGCCGCCGCTCTCGATGTATACCGCACGCCATCGTAACGCGCCAAATTGGAGCTCGCCTCCGCCGTTGCGATGATGTAATACGTCGCAATTGCGTAGGGCGTGTGCGGCATCTTGATCTCGCGCACGTCGCATCCCAGCTTCTTCAGCACATCCACCGCGCCCATCACCAGATCGCCCGTCTCGCTCTCGAGCCCATCGAAATATTCTTTCGGCACGCCGAGCTTCAGCCCGCGGACGTTCCCGTCAAGCAGCGCCGCGTAATCCGGCACCCGCGCAAACGCCGACGTCGCGTCCATTTCATCGCGCCCGGCCATGACTTGAAGCAGCGTCGCTGCATCCCGCACCGAACGAGCAAAGGGCCCGATGTGATCGAGCGAGCTCGCGAACGCCGTCAATCCATACCGCGACACGCGTCCATACGTAGGCGTGACGCCCGTGACGCCGCAGAACGAAGCCGGCTGACGAATCGAGCCTCCGGTGTCCGATCCCAGCGCCAGCACGGCGGTTCCCTGCGCGACCGCCGCCGCCGACCCGCCGCTCGATCCGCCCGGCACTCGGTCGAGCGCTACCGGATTGTGCACCGGCCCGAATGCGGAATTTTCATTCGACGACCCCATGGCGAATTCATCGCAATTGGTCTTGCCGATGATCACGCCGCCCGCCGCTTCGATCCGCGTAATTGCAGTCGCATCGTACGGCGGAACATATTTTTCGAGCAGCTTCGATCCGCAGGTGGTCCGCAGGCCCTTCGTGACGATCACATCTTTAATCGCGATCGGCACGCCCGCCAGCGCACCCGGATCTTCGCCCAGGGAAACTTTCCTGTCGACTTCCAGCGCCGCCAGCAGCGCCCGTTCCGGTGAAAACGTCAGGAATGCATTGGTCTGCGGATTCTGCGCCTGGCCATGCGCGATGGCTTCCAGCGCCAGCTCCTTCGCGGTGAACTCTTTCGCGAGCAGCCCCGCGCGAATCGAATCGATGGAATGGAGCTTCACCGTTCGAACACCTTCGGCACTTTGAAGTAGCCTGACCCCGCCAGCGGCGCATTCGCCAGCGCGGCCTCATTCCCCAGCGTCGGCCGTTCCCGATCCTCGCGCAGCGTAGCCGTTTCTTCCGCCTCGGAGAGCACTTGCGCCATCGGCTGCACACCGGCCGTGTCCAGCTCGTTCAGTTTGTCGATGTACGTGAGAATCCCGTCCAGATCCTGGGCCATGCGCGCGATTTCATCGTCGCGCAACGCCAGATTCGCCAGCTCCGCCACGCGCCGGACTTCCTGTTCACTCAGCTTCATTTCGTTTTAGACTGCCGGTACAGCAGATCGAGAATCGGATCCTCGATTCCGTTTCCCGCGCGCGCCGTTTCCGCGCGCTGCGGCATGATCCTCCGCGGCATGGGACGAAAATCGATGCGCTTCACCAGCTTCTCTCCCAGCACGTCCGCCAGATTGCGAATCAGGAAATGCTCCAGCGTCGCAAGCTGCTGCTGCCAGATATAATCCTCGACTTCGACGATCAGCGAATCGCGCACCAGCGCCGTCGCCCGCGTATGCCGCGCCACTTTTTTTCCGGCGGCCACGGCCCACGCCGCGCGCGCGCGGACCTCGGGATCGGCTACATTCTGCGAGATTTTCAACTTTCCGAAAAGGCGGCCGGCGCGTTCCATAGTGGTTGCCGGGGGAAGTTCGATTGTATCATGCGGAGGTGTTGGTTCTCGCTTCTCAATCGCCTCGCCGCAGCGAATTATTGCGCACCGCCGGCTTCGATTTTATCGTCCGCGCGCGTCCTGTGGAAGAAGTGCTGCGCGATGCCGAAAATCCGTCAGATTACGTGCGCCGCCTCGCCCGCGCCAAGGCCGAAGCGTCATGGGAACGAGACGGCGAAGTCGTCTTGGGCGCGGATACCATCGTCGTTCTGGGCGATCGCGTGCTTGAAAAACCCGCAGACGCCTCCCACGCCCGCGCGATGCTCGAATCGCTCTCCGGCCAAACTCACACTGTGATCACGGGCATCTGCCTGCGCCACGCCGCGGGCGAGATTGTCGATTGCGAATCCACACAGGTTCATTTCACTAAACTCGAACCGGGCGAAATTGAAACCTACGTCGCCAGCGGGGAGCCGATGGACAAAGCCGGCGCCTACGCAATCCAGGGCCTGGCATCCAAGTTCATCGACCGCATCGAAGGCGATTACTTCAACGTGATGGGCCTGCCGCTCGCCTCCGTCTACAAGCACCTCAAGGCGCTCAAAAAATATCCAGATCGCGGCCGCTGACCACTTTCCCCGCGTACCCGCGCTGCACTTCTTTCAACAAATCCGGATCCGGCGTCCCCCAATACAACTGGTGAACCAACACCAGCACTCCCGGCCGAGCCTTCGTTGCAATCTCGCCCAACTGTTTCGACGACGTGTGATAGCGCGCATGATAGCGCTGCCACTCCGGCGGGCGGCGCGCGAATCCGGATTCGGAATACACCTCATGCACCAGCACATCGCAGCCGTGGCAAGCCTCCACAACAGCGTCTGTCGGCGTAGTGTCTCCCGAGATCACAATAGACCGTCCGCCCACATCGAATCGATATCCGAACGCCTCGCGCCATTCGCCATGCGGGACGCGAAACGCTCTGACCGTCACATTCGCGTCGCGATAGATTTCGCCCGCGCGGATTTCATGCACGATCACTTTGTATCCGGTTTTGTTCGACGGCTCGCCGCCCTGCAACCGAATCTGAATATCTTCGCGATACGCCGCTTCGATGTGATCCGCCATGGAGCGCAAACCGCGCGGTCCGTAGAGCTGTAAAGGCTCGGCGCGCTCCAGAGTCCACGGACTCAAGATAAGATCCGCGAGCCCGATCGTGTGATCGGAATGCAGATGCGTTGCGAACGCGATCTTGAGATTCTTCGGCTCAATCTTCGCGGCCGCCGCGCGCCTGACGACGCCGGGTCCGAAGTCGACGAGATAGGCGGAGCCGTTGGAGACAATGGCGACCGATGGTCCGGAACGCTCGGGATCGGCGTTGGGAGTTCCGGTTCCGAGCAGGATCACCTGCGCCGCGAGCATCAGCATGGTCTTGTGGGGCCGGTCTCCGACCGGCCATTGAGCATTGCCCTCGACGAAGGCAGGTCGGGGACCTGCCCTACTTCCCCAGCACGCCTTTCCACTTGCGCATTACCAGCTCGGCCAGATTCAGCAGAATCGCGAAAATCAAAAATCCCGGCCACAACTGCATCGTCGACGCGATCGAGCGCCCGCCCGCGTTGAATATCGCTCTTGGGTCCGGCTGGAAACGGCCGCCGGTGAATTCAGAGACCTGCTTCAGCAGCGCTTCGTTCGAGCCGTAATCGGCCAGCTCCGCCTCCGGCCGGTACAATCCGGCTTCGGGAAACGCTCGCGAGTCCACTAAAGGACGCACGCGGAACAACCCTTCGCGCGCGCCAATCGGCAGCCTTCCGCGAAATGTTCCCGCGGCGATTTTCTTTATGACGATCGGCTTCTGAAACTTATCCGGCCCAAACACGAAAATTTCAGGGATGGTAGCCGGCTCGTCAACATCGCGGCCCAGCCGGTAATCCACCACCAGATCCCCATTCGCGCTATCGAATTCGACCGACGCTTCGCCCGCCTGCGCGTGCGGCAGCAGGTCGCGCGAAAGATTCGTCCAGAATTTGTCGTAGCCCTTCCACGTCACCCAATCCGAAGCCCAGCGGGCCTTCGCGTCGGATGCGAATACGGCGGAGCGTCCCAGTCCGAACTGCCAGCGCGATAACAGTGGATCGCGGTCGATGGACAGAATCGTATCCGCTGTCGGCTTGGCGATGAATTTCACATAGCCCTTCAGAATCGGCGCCGTCTCCATCGCAACGCCATCCAGAATCTCGGCCTGCTTCTTTACTTCCGCCTTCAGCGGCTTTTCGATCGCGGTCGACCCGGTATGCTCCATCACGTCCCGCAGCAGGATCTGCTCCAGTCCCGCCGGTTCGTTCAGGAAATACGATTTGCCGCCGGCCGACGTCGCGATCTTTTCCAAATATGCCCGGTTCACGTCTTGCCCCAGGCCCACCGTTGAGATGGTGACTTTCTTGAGCAGCGCCTCGCGCGACAGCTCCATCGAATCGCCTTCTTCGGAAATTCCGTCGGTGAGCAGCACGATGTGTTTATATGTCGCGCTCGACGGCACGATGCGCTTATAGGCTTCGTTCAAGGCGGGCGCGATCTGCGTGCCGCCATCCGGAGTGATGCCCGAAATCAGCCGCTTAATCAGCGTCCGATCCTCGGCGCGCCGCATCGGCACGGCCCACTGGAAGGAGTTGTCGAAAATCAGCACACCAACCATGTCGATGGGCCGCAGATTATCAACGACGCCGATGGCGGCCGAGCGGGCCAGCTCCATCTTGCGCCCTTCCATCGACGACGATTTATCGATGATCAGCACCACCGCCGTGCCCTCCGGCGATCGCGGAGGAGCCAGTTTCGCCGGCAGCGTCCGGTCGAGCGCGTCTTCGACCTTTTGGTCTTTGCCTTCCTGGTACATATTGCGCTCGCCGCCGATGATCAACAGTCCGCCGCCCTGCTTCACATATTTTTCAAGATCCGCCTTGCGCTGCGGCGGAATGTTTTCGAGATCCCAGTTGTCGAAGATTACAAGCTGGTAATCCGCGAGATTGCCTGCCGTGAACTCGCTTGCGCGATTTACGTCGAACTGCGCGGCCGCCAGAGTTGTTTGCAGATGCGAGTTGACGCTGCCGGTGTCGGCCGTCACGTAGAGCACCTTGGGCTGGCGCAGCATCACGGCCTGATCGAAATGCACTTCGCCCGAGCCCTGCTCGCGAATCGCAAGCGATAAATCGAGTGCGCCTGGGGTGTTCAGGCTGGCGTGCAGCCGGATCGGATTCTCGCCCGTCGCGAGCGTCACTTGTGTGGTTCCGAGGGAGTGCCCCTCGGCGGTCAATTCCACGCTCGCACTTCCCGCTTTCGGCGTGGAGACGACGACGTCAATCGGAAACTGTTCACCGGTCGCAGCCACGGACGGCAGGCTGATCGATTCGAGTCGCAATGCCGGCTCCGGGCGTCCTTTCATGGCGAACGTGTCGATGGGAATTCCCAACTGCTGCGCCTGCCAGGCCGCGCGCGCGACGCTGCCTTTGTTCTGGCGGCCGTCGGAGATCAGCGCGATGCGCGGGACCATGCCCGCCGGCAGCGATGTCGCGGCTTCGCGGATGGCGGCTTCCAGATCCGTTGCGCGCCCGCCTTCGCCGGAAGTGGGACGCAGCTTCCACGGCTTCTGTCCTTCATTGCGATCGATGTCGCGGGTGGCCCTCGCGAACGGGATCACGCGCATCCAGTTCCGGCCGCGCTCATTCGCCACCGTGTCCGCGATCTGCGAGGCGCGATCCAGATCCGCGCTGGTGACGCTGGCCGAGGTATCCACCAGCACCGCGACCGCAACCTTGCTTTCGGAAATATTCAAACGCGGCTCAGCCAGCGCGATCAGAATCGCCGCCAGCGACACGCCCTTCAGCACCAGTGCAAGCCTTCGCGACGTGTGCCGCCATTCGAAGACCATCCAGGCCAGCGGCAGCCACGCGATCGCCAGCACCCATGCGCGATCGAAGGTCATGAGTCACCTCTCACAACGCTTCTCACGAAGCTTTCCTCCAGACGGAGCCGCCCAGAACCGCCCGCGCCGCAACCCGCACGGCGCGCAATCGAAACGCCCGGCTACGGCCGAACAACAGCCAGTCCGCCAGCAGTCCGATTCCGCCTAACGCAGCCAGCCACGGCCAGAGATCCGTGACCGAAGTCCCGGCTTCCGACGGCCGCGGAATTCCTTTACGCACGTTGGCCGGCGGCTTCCATGCCGTATCGCCGACATCGGGCAGCGTCAAAGAATAGACGGCTTCGCGATCTCCCGTGAGCACGCGAACCGTCCCCGGCGCGCCCGCGAAAAATCGCAGAGAGTTTCCTTCGATGGTGAACGGCAGCGGCCGCCGATCTTCCGTCAGAACGCGCACGGCGGCGGGATCGGTGTTCTTCTCCAGGCCGACATTCACCGTGCCCACGGTACCCGCCTGCACTTCCAATCGGCGGAACGTCTCGGGAGCCATCCAGCGCAGAATATTCGCGATCAACAGCGGCGTCGCCAGTTCATATTTGAGAGACGAGCGCCACGGCTCGAAGCCCATTACGAGAATCTTGGGAGCACCCGGCCGCGCGAGAATCAGCGGGCCATCGCTTGCCTCGGCCACCGGAATATCGCCGGCAGCGGCCGCGAAAATTTCGCCGGATTCAAGCTGAACATCTTTGGTGCGCAACCCCGCGCCCAGCGTCGAATCGGGACGCCAGCGCTCCAGCTTCACACCCGATTTTGTGGTCTTCACCGGGATCGGCGAGCCGGCGACAGGCGGCTCGATCCAGATCGAGTCGACATGCGGGCGCGCCGCCGGCGCGAACCGGTCCAGCACGACGATGTCGGCTTTCACCTGCGGATCGTATTTCGCCGGCGCTTCGAACACGGCGTCCACTTGCGCGTTCGACGCGAATAGCGCTCGCAGGCCCTGCGGATCGGCCGAATAAACGACCACGCGCAGCGCTTTCTGCGCCGGCAGTTCGATCACGGCGCGATCGTCCTGTGGAAACGCGTCGTGCGGCGTGATCCTGGCTTCCAGGTATCCCGCGACTTTGGTTCGATGGCTGAAGGTCGCCTGCTCTTCCGCGCCCGGCTTCAACGTCAACGCCTTCGAGCCCGCGGGAGCGCCGCCGAATTGCAGCGCCAGATCGATATTGCGCGGCCGCGTTCCATAATTCTTGACCGCGACGAAAATGTCCCAGGTGTCGGCGCTGGTCTGCGAGCGCCGCAGTCCGATTTTCCGCAGCCCGACGTTTTCCTGGTTCGAGTTCACCGCCAGCACGCGCAGATTCGGCGGAACCGGCGTCGAGACGTCGCCTTCCTGCACTCGTCCGGCGCCCGCGAACACGATATCGCCGGCGCGCTGCGGCTGCAGCTTCTGCGCCCGGGTGGCGAATTCGAACGCCTGGTCCAGGTTCAACGCCGATGCCGTCGGCTGCGACGTGCGGATCGCGTCTTCCAGCGTTTGGCGATTGGATTCGAAAGCGGTGGCCGGCGTCGCCAGCGCGTCGGCACGCACGATCATCACGCGATCGCGCGACGGCAGCGCTTTCACGAAAGCCCGCGCCGATGCCTTGGCCTCGTCGAGCAATGTCCCCTGGCGAACGCGGGTGCCCATCCATGCCGACGTGTCCAGGATCACGACATGGTCGCGCGCATTGTCCTCATCGCCGCCGAATCTGGGTCCGGCCACGGCCAGGAGCAAACATATGATGCTGAGCAATTGCAGCAGCAGGCTCCAGGGCTGCTGGATGCGCTTGCGATGCTTCAGCTCGGTGCGAACATCGGAGGCGCTCCAGAACCGCAGCGTCGCCACGGTCTGTTTGCGCTTTGACCGGTCAAACAGATACAGCGCCACCACGCCCGCGGAGATCGCGCCGGCGATGCCGATCAATTCGCCCAGACTGAGATTTAAAAACGACATTACTCTACCGCCCCGCTTCTAACTAACGGACCGAAAATGGCTTCATCCACTGGGACGTTCGTGGGCAGTCCTACGTAACGGCCATTGTTGCGCAGCGCGATGCGGCGAAGAGCTTGCGAATACTCGTCGAACGCGGTCGTGTACATCGCCCGGGCGTCGGAATCGAAGGCCAATTCGACGTGCTGGCCGGTTTCGGCGTCTTCAAGCTCCAGTTCGCCGTCCCAGGGCGGCTCGCGATCCTCGGGCGCCCAGACCTGGACCAGAATCAGCTCATGACCGAAATCGGAGAGGAACTGTAACGGTTTTTCGCAGTCGCTGTCGTCGAGAAAATCTGAGATTACGATGACCAGGCCGCGCTGCGGATACGACGAAATGAACTGGCGCGCGATTTCCAGGAAATTGGTTTTCCCGGCCGCTTTCAGTCCCATCAGGTAGTTCATGGCGGGCTGGAAGCGATGGCGTCCGCCGCTGGCGACGAAGGCGTCGGCCAGTTTTTCGGAAAACGGCTGAAGACAGATCGAATCGAGCCGCACCAGGCCGACATAGCACATGGCCCCGGCGAGCTGGCGCGCGTAATCGAACTTCGTCCGGGCGCCGGAAGTATTGCCCGTAATCATCGACCGGCTGGTATCGAGAAGGACGCGCACGGGAATGCGCGGCTCCAGTTGAAACATCTTCAGGAACAGTTTTTCCAGGCGCAGGAACACGCGCCAGTTCACGGCGCGCAAATCGTCGCCGTGATGAAAGTTACGATGGTCGAGGAATTCCTGGCCGGGTCCGGCGAAGCGCGAGGTGTTGTGGCCGCCGACGAGCCCGGGCAGGGACTTCTGCCAATGAATCGTCAGCCGCTCGAGTTTTTCGAGCAGTGCGGTCTCGAGGAGTTGCTCCGGCACGTTAGTGAACCGCTGCGCCAACGCTCGGGATGATGCGACTGAGAATCGTCTCCGGGGTCTGCCCTTCTGCGTGGGCGTCAAAATTCAAAATAATGCGATGCCGCAGCACAGCCGGGGCCACCGCTTCGACGTCTTCGGTGGACAGATGCAGGCGTCCTTTCATCAGCGCCAGCACGCGTCCGCACTCGACCAATGCCTGCGCGCCGCGCGGCGAGCTGCCGTAGCGCACGAACTTTTTCGCCAGCTCGTGACCCTGCGGCGTATCGGGCTGCGTGGCCATGACCAGATCGATCGCGTAATCCTGAACGTGAGGGGCCACCAAAACGTGATGGCAAACATCGCGCAATCCGAGAATCGCTTCCCGGTCGAGCACGGCGCCGACGGAAATGTCGTCTTTCTGGATGGTCCGCTCGACGATGGTGTTCAGATCGCTGCGCGACGGATATCTCACCAGAATCTTCATCAGGAACCGGTCGAGCTGCGCTTCGGGCAGCGGATAGGTGCCTTCCATTTCGATCGGATTCTGCGTGGCCATGACCAGGAACGGCTGCTCCAGCTCATGCGTGGTGGTGCCGCTGGTGACGGTGTGCTCCTGCATGGCTTCGAGCAGCGCGGACTGCGTTTTCGGCGTCGCGCGATTGATTTCGTCGGCGAGGACCAGGTGGGCGAAGATCGGCCCGGGCGAGAAACGCAGGGTTTTCGATCCTTCCTCGGTATCGATAATCATGCTGCCGACGATGTCGGCTGGCATCAGGTCGGGGGTGAACTGGATGCGCGAATATTTCAAATGCAACACGCGCGAAAGCGTCCGCAGCAGGGTCGTTTTTCCGAGCCCGGGAACTCCTTCGAGCAGCACATGTCCGCCGGCCAGTAAACAGATCAGTACGCCGTCGACGACGTCCTGCTGTCCGACGATGATCTTTCCGATTTCGTCGCGGACCTTTTTGAGCTGAGTAGTAGCGAGTTGGAGAGCGGTATCGGGCTGCACCGTACAATTCTACACTGAGTGGGGCAGGTCCCCGACCTGCCGGGTTCGCGTTGGCAGGCAGGCCGGGGGCCTGCCCCACTTTAGGAAGCTCTGAAGGTCGGATTCATCCACTCCGGGCTCTCCCGGAGCGACGTTGTTTAGTTTTCCTTCCTTCATCCAGCGCTCCAGACGGTCCACCAGGCTGAACAGGTGGTCGAACGATTCGACCGAAAACAGCAGCGGCTGATAGTGATCGATTTCGAAGGACTGGTTCACCGCCCATTCCAGTTGCAGCGGATACCGCTGGACCTCCGGCGATTCGATGGCGTGCTGGATCTCGCCGTGGGAGCTGAGCAGGCCGCTGCCGTAGACGCGGAGATCGCCGGGGCGGCCCATTAATCCAAACTCGATGGTGAACCAGAAGAATCGGGCCATCGCTTTGATGATGCTGGTGAGCGTTTTCACGCGCTCGCGCTCGTCGCGGATGCCGGCGACCAGCTCCGCGGCCGTGTGCGCGCACTCCCCGAAGCGGACCAGCGTGTCCGCGAAATGACGGTCCGTGTGCATCGGGACGTGGCCGGCGATGTCGTGGAAAATGTCCGGCTCCGGGAGGTAATCGAGCTTGTCGGACCGGCGGATGGTAATGGTGGTGGGGAATTCGCGGTTGCGGAGGCTGTCGAAAAACAGGAAGGCCGGCACGTATCCGCTGACGGCTCTCGCCTTGAAGCCGGTTAGAGGGCTCAAGAATCGGTTTACCTCATCCAGGCGCGGGATGCGGTCCGGGCTCAGGCATAGCGATGTAATCCCGTCCCGAAAGTGCGGATTGGCATACTTTTCCCAGCGCGGCAGCATGCGCGAGTACAGCTTTCGCCAGGACGCGTGGTTCTCTTCTGAATACAGCTCGTAGGGCTGCCGGATGTAGAGCTCGCCGCGGTCCCGCGCTTCCTCTATAAAAGGAGCTTCCGACGTCGTCAGTCCAAAGCCGGCTGGAGCCGAAACGGGCATCGCGATTCCAGGATACTCGAATCGACACCCACATTCAAGTGGTGCTGATGAATTTCCGGGCGCAGACTAAGGCGAATCGTCTGTATCTCATACAATAACGGACCATTAGCATTGAGTAAGGAGTATCGTATGCGTCAGGTGTTGTTTGTCATGCTGATGGGCGGTGTGGTTTGGGGCCAGTCCATGGTGGAATCCGCTGCCGCGGCCGCGGGCGGTTCCGTAGGCGGAGTCGCGGGGAAGAAAGTGAGCGACGGACTCAACCGGATCTTCAACAAGGTAGATCAGCATACGGCCAAGGCGGCCGAGGACGCGAACAAGAAGAAGGCCGTCCCGGAGCCGAACGCGCCGGTGATCCAACTGACGGCCGGAAGTATGAAGGTGGAAACTGTGGGCGTTCCTCCGCCTCCGCCGCCTGCGCATCGCGCAGCTGCGCGGCCCAAGCCTGCGCCGGTTCATGTGGTGCCGCCGATGCTCGCGCCGATTCCTCCTCCTCCGCCGCCGGATGTAACGGCCGAAGAGCTGAAGGTGGTGACCAAGGGGATGCGTCGTGACGATGTATTGAAGCTGGGTGTACCGTCGGAGCGAATCACGATGTATGAGGAAGGGCACCTGACTGAGATTTACCGGTACGCGTCGAACCAGTCGCTGGTGGGGTCGGTTCATCTGACGGATGGGAAGGTTTCGGAGATCTTGATCCGGTGATTTGGCGCGCGCGGATGACGGGTCGCTGATCGATCGTCAATTCTGATCGGTGATCTGGCGCGTCGGGACCCGCTTGCTGGCGCGCGCGGCTCGGTGGATGACTAGGTCGCTGATTGATCGTCAATTCTGATCGGATGATCTGGCGCGTTGGGACCCGCTTGCTGGCGCGCGCGGCTCGGTGGATGACTAGGTCGCTAATTGATCGTCAAATCTGATTGGTGATCTGGCGCGTCGGGGCCCGCTTGCTGGCGCGCGCGGTTCTGTGGATGACGGGGGCGCTGATCGATTGTCAATTCTGATCGAGTGATCTGCGCGTCGGGGCCCGCTTGCTGGCGCGCGCGGCTCGGTGGGTGACTGGGTCGCTGATTGATTGTCAAATTCTGATCGGTGATCTGGCGCGCGCGGGTCGGTGGGGTTAAATTGAGGGATGGAAGTTCGGGTTCTTACGGAGGCTGATGCGGAGCCGTTCCGAAAATTGCGCCGGGAGCGGTTGGACGATTCTCCGCGTGCGTTCGGCGAGTCCATAGCGGAGTGCGAATCGATGACCGCGGCCGGGGTCGCGGAGCGGTTGGGAACGATCAACGGGAACAACTGCGTCGCCGGAGCTTTCGAGGGAGCGGAACTCGTCGGCATGGCGGGATTCGCGCGGAATATTCGCGAAAAAAGCCATCACAAGGCGCTGATCTGGGGA
>DATGGL010000148.1:0-6104 GCA_035308605.1 Bryobacteraceae bacterium
GAGCCGGTTACCGGTCGCGCGCGATTCACGACCACGGTGATGTGGGAAGCCGAGCGGCCTGACTATGTTCGCGTGGTGGAAGGCTCCTGGTGGAAGAACGCCTCGCTCGCCACGGGCGCGGCGGCGGTGGTGTCGGTCAACGCGGAAACGGCGAAACGGCTGAGCATCAAACCAGGCGACAGCATCGAAATGCAATCGAGCGGACGGTCAATTCAAGCGCGGGTAGTCGCGTTGCACGAATGGGAACAGCGGCGGTTCATGCCGACCAGTTCGTTCGTCTTCAACCCTCCAGCGCTCGCCGGACTGCCGGTCGCGTTCGACGGCGGGGTTCGTATCCAGCCTGGGCTGGTAGCGCAATTCCAACGCGTGGCATTCGAGAAATTTCCGACGGTGACGGTGGTGAATATCGCGGATGCGCTCGAAATCGTCCAGCAGGTGGTGGATCAGATCGCCCTGGTGATCCGGTTTCTTTCCGGCTTTGCCATTCTAGCCGGCGCGATCATTCTGGCTGCCAGCATCGCCGGCACCCGCTTTCGGCGCGTCCGCGAGGTGGTGATCCTGAAAACCCTGGGCGCGACCAGGCGTCAGGTGATGCGTATTTTTTCCGTGGAATTTCTGACTCTGGGCGTTGTTGCGGGAGTGATGGGCGGAATTCTTGCGACCCTATTCTCCAGCCTGCTCCTGAAGCGGCTATTGAACGCGCACTTCCAGTTCGATCCGAAGGCTGCTCTGCTGGCGGTCGTACTCACGGCCCTGCTAGCGAATACCTCAGGGTGGGTGGCGAGCTTCCGCATCCTGCGCCAGAAGCCGCTCGAAGTTCTGCGCGAAGAATAATTGTAGAATTCGAAACCCGCAGGCCCGCGAAACCCGCAGGACCGACGGATGTGGCGCATCCAAAAGAGACCGCGTCTGCCCTCAATGATTCAGTCGCTCACGTTCGACGTCCAGATCTGAATACCTGGAAAGGCCTCGGCGAACGGCGGCTGCTTCTGGCATTTGCCTTTATCGATGCCAGGGTGTAACCTAACACAAAGCCCGTCTTTGCGCTGAGGCCTGTTCCCTCGCTCAAACTTCAATAAGTAAAAGGGGTGGGGTAATGGCAAAATCTTTTCTCTTCTTGTTTTCTTTTGCAGTCCTAGCGTTCACTGCGATGGACGCCAGCGCGCAAGTATCGGCGACCGCGACGCTGCAGGGAACCGTCGTTGACAAAAGCGGCGCCGTGATTACCGGCGCGGCCGTCAAGATCACAGCTAAGGCGACCGGGGCCGTTCGAACCGATACCAGCAATAACTCAGGGACCTATCAGTTCAACCTCTTACCGGTCGGGATCTACGAAGTCCGGATCACGGTGCCTGGATTCGCAACTCGTGTGTTTGAAAACGTGGAACTGGCCGTGTCGCGCACCACTACGATTGACGCCCAGATGTCGCCCAGCCAGCAGGCCGAAACGATCACGGTCGAGGCTTCGGGCGCGGCAAGTGTGGATCTGCAAAAGACCGACGTCAGCCGTCCCATCACGCCGGCGGAAGTTCAGGATCTGCCGCTCAACGGCCGCGATTTCGTCAACCTGGCGATTCTGGCGCCGGGCGCGCGTCCCGTGAACTCCTACGATCCGACCAAGAACCGCATTGGCGTGTTTGCCACCAACGGTTCCAGCGGACGCAACGTGAACGTCACCGTGAACGGCGTCGACAACAAGGACGGCACGGTGGGCGGACCGGTGATGCAGTTGCCCCTCGAATCGATTCTCGAGTTCAATATTTCCACGCAGCGCTTTTCGGCGGTGAACGGCCGCAGTGAAGGCGCCGCGGTGAACGTGATCACCAAGTCCGGCGGCAATGTCTTCCACGGTTCGCTGTTTTTCCAGGATCGCGATCAGGTGTTGAACGCGCTCAACTATTTCGAGCAGACGGCGCACGGCGGCAGCGGCACCAAAGCCCCGTTCAGCCGGCAGCAGTTCGGCGGCTCCGTCGGCGGGCCCATCAAGAAGGACAAGACGTTCATCTTCTTCGCTCTCGAACGCTCGCGCGAGCAAACCAGCATTAACGTGAACAGCAACGCTTATCAGCAGGCTCTGGCCGCGAAAGCGCTGGGCCTGGATGTCACTCCCATCCAGACGATCGCCACGCCGTATTTCGACTGGCGGTACAACGGCCGCGTCGATCACAAGATCGACGACCGGAATAGCCTCAACTTCAGCTATTCCAACCAGAACAACATCGGCAATAACGATCAGTCCCAGTCCTATAGCGACGGTACGCAGGCTAACTTCACCACCAACCAGGTAATCATTTCCAATCTGTCGTTGAATTCGGTGTTGAGCCCGAGCGTGGTGAACTCTGCCACCGTCGGTTTCCAGTATTGGCACAACGTCATTTCGGCGAACCCGCTGGTGACCAACCTCACCTTCGGGCAGGGCACCACGCCGGATCTTTCGACGGGAACCAGCACGGCGGTTCCGCAGGAAAGCTATCAGCGCAAATGGCAGTTCAAGGACGATATCGCGTTCAACAAAGGCAAACACGCCTTTAAGACTGGGTTCGATTATTTGTGGGAGCCGCAGCTTGGCGGCATCCTGGGTTCACCCGGATCGCCCCCGACCATCGCGTTCTTCCTGGATCCGACACAAGTCCTGAACAACCCGGCCTATCCCTTGGGATTCTCCACGCCTGGGATGGTTTCCTCTATTACGCAGAATAACGCCGGGAATCCGTATTTCAACGAACACGGCAAGATGTTCGGCTTGTATTTCCAGGACGACTGGAAAGCGACCAAGCGTCTGACGTTGAATCTGGGTATCCGCTGGGACAAGGACTTCGGCCTGTTTGGGGCCGATCAGCAGAAAACCGCGCAGGCCTACCTGGAACTGAAGGCCATCGGCAGCCCTTATGCGTCTTCGCTGCCGCATGACGACAGCAAGGACTTCAGCCCGCGCTTCGGCCTGGCTTACGACGTCACCGGCACCGGAAAGCACGTGATCCGGGCCGGGTACGGTTTGTACTACGGCCAGGCGTTCATCAATATTCCGCTGTTCATGGAGACGCAGACGGGTAACAGCATTTTCGCCGCCAACGCCTATAGCAACAACGTGGTCCCGGGCACCACCAGCGGCACGTCGGACACGCTGCCCAGCGGAATCCTGCTGCAGAACTTCCGCTACAAGATCGATTCCTTGCCGCCTCGCCAGCCGGGCGCTCCGCTTCTTTCCGCCGGAGCCACCGGCCAGATCATGGACCCGGCTTATCAGAGCCCGTATAGCGAGCAGTTCAACGCCGGTTACGCCTGGCAGATCACCAGCGGCTCGGTAATCGAAGTGGAATATGTCCACAGTTTGGGAATCCATGAGAGCAAGCGCATCGTCATCAACCCGAAGGTGAATGGCGTTCGCAGCACCGACGCCCTGTTCGCCGCCGCCGGCCTGCCGGTGCTCGGACAGATTCGCGATTCCATTGCGAACGGCCGCAGCCGTTACGACGGAATGAATCTCTCCTACCGTAAGCGCTTGTCCAACCGTTTCACCGTGAACGCGAACTATGTGCTCTCGCGCGGCCTGGCGTACAACGGACAGGCAGCGGCGTTTGGCAATGCTCCGACGAATGAACTGGTTTGGTTCCTGCCGTCGGATCTGGGTCCGACGCCCGCCGATGAGCGGCATCGCATCACCGTTAGCGGATTGGTGATCCTGCCGGGCAAGATCACCATTGCGCCGATCATGCAGTGGGCCACCGGACGGCCTTACGACGCGCAGGAAGGCATCAGCGATGTCTACGGCTGGGGTGGCGGCCAGAGCAATACGCACGTGATCGTCCTCAACAGCGACCCCACCAATCTGTTCGCGACCAAGGCCTACACCGCGACGCAGTTGCAACAGTGCCTGACGGCTGCCACCTGCCATCAGGTCGGGTACGATTACTTGCGCGGCGAGGACTTTTTCCAGCTCGACCTGCGCGTGTCGCGCGCCTTTAAGTTCAAGGAGCGGATGAATATGGAATTCTTCTTCCAGGCATTCGACCTGACCAATCGCGCCAACTTCGGCGCCAGCTACGGAACCAGCATGCGCTCGTCGAACTTCCAGCAGCCGACCGGATTCATTACTCCGGGTGGCGTGATCGTTCCGAAGTCATTCGCGGGCGAATTCGGGGCACGGTTCAGCTTCTAAAGCGATCGATATCCAACGGTGTTGCCGAGTCTTCGCAGCCGGACCACCGTCTTTCTTCGTGATCGCTGACACCGCGAACGGAATTCACGTTGTCTGTATAGACCCGGGCGCAGTTCTCACCCACACGTTACCGGGGGCAATTTCCGGTGACCAGCCGGAGAAATTGACGGATTCCGGCCCTGCGATGTCCACGGGCCGGCGGAAATCCTATATTGCGGTCGGCGTCCGGATGGAATGCTGCTCGTCTGCGTCGGAATAGACGCCACAACTGCTCGTCGATTGTCCGGACGATTGGCCCGGCACCCTTCCTTCAAGCCATTTGATTAAGGGACTTCCAGCGAACCGCAAGTGATAATTGGGGTTCTCAGCAACAGCATGCTAGCCCTGGAACGAGTCTGGGATCGAAAAAATCGATCGTCTGTCCTGCTCATTAGCGGCCTGGTTCTTTGTGGAATCGCACTCGCGGACTGGTGGACGAAGCCTTACGTTTCCCTGGGATTCCTGTATCTGTTTCCCGTCATGCTAGCCGCCGGCTTTCTGCCTCGCTGGGCAATCGTGATTTTGGGCGTAGGATGCGCGATCTTGAGCGATCTCTTCAGTGCATTAGAAAGATCGTTCGTACGGCTGGGCTTCGAAGCGCTGGCGCTGGTTGGCTGCGGCCTGTTCGTGGCGGAACTGACGCGGAATCGCAGGCTTAGCATCGAGGGGCAAGCGAGGCTCCACGGTTTGGTCGAAACCAGCGCGGCCGCCATCGTGGCGGTGGATGAGCGGGGATTTATCGAACTCGCCAACCAGGCCGCGATGGAGCTCTTGAGTCCGCGCGACGGAATCCTCATCGGGAATCCGATCGCGGCGTTCCTGCCGGAGCTGCATCATGCATTGCGTCTGGAGAGCGCCCCTCAGTTCCGTGCCTCGATGCAATGCCAGGGCCATCCGGGAAACGGTGAGACCTTTTTAGCGGAAGTATGGTTCTCGACTTTCACGGAGGGATCAAAGCCCAAGCTGGCGGCCATCATCACCGTAATCGAGGAACCGGACACCGAGTCAAACGGATCGGCATCTTCAGGCCTCACGACACGAGCTTCTTTGAGCCACCGGGAGACAGGAGTACTCCAGCTTCTGGTACAGGGACTGGCGAATAAAGAGATCGCGTCCCGGCTGGAAATCTCCGAGAGCGCCGTTAAGAATACCCTTCAGCAACTGTTCGCAAAAACCGGCGTGCGCACACGGAGCCAGTTGGTTCGCGTCGCGGTAGAGGAATATCGGGACCTCCTGTAGCGCAACTTCCTGAAAACGATAGACCCATCGGACGATTGTCCAAACCATTGTTCGAACGCAATCGCGTCCACGCGGTGCCTCAATCTCATATAAATCGAAAGAACGCGCAGCCTGGTGAATCGATCGGAGGGTTCGCCCGCGCCCGCGGGTTAGTATCGGCGGTGAGTAATGATCCGCCGTACCGTCGATTTCGCTCTCAATAACCGCCTTCTGGTCATCGGAGGCGCTGTTTTGCTTTTCGCCTGGGGTGTAATTTCGTTCCGCAGCCTGCCCGTCGAAGCCTACCCGGACGTCGCCAACAACTATGTGCAGGTGATCACCCAGTGGCCTGGGATCTCCGCGGAACAGATCGAGCAGCAGATCACCATCCCCCTCGAAACCGTAGTCAACGGTATTCCGCATCTGGAGCATTTGAGATCCGTCTCGCTGTTCGGTCTTTCCAGCCTGATGCTGATCTTCGACGACGAATCGGAGAACGAGTGGAACCGTGAAAAAGTTCTGGAGCGGCTTTCGCAGGTGACGCTGCCGCCCAATGTCCAGCCGCAGATGGGCACCGACTGGAGCCCCGTGGGCCAGATCTACTTTTTCACGCTGCACTCAAGCAATCCGTTTTACGACGTGATGGACCTGAAATCGCTGGAAGATTGGGTGATCGAAAAGCAGTTCA
>DATGGL010000149.1:0-5216 GCA_035308605.1 Bryobacteraceae bacterium
AGAAACATCTTTCGCGGCGCACGATCTTGCGAGGGATGGGTGTGTCCATGGCGTTGCCGTTTTTGGAGTCGATGGTGCCGGCACAAACGGCGCTGAAGAAAACGGCGGCGGTTCCGCGTCCTCGGCTGTGCGCGATCGAGATGGTGCACGGATCGGCGGGCAGCACCGTGGATGGATCGAACAAGCATTACTGGTCGCCTGAGAAAGACGGCTCAGATTTTGAACTCTCGCAGACGCTGGAGCCGCTCGAGAAATTTCGCGATTACCTGACCATCATCAGCGACACGGATCTTCGCCCGGCCGGAGCGTTCTCCGAGGCCGAAGAGGGCGGGGACCATTTCCGGTCGAGCTCGGTGTTTTTGACGGCCGCGCATCCCAAGCTGACCATGGGCGCGGATATTTTCTGCGGCACTTCGATCGACCAGCTTTACGCGCAGCAGTTCGGGCAGGATACGCCGCTGCCGTCGCTGCAGGTTTGTATTGAGAGCGTCGACGCGTCAGGGCATTGCGATTACGGATACGCCTGCGTGTATTCGGACACGATCAGCTGGGCGTCGCCGACGCAGCCGCTGCCGATGACCATCGATCCGCGCATGGTGTTCGAGAGTTTGTTCGGAGACGGCTCGACGCCGGAAGAACGGGCGCTACGGCAACAGGCGAATGGAAGCATTCTCGACCGGATTGTGCATCGCGTCTCGGCGCTGCAAAAGGGATTGCCGGCAAGCGACCGGTCGCGGCTGAATGAATTCCTGGAAGATGTCCGCGAGATCGAGCGGCGAATTCAGAAGACGGAGCAGCATAACCGCAGCGGGGTGGCGCGGGCGCTGCCGGCGGCTCCGGTGGGCGTGCCGGATGCGTTCGAGGATCACGTGAAGCTGATGTTCGATCTTCAGGCGCTGGCGTTCATGACGGATACGACGCGCTGCTCGGCGTTCAAGATGAGCCGCGACGTTTGCCAGCGAGTATACGCGGAGAGCGGCGTGAAATCGCCGTTTCATTCCTGCTCGCATCACGGAGAGAGTCCGGCTAAGATTGCGGAGTTTGCGAAATTGAACCGGTATCACGTGAGCCTGATTCCGTATTTCCTGGAGAAATTGAAGAACGCGCCGGATGGCGACGGGAACCTGCTGGATCATTCGCTGGTGTTGTACGGGAGTCCGCTGGGCGATTCGAACGCGCACAATCACAAGCGCGTGCCGATTTTCCTGGCGGGGCATGCCGGCGGCAAGGTGAAGGGGAATCTGCATGTGCGGTGCGCGGATTCGACGCCGATGGCGAATGTTTTGTTGACGGTGATGCATAAGGTCGGGATGAACGCGGAAAGCATCGGTGACAGCACCGGAGAAATCGCCATTTAGGCTGGCTGCCCTGACCGATTGTGAAGGGTTAAAGCGGGTCTGCTCGCGGCGGGGTGTTCGAGGACTTTTGTAGAAGCTGGAGGGAAGCTTACATGTTGCGCAAGAGCCTGATCGGCGTTTTGAGCATTGGCCTGATGAGCGCGGCAATGGTGTTCGCGGAGGCGGATACGCGCCTGGCGGATGCGGCTGAGCGCGGCGATCGCGAGGCGGTGAAGTCCCTGCTGAAAGAGAAAGTGGACGTGAATACGCCGCAGGGCGATGGCACGACGGCGCTGCATTGGGCGGCTTACAAAGACGACCTGGAGATGGCCAAGCTGCTGCTGGACGCGCATGCGAGCGTCACAGCGGCGACGCGCGTCGGCGCGATTACTCCGCTGTTCATGGCCTGCAAGAACGGTAACGCGGCGATGATCGAGCTGCTAATCAAGGGCGGCGCGAATCCCAGCGCGGCCAACGATCGCGGGACCACGGCGCTGATGACGGCAGCGTCTTCGGGCAATGCGGATGCGGTGCGGGTGCTGGTGGAGCATGGGGCGGATGTAAATGCTCGCGACGCGGCGCATGGGCAGACGGCGCTGATGTTTGCGGCGGATCTGAATCGCTCCGAAGCGATCAAAGTTTTGCTGGCGCATGGGGCCGATCCGAAGATTCAGACCAAGGCCGTGAAACTGCCGCCGGCTCCGCCGCGGTTTGACGATCCCGAGGTCGAGAAAAAAGACGCGCCTAAGGAAGCGACCGCGAAAAAAGAGACTGCTCCGGCGGACAAGGCGGCGGCTGAGGCGCTGGCGCGCTCGATGGGGTATAAATCCGTCGCGGATCGTCCGGGCGAAGCGGCTTCGAATGAAGTAAAGCAGTTGAATGAGGCTGTGCAGAAGCTGGTCGCGAAAGTCGACGCGATGGAGAAGAAGCTGCCCGGCTCGCAGGCGGCCAAGGGCGAAGGAAATGGCGGGAACGGCGGAAACGGCGGCAACGGCAACATGAGCATGTTCGGGATCGTGCGCGAGCGCGGGACCCGGGACATTGGCGGGATGACGGCGCTGCTGTTCGCGGCTCGCGATGGGCAGATGGAGGCGGCGCGGGCGCTGCTGGAAGGCGGGGCGGATGTGAATGAAGTCAGCGGATCGGAGAAGACCAGTCCGCTGGTGCTTGCCATTCAGAACGGGCATTATGATCTGGGCAAGTTTTTGCTCGATTACGGGGCCGATCCGAACCTTTCGAACGCGCAAGGGCTGACCGCGCTGTACGCGACCATCGACGTGATGTGGGCGCCGAAGGGATGGTTCCCGGAGCCGATCACGGGGCAGGAGCATGTCACGTATCTGGAACTGATGAAGGCCCTGCTGGAAAACGGGGCGAATCCGAATGCGCGGCTGGGGAAGAAATTGTGGTTCCGGTCGTTTGGCGATCATTCCTGGATCGACACGGCTGGTTCGACGGCGTTCTTCAGAGCGGCGCAATCGAGCGATGTGGCGGCGATGAAGCTGTTATTGGATCACGGCGCCGACCCGGAAATTCCGACGTTTGGCGGAGCGACTCCGCTGATGGCGGCGGCGGGGATCGGCTGGGGTTACCACTACAACATGAATGTCCCGGACCAGTGGATGCAGACGGTGAAGTTTTGCGTCGAGCACGGGGCGGACGTGAATGCGGCGGATTCGCGCGGATATACGGCGCTGCACGGGGCGGCGTATCTGGGCAACCACGAGATGATCGCGTACCTGATGGATCACGGCGCGGACATCAAGGCGGTCGCGAAGGATAAGAATACGGTGGCCGACATGGCCAATGGTCCGACACGCTTTGGAATTCCGCATCCGGAAACTGTGGCGCTGCTCGAGAAACTCGGGTCGGCGAATTCGCACAATTGCCGGTCGGATCAGTGTCTGGTGAATCCCCGGGATGAGAAGAAGCCGGGGACGGCGCCGACGGCTCCGGCAGTGGTTCCAACCACCACGTCGGCCGCGCCGGCTGCTCCGGCGACGGCCGCCAAGAAACCCGGCGAGAATCAGCAGTAAATACTCTGCTTCCTAAACCGGGAATAACCGCCCTAACCGGGTTCTGCTACGGTAACCTGAGACGGTGGGTCGTCGTTAAGTCATTGATCCTGGGTGACTACCACATGACGAAAGCAACAAAGTTCCTTGACGGAAACGGCCTCCGCATAATATACTGACCCAACAGCCTGTGTCAGGCATTTAGGTCGAGGTTAGGTCTAGTTTTTTCTAAGCGGTTCGGTTTTTCTACACGTTCAGTTCAGGGAGGCTCTCGGTTTTATGAATTGCAATTCGTGGCGGCGTAGTGCGCTTGCCGGCGCGCTCCTGTGTCTGCTGGCCGTATTGGGTACGACGCCGATCGTGGCGCAGATTATTACCGGCTCGATCGGCGGCAACGTGACCGACGCAACGGGCGCAGCGATCGCCAACGCGAAGGTGACGATCACAAGCCCGAATTTGATCGGCGGCGCGCGCACTATCAACTCAGACGCTTCAGGCGCGTACCGGTTCCTAGAGCTGCCTCCGGGAACATACACGGTCAGGTTCGAAAAGGAAGGCTTTAAGGCGTTCAGCGAGCAGAACATCGTGATCAACACGGGTGTTCAGGTGGCGGCGAACGCCAAGCTCGACCTGGGCGATGTGACACAGCAGGTGACGGTGGAAGCGGCGGTGGCGACCATCGACACGGAGCACGTAACGTCGCAGACGGTGGCCAACCAGGCGGTGATGGAAGACATCCCGAACGGACGCAGCCCGTGGGCGATCGCGAACAGCGCTCCCGCCATCACGACCAGCGCGTTTGACGTGGGCGGATCGAGCGGTATGCAGCAGGCCTCGCTGACCGCGCACGGCTCCACGACGGCCGACCAGAAGTTCATGATCGACGGAATCAGCGTGAACTGGGCGGGCGGCGCCGGTGGATCGACGCTGCTGTATTACGACATGGGGATGTTCCAGGAAGTGAACTACATTGTCGGCGCGGCGCCCGCGGACGTTTCGCAGGGCGGCGTGTACATCAACATGATCACGGGTGATGGCGGAAACCAGTTCCACGGGAAGGTTTTCGCGAGCGGGGCGTCGCAGGGCATGCAGTCGAATAACATCAGCCCGGAGCTTCGCACCCAACTGCTGAATAACCTGACAACGACAACGAAAGCGCTGATCCCGAACCTCAATGCCGTCATTCCCGGGACACCGATCACCGAAGTCTACGATTACAACGGCCAGTTGGGCGGACCGATCATCAAGGACAAGCTGTGGTTCTTCACGTCGTGGCGCCAGTGGGCCGCGAACAACATTGTGGCGGGCGCGTTCAACCACAACGGAACGCAGGCTCTGAACCCGAACCAGATCGACAACGAAATGGGCAAGTTCAGCTATCAGGCGACTCCGAAGAACCGCTTCAGCCTGATGTATTTCCGGAACCAGAAGAACCGCTACGATCGCCGCAACCAGGGGAACTTCGGCGACAACGTAACCACGGTGCTGCAGAATCAGCCCGGTTACGAATGGGATTTCAAGTGGACCTATGTGCCCACGAATCGCTGGGTGATCGACGCCGGCTTCGCGCTGACCGCGGGTAAGACGCCGTACCGGTATCAAAACGCCGCCCCGGCGAATGCGATTTCCGTGTATGACACGCTGACCACGGAAGTATTCAACATCGCGCAGTACACGTATTTGAATCCGGTGTATCGCGGCGCGCTGGATGCTTCGGCGAGCTACTTCAACAGCACCTGGGGCGGAACTCACAACATCAAGTTTGGCTATCAGGATTACAAAGACGGCTTCAAGCAGCGCTACGTCGCGAATGGCGATTTGCAGGGCGTGCTCAACAATGGAGTTCCCGCACAGGCGTATCTCT
>DATGGL010000150.1:0-15931 GCA_035308605.1 Bryobacteraceae bacterium
CTCGCATTGAAACCAAACCGTCCGGCCATCGCGCGCGATCACCCGATATATGGCGCGCAACGGCTCTCCGGAAAGGAAAAGATGCGCGGCTTCGACGCTCCAACGGTCGCGATCGTCGGGATGGAGCTGCTGGAACCAGCGCACCGGATCTTCGATCCACTCCGCCTGGGTGAAGCCCAACATCGATTCGATCTGCGGGCTGACGTAACATTGGCCGATGCCGCCCTCGAGCGACGCCATGAATACCACGGCTGGAATCTGTTCCAACAGGGTTTGGTAACGGGCTTCAAAATTCGGCAGACCTTGGTTTGTATTCAGCGACGCGTCCGCGTCCGGAAAGAAAACGCGGGCCAGCGCGGAAAGAGTGACCTCGGCTTCGAGTAAGGGAGCGCTGCGGGCACGTTTCAGGAGAGGGCTTCCGTTGCCGATGGCTATCGGGCTTCCGTTAGCGATGGCTACCGCCATGGGTGCGGCGACCCGACGCGGTGCGGGCTGGAACAGAGTTTCCAGATCTGGTTCAACAATCGCCACTCATCGATAGAATCGACCAGGGGTCACCCAGTCTTTAGCCAAAAGTGGCGTTTACGGCGTAATGGAGGTAATTACTTGACGATTGTGGTCTTATTTGCCTCAATCGCGACGGTTTTCGTCAAGGGAGCACCACCGTTGACGGGCACTATTTTTACCTCGTAGGATCCGGGATTCAACAACAGGCTTTGGGCGAAGTTGCTGAATTCGTCCACATGGCCCATAAATTGGCCGTTGACGTAGACGGCGGCGAAGTGATCGGGGTACTCGGTGCGCAGTTTTCCGAAAGGCGGCTTAGCGAGCGGGCGCGCCTTCATCGTTTCCTTCACCACCGTTTTTTTGCCGGCAACGATGGTCACTTTTTTGACGATTTCTTCGTAGCGCGGTTCCACCAGGCGGACTTCGTGCTCGCCCGGCGTCAAATTGTATGTTTGCGCGACTTTGAAATTCGCCGCCGGACCCAGATATTTTCCGTCGACGAACACGCCGGCGCGTCCGGGATCGACTTCGGTTTTAAGTTGACCGGTGTCGGCGGCCCACGACACCATTGCCGCGGCGAGTAAGATTGGACTGCAGAAGTACTTCATTGGACGGCTCTCCCAAGCGATAAGAATTCGTGACTTCTGATCTTTTTATGATAGACGATCGACGGAGTCAGGATTCAGAACACGGGTGCACCCGCTTACTATCGTGCGCGGTTCGGTGGCGGTGGTGGATAACAAGTGGCCGGGCCGGAGACGCGAGCGTCAGTGTTTCGCGAACATCTCCTGGACATGCTTACGGAGGGCGGCCTGGCTGTCGGCTCGGCTGTAGAACATGTGACCGCCCGGATATTCGTGCACTGCGACGCGTGACGCATCGCCCATCACCGGCATCTGGTCGACCGTGAGCACGGAACCCATGAAAGGGCAGGAGAGATCGTTCCAGCCGTGGGCGATCAATACGCGGAGCTTTGGGTCGGCTGCGACGGATTGTCGAAGATCCGGTACCGCGCCGGTCCGCAGGGCATGGCTGTCGCGATCCCACTGACGGTTTACGTCGTAACTGAGAGCGTTGTAGCGCGCGTCGGTTTTCCAGCCGACGACGCGAGTTACGAAATCGACCATGGCGGTGGTGGTCGGGGCGATGATGCTTTCGAGGAGCGGATCGTTGGTGCGCTGCTCCGGAGCGAATGGATATGGGTCGAAGGAAGTGACGTTGGAATCGTAGATGCTGCCGATCTTGCCTTCTTCGCGAAATACTTCGCGCAGATACGCTCCGATCTCCAGGCGGCCGCCGGCGCGGCGGACGAATTCCTCTTCCAGTCCGGTCATTTCCGTGACCTGTTTTACAAGGCGCGACATCGTAGCGGGGTCGGAACGGCCCTTCAGCAGGTCGGTGGCGTATTCGCCGCGAGTGTAGGAAATTACTTTCGCCATTGCCTCCGGCGTCAGTTTGTGAACGCGCTCCAGATGCGCGGCGGTGATCGAGGGAAGGCTCAGCAGCCACGGCATGGGAGAAACGTCGGGGTTCTCGTCGAGGGTCGGATTTAAGTAGGGCGAAACCAGCACCAGGCCGTTCAGCGCCACGCCCAGTTGGGATTGCAGGTAATGCGTGATGCGCGGGCCGCGATAGCCGCCGTAGCTTTCGCCGACCAGGTACTTTCGCGAACCTAATCGACCGTTCTTCACCAGCCAGTCATAAACAATGCGCGAAAGATAGCGAATATCGGCATCGGTGGAGAAGAACTGCTTTTTCGTTTCTTCCGGCGTGACCAGGGAGCGGCTGAATCCGGTGCCGATGGGATCGATGAAAACGAGATCTGTAAAATCGAGCCAGGTGCCGGGGTTATCGAGCAGCGTCGCCGGATCGGACGGGCTGTCTCCTTCGTCGCCGAACTTGACACGCTTCGGTCCGATGGCGCCCAGGTTCAGATAAACCGACGAAGCGCCGGGGCCTCCGTTCAGCGCGAACGTCACGGCGCGATCCTTGCCTTCGACGACGTAGGCGGTATAGACCACCTCGCCGATACGCTTGCCGCTGTCAAAAGTGGGCAGCGTGCCGACGGTAACCTTGTAATTCAGAGGTTTCCCGCCCAGTTGGATGGTCTGGGCTGCCTCGGATTCCGGGGGAAGCGGCGCTTCCTTGTCTTTATCTTTGTCTTTGTCGGCAGCCGGGGGCGAAGCCGGCTTGGTTTCCTGCGCCATCGCGGGGAGCGCGCCCGCGGACGCAATCAGGAGAGCCATCAGGCCGGCATCGGCAATTCTAAGAACAGATCGCATGGAAACGAGATTCCTTTAGTTACAATATTGTACTGCCCTTGGGTGAATTTGACGGGTGGTAACGAATAGCGTTAGATGACTGTGGCTGACAATCCTCAGATGAAACGGATGTTCCTGCCCGAGGTCGAAAACGGCGCCCGGCCGAGCCCTTATCTGGACAGCGTCCGCGCAATGCAAGCGACGGGGGTGGAATATCCGCAGATCTGGCATATGTTCGCCTTTAAGCCGGAGGCGACCAGCCATCTGGCGCAGTTCACGCAGGAAATCATGCGAGAACCCGGCCCATTGACGCCGGGATTTCGCGAGCTGATTGCCGCGTATACGTCCGTGAAGAACCAGTGCCCGTTTTGACTGAAGTCGCACGCCGCGGTCGCGGCGGAATTGCTGGGGGATGAAGAGCTGGTTCAGGGAGTGATCCGCGACATGGAAAGCTCCGGGTTGAGCGAAAAAGAGAAGATTCTGCTGCGATTCGTGGATAAGGTGAATCATGACTCACCGCGGATCACGGCCGACGATATGCAGCCGCTTCATCAAGCCGGGTGGGGAGACGAGGAGATCTATTACGCGATCACCGTCTGCGCGCTGTTCAACTTCTACAACCGTTGGATCGACGCCAGCGGAGTGCATGCCTTGAGCGACGAGGCGCATCGGCGCGGAGCGAAGCGATCGGCCGTGGCGGGATACGTTCGAAAATAAGCGGCACGCTTATTCCTGAGCGCTTAGATATTCCGCAATCGCGGTCCTGCCTGCATGTTGCGCCCAGCCGGCTGGGGTGCCCTGCCAGAGCGTATCTTTCACGTCCAAACGCGCGCCGCGTTCCACGAGGAGCCGGACGACGTCTTCGTGGCCGGCGAATGCGGCCTGATGCAGCGGCGTCGAGTGCGAATGGAAACCGGCCGGGTTGTAACGATTCATGTCTTCGCCTGCGTCGAGCAGTAATCGGACAATCTCCGTGTGGCCGAACTGAGATGCCAGGGCGAGGGCGCGATGGCGGTCTTCCGCGGCGGAGTCCGCCAGCAACCGGCGAGCGTCTTCGAGGCGTCCGGTACCCGCGGCGACGGTCAAGTCGACAAGGACGCCACGGCGGATCAGAGCATTTACTGCTTCGAACTCGCCATGAGCGAGCGCGGCAGGAATCGCGCTATTGGGATTCGCACCGTGATCGCAGAGCAGATCGATGAGGGCGATCTGCACCTGGCATTCGCGCGGGACGCGGCCGGAGCAGACCAACCCCAGGGTTTCATTCATGGCGGACGGATTTCTCTTCGCACCGGCGTCCAGAATGACTATTGCGATCGCGACAATATTGGCCGGCAGAGTGCCGTGACGGATCGGGTTCTCGGCAATGAACTCTAACAGCGTCGGATTTCGAAAGTAATTTCCACCTTCGAACAGCGCATGCCGATCCACCAGGCCGGGATGTTCGCTTAAGTGGCTGCGCAAACCCCCGGCGTCACCATGGTCAAGAAGATCCACGGCCCGGCGGAATGTCGCGTCTTCGATTCGCTGGTGGTGCGGAAGATGAAGGCTTTCGCGGGAGGCTTTCGTCTCGACATGCTGTTTCAGCCTCGCCCAGCTT
Source organism: Bryobacteraceae bacterium (assembly GCA_035308605.1). GTDB lineage: Bacteria > Acidobacteriota > Terriglobia > Bryobacterales > Bryobacteraceae > Palsa-187. The sequence goes on from DATGGL010000150.1 coordinate 4,369, forward strand.
GCAAATCCCGACTCGCGAGCGATGGTGAGCTGAGCGTCGCTCAGGCGCAGGAGTGCTGCGAAGATCGCGGCGTCGGTTTGCCTGGTGAAGCGCGGGTGAAATTCGCGGATTCGCTGGGCGGCTTGCCGGTCATGGCTACGGTGGGCTTTCAGCAGATCCTTGGCTTGATATTTCAGGTGATCCAGATTCGGATCGGGCGGGAGGCTCTTTACGGGCATGGCGAACTTCCTTTCATAAGCGCCTGACGTCCGCATTTCGCAGGCTGAAAGTTAGTTCGTAAACGATCGTGAACCGGCAGGTGGACTTCTGTCCTTTCCGCGGACCGGGTGCGCCCTTGTGCGCGAATCCAATATATCATTCGCCTATATCATTTGACGATAATATTCGGTTTATGACGTTCACCAAACGGCTGCGGGATGGTGTCCGGCGGGGGGAAATCACGTGCAGCGTCCGGATCTGGACGCGTCCTCATGTGAAGGCAGGCAACCGGTACCGGATGGAAGAGGGTGAGATCGAGGTCGACTCCATCGAGCAGATCGCTCTACAGGAGATTACGCCGCAGTTAGCGAGGGACTCGGGGTTCCTGGGAGTGATCGATCTGCTCAAAGTCGCCAAGCATGGCAGGGGACAGAATGTGTATCTGGTCCGGTTCCATTTCGTGCCGGCAGTTCGCCGATAATGAGAGTGTCTGGCCCAAGCACCTTTAGTCGCGTCCACGAGCGCTCCGTTAGCAAAATCCGCCGAGAGCCGGGCGGCCAAGATGATTCGCGAGATTTTCGAATCGGGCCGGCCGCTGACCTACATCTGTTCCTCTGAAGAGCAGCGGATCGGGAAGATTTTGAACGAAGTGGGCGGCGGACAACTGGCGCCTAAGCCGCTGGACGTTTGGACCTGGAGCCTGACTGAAGGATTCCGTCGCGGCGAGGAGGCGGCGCAATCCGGCACCCAGGAGCCGCGGGCCGCGATGGATTTCATTGCCGGCCATCCGGGTCCTGCGATTTTTCATCTCAAGGATTTCCATGAGCCGCTGCGCGAATCCGCCGAGATCCGGCGGCGGCTTCGCGATCTCTACGAGAGTTGCCTGGACCGGAAAAAGTTCATGGTGATCACGTCGCCGGTCCGCTTCATTCCGGAGGAGCTTGAACGCAGCGTCATTTTTCTGGAACTGCGGCCGCCCGATCCGGTGGAACTGGTCGAATTCCTCCGCCAGGAGGTCCGGCAAACTTCGCTGCAAGCGGAGCCGGCGAACGAAACTCTGTATCCGCTGGCGGTCGCGCTTCAAGGGCTGACGCTCGATGAGGTGCGCTACGCGCTGCGGCGCGCCTTGGCCGCGGGACATCCGCTCGGAGCGCAATCCCTGCCGGCGCTACTTGAAGAAAAGCGTCTTCTGATCAATCGCAGCGGCGTCATCGAATTTGTGGCGGAAGGCACGACGATTGGAGAAGTCGGCGGGCTGGAGGGTCTGAAGAAATGGCTGGCGGAACGGCGGAAGCTGTTTCAATTGCGCGACGATCTGAGCGCTGAAATCGTGCCCAAGGGCGTTCTGATGATGGGCATTCCGGGCTGCGGAAAGAGCTTGTGCGTCAAGGCGATCGCTTCATCGTTCGAGCTGCCGCTGTATCGCGTCGACATGATAGAAATCTTTTCCGGGCGGCATGGCAAGCCGGAAGGAGCGTTCGTCGCGGCGTGCCGGATGATGGAAGACATGGCGCCGGCGGTGCTCTGGTTCGATGAAATTGAAATGGCGATTTCGTCGAGCGACTCGGGCGGCGAGCAGGGACGAATGTTCGCGTTTTTCCTCACCTGGATGCAGGAAAAGACGCGCGGATTGTTCGTCGCGGCGACGGCCAACCGGATCGACCTGCTGCCCGCCGAAATGATCCGCAAAGGCCGGTTCGACGAGGTATTTTTTGTCGACCTACCGCTGGACGACGAACAGATCGAGATTTTCAAGATCCACCTCAACCGACGCGGCGTAGACGCTAGCCAGTTCAATCTGGCGCAGCTCACGCAGTTCACGGTTGGCTGGACGGGGGCGGAAATCGAGCAGTGCGTCGTATCGGCGATCACGAAGGCGCGGCTGGAGGATCGGCCGATCTCGCAGCAGGATCTGATCAATGTTGCGGTGAAAATCGTGCCGTTGTCGCGCACGATGAAGGAGCAGATCAATCATATCCGGAGCTGGGCGTTTGAGCGCGCGGTGCGGGCGTCGCCGCGTCAGGTGGGGCGGTGAAGTATTCACGTTGAGAGACACCTCTTGACCCGCTTGCTGGCGCGCGCGGTTCTGTGTCGGGCGTATCCTTTGAATCACGGATAAGGTAAACCGAAGCACAGGATATTGGGACCGGCGGCGACGGCTACATACTGCTTGCCGCCGGCCATGTAAGTCATGGGCGATGCGCGCCAGCTATGGCCGTCGCCGAGTTCGGCGGATGCGTTGGTCTGAATGTGCCAAAGCGGATGGCCCGTTTTCGCATCCACCGCCGCGAAGGCGCCGCTGTCTTCGCCGAAAAATACGACGCCTCCGGCTGTTGAAAGCACTCCGCCCCAACTGTCCGCAGTGCCGATCTGTGGGACTTCCCACACGCGTTTCCCGGTTTCAATATCCAGCGCGCGCAGGAATTTCTGCCCGGGTTCGATGGGAATTGCGGGAGCGTTTAACACCGCGGGCGGTTTCTTGTAGACCATACAGGCTTCGAGCGCCATCAGATAGAACAGGCCGGTTGACGAGTTGTAGGCCATCGACATCCAATTGGTTGCGCCGAGGATCGATGGACAGCCCTTGGTGCCGGTCGACTCCGGCGCCTGGCCGGGCAATAGAATCGGACGCCCGTCCTTTCCAATGCCGCTGGCCCAATTGAGCCGGTCGACGAACTTTTCTCCGAGCAGCAACTGTCCGTTCGTCCGGTCGAACACGTAGAAGAATCCGTTGCGATTGGCCTGGATCAGCAGCTTGCGCGGCTGGCCGCGAAACGTCGCGTTCACGACCATGGGCGTCTGGCCGGCGTCCCAATCGTGAAGATCGTGAGGGGTGAACTGGTAATACCATTTCAATGCGCCGGTATCGGGATTCAGCGCCAGCACCGCGGCCGTGTACAGATTGTCGCCTTGCCGTTCGTCTCCGTTGAGGGCTGGATATGGATTTCCGACACCCCAGAACAGCGTGCCGGTTTCAGCATCATAGGTGCCGGTCATCCACGTGGCTCCGCCGCCGCCGTAGCGGGCGAGAGCCGTGCCTTTCCACGTTTCCGAGCCGGGTTCGCCGGGCTTGGGCGTAGTCCAGAATCGCCAAGCACGCTCGCCGGTGGATGCTTTGTAGGCCGAGAGGAAACCGCGCACTCCCTGATCGCCGCCGGCGACGCCGGAGATCACCAGGTCCTTCACGACGAGCGGAGCGGAGGTCGTTCCGTAATTATTATTCTGCGGGCCTTCGGTCATTTTCGAATCCCACAGAAGTTGCCCGGTGACGCGATGCAGCGCGATCAGGTGTGAGTTATCGGTGGCGATGAAGATTCGGTCTCCTAGAACCGCGACACCGCGATTGGTTCCCTTGGCCGGGTCTCCGGTGACGTCGTGGGATCGCTGGCGCTGATAATGCCAGATGGTTCTGCCAGAACGGCCGTCGATTGCAAAGACCTGATTGGGGCCGGTCACGTACATCACGCCGTCCACGACAACCGGAGTCACTTCAAGCGCGAAATGATTCACCGGAAAGACCCATTGCAGCGCCAGATCTCGAATGTTCGACGGGTTGATCTGATCGAGCGGGCTGTGGCGGTTGCCGGTAAGATGGCCGTGATAGGTCGGCCAGTCGCCGGGTTTTGGTTGGACGATCTGATCGAAACTTAGCCCGCCGGCGGATTCCAGCGGCGCTGCTTTTTTTTCTTCCGTCACTCCATTTAACGAGCTCAGGTACGCGAGCATGTCGCGGCAGTCGGCCGGAGCGCACTGAGGCTCGGGCATCAGCGAGCGCGGTTCAGTCGTTAGCTCGGCGATCTCGGTTTGGTCGAGTAATACGAAACGGCCCGCCAGGTCCTGCAATTGCAGGTTATAGATATTCCGATTGCGAGCGAAGCCTCGCAGGGAGCGGCCGTCGTGAAGCTTGACGTTTACCACTTCGTAACCGGGCGTAATTTTTGCGGAAGGAGTGCGCACGGCTTCTTCGATTTCGGCCAGGGTCATCTCGCGGCCGACCGAAGATAAATCCGGGCCGACGGCTTTGCCGCGTCCGAGGACCATGTGGCATTGCGCGCAGCCGCCATTGCCGAAGAAGTAGCGCTCGCCCGCGGCGCGGTCGCCGGGCGCGTTCGCTCCCGATGCGGAGGCGCTCAGGGACCGTACGAACAAAGTAACTTTATCAAGATCGGCCGGTGCCAGATGAAACGCGGGCATGCCGGAGGCGGGAATGCCGTTGAGGATCACATTGCGCAGTTCGTCGATCGACAGCGCTCGCACGCGTCGTGCATTGGCGAGGTTCGGTCCGCGCTCGGATCCGTGGCCATCCGCGCCGTGGCAAACCCCGCACCGCGCGGCAAACATTTGCGAACCACTTTGGGCCAACGCTGCCCCGGCGATTAGCAGAAATCCGATGCTCAGTCGCATGTCTTATTTACTCAATTCGGTTTGCGCACCAGGGGCTCGATGGGACCGGTGAGGACCATCGATCCCCAGGTAGAGTCGTCGTCGCCGCGGCCATAGATGAGCATATGACCGCCGTAATCTCCGCCGTCAGGATCGGTGTGGACGATCTCGAGACTGTAGATATCGCCAATCCGAGGCGAGTGCCATTTCGGATTGCTTGTTCCGAACGTCGACGCCATTTCGACGCGGGCTTCGAGAATGAAATCGCCTGCCTTGCGGCCCCATGGATTCATCCGGATCGCGTAGTCGACTGCTTTGCGGGGAAGAGGTTCTTCGATGTAGGTCTTGCCGGGCGCGCCGTGCCGCCACCATGCGCCGTCGACGGGCTTGCGGGCGTCGATCACGAAGCAGAACGCATTGTCGCCGACGCCGAACTTCTTGGCGAAATCTTCGCGCGGCGCTTCGATGAACCAGCAGATCGCGTCCTTGAAATACCACCGCTTGGGTTCCGGCTGCGGATCGGTCACGTCGTTGACGTTGTCCTTCACTTCCGCGCCCAGATAGATGTACTTGTCATCCCAGGCCATGTAGTAACGGGCCTGCAAGTCATCTTCGATCGGCGGCTCATTGCCGTGATCGGTCAGGCGATTGATAGCGGGATCGTACCAGGGCGCCTGACGGAGGCGAAGCATGTCCCACACTCCATCGGTGAAGGCGACGTACTTCCATTCCGAAAGATCGCCATCGATCACCGGAGGTTTGATGAGGCGCGGAATCGGGAGCGGATCGCCGTAGGGATTCAGTTTCTGGCCGGCGATGAGCATGAACGCCGCCGACAAAAAGGTCGCGCCGGCCAAGAGAGCGCGCACTAGAATCGCTCGGAACTGGATTTGGTCGTCGCCCGGGAGAGGCCGTCGACGGACGGAGTTCGTTTTGGCGTTCGCAGCAACTGCTCCTGGAACGCTTTCGCGGCATCCGCATTCCGGCCGGCGTCGAGCAGAACTTCGCCGTAGAACTCAAGGCCCGGCTTGATCGGCTCGGTCGGACCGGACGGAGCGGACATGGTGGACTCGATGTCAGCCGCTTCTTTAGCCAGGCGCAACACCTCGGCTTTCTGCCCGCGCGCGGATTGGGCGGCGGATGCGACTTCCTTCTCCATAATGGCGAACGGCTTGGCGGCGTAGGCGTCGCCGGCTTCGATGCTCTTCCGGATGGCGGCGAGGGCGTCGCGGGCGTGCTCGGCTGCGGCCGGATCTCCGAGCTTCGCGGCGCTTAATCCTGCAATGAAGATCCAAGTGCCTTGTCCGGCATAGCGCATGTCTCCGCCTGATGCCGGCATCCCGGGCATTCCCGGCATCGAGGAATGATCGCCGCCGGATGGCATCGAACTCTCGATCGGGATCTTTTCCCACTTGCCGGTCTCCAGAATGTAGCGGGCCAGCATCGCGCGATACGCCTGCGCGATCGCCGGATTCTGCGGATTTCGATCGGCAGCCTGCTTGGCGAGGTCAACATTGCCGCGCGCGTCGTCGAATTTGCGGAGCATCAAGTTGGCGTATTCGAGCCACGACAGAGTGTGAAAGTCCTCGCGGCCTTCGGGTAAATGCATCCGCGCAATCAGGTCGACCGCGGCCTGGTGCGCTACCACGTTCGAAGCCACCACATCTTGCCACATGCCGAGCTGGACGAAGATGTGCGATGGCATGTGCAAGGCGTGCGGCGCGGCGGGCGCGATTTTAGCGTAGACCCGCGCGGCGGGAAGCGCGAGGATCGCGTGATCCGGATCGTCGAAGGAGTGGATGATAAAGTGCGCGGCTCCCGGATGGTTGGGGTTGTCCTGAAATACCTTCATGGCGATCGACGCCGCCAGAGCCTGGCGACGGAATCCCTTGTCGCCGGGGCGCACGGTCCCCAGCAGGGACAGCGAATAGAAAATCCCGACTTCCGGATCTTCCGGCCAGCGCGCGTAAACGCGAGCCATCGCGTCCGAGTACGCGTTGTCGCGAGCGAGCTTGTCTCCGGGAGCATAGAAGAGCTGATTCACGGCTTCGATATAAGCTTTCTCTTTATCGGTGTGCGCTTTGGCGAGGCGTCCTTCGAGGGTCGGCGCCAGGCGCTCCAGGGCCTTCCGGGCGGAGGGAAGATCGAGCTGCGCCCATAGCGGATGGTTGTAGCTCATCGCCTCACCCCAGTAGGCCAGGGCGAAGTTCGGGTCCAGCTCCTGTGCTTTGTGAAACGCTTCGGCTGCTTCGTCGAACTCGAAGCTGTGAAGGTCCTTGACGCCTTCGATAAATTTCGGCTGGGCTGCCGCGGAACCGGATGTCTGAAAACTGATGCTCCCGAGTTCCTGAGCGCTTAAGAGCCCGGCAAATACGAAAATCGATCCAGCGAACCAGCTTTGTGTTTTTCGCACAGGACCTCCTTTTCGAGACGCCATCCATTATGCCGCAATTGGGTCGAAACAAGATCATCGGCGGGTGTAGACTACTTGCGATGCAGTCCGTCAAACCGAAGGCATTGATTCAGGAATCCGAGGCGCGCACTGTCCGGACGGTATTTCTCCGCCTGATGCCGCTGCTGATGTCCTGCTATCTGCTGGCCTATTTGGACCGCATCAATATCGGATTCGCGGCGCTGACGATGAATCGCGATCTGCACATGGACGCGTATCATTATGGTCTCGGCGCGGGATTGTTCTTCTGGGGATATTTTTTCTTTGAGGTGCCCAGCAATCTGCTGCTGGACCGGTTTGGCGCACGCCGCTGGATCGCCCGCATCATGGTCACGTGGGGCGCGCTCTCCATGGGTACTGCCTTTATCACAGGCTGGGTGGGGTTTTTGACGCTGCGGTTTCTGCTCGGCATTGCGGAAGCCGGGCTGTTTCCGGGCGTCATTCTGTATCTGACGTATTGGTTCCCAGCGGCATATCGGGCGCGGATTATCGCCGCATTCATGGTTGCGATCCCCGCGTCCCTTGCACTCGGGGCGCCTATTTCGAGCGCCATTCTGGGAGTCGGCTCCATCGCCGGCTTGAAAGGCTGGCAATTGTTGTTTCTCTTTGAAGGCGCGCCAACGCTGCTGCTGGCGGCGATCGTACTGATGGTTTTACCCGATCGGCCGCGTGAAGCTCGATGGCTGTCGGAAGAGCAGAAGGATTGGATCGAACAGACGCTGGCGAGCGAACGAAAGGCCGTGGAAGCTGCGCATCAAATGTCGTTCTGGCGGACGTTTATCGATGCGCGTGTTTTGGGCCTGTGCTTCATTTATTTCGCCAATCTGACGACGAATCTCGGGCTGGCGTTCTTTCTGCCGCAGATTGTGAAGGACATGGGTTACACGGCAACGCAGAGCGCTCTGATTACCGCCATTCCCTATGTCGTCGGGACTATCGGCACACTGGTGTGGGGATATTTCTCGGACAAATACAATGAGCGACGCATTAGTTTGTGTCTGGCGCTGCTGGTTTCGGGTGCGGGTCTTGCCGGCGCGGCGTTTATTGGGAATACGATCGCTGCGATCGTGTGGATGTCGGTCGCGGCCGTGGGCATTTACGGAGCGAAAGCGCCGTTCTGGCCGCTTCCTTCGATGTTTCTGACCGGCAGCGCGGCCGCAGGAGGCATCGCCCTGATCAATTCGGTTGGAAACCTGGGGGGATTTGCGGGGCCTTATATTATGGGCTGGGTCAAGAACTCCACTGGCAGCTTCAATGCGGGGCTTTACGTTCTCGCCGCGTTTGGGATTGCGGCCGCGGTGGTTACGTTGATCATCGTAAAACGGGAAACATCGGCTGCTTGAAGGCGTGCTTATACGCAGTGCTACTATGCGGCATGTTAATATGCGTCATGCTAATATGCAACTGGGAGGTTGCATATGGAGACGGATCGAATTGAGAAACGCGTTCTGCTGCGGGCGCCGCGATCTAAAGTTTGGCGGGCGCTGGCGGACTCTACGGCTTTTGGCGAATGGTTTGGCGTGACCTTCGCCGAACCCTTTGTTCCGGGCGCCCGGCTGAGCGGCAAGGTTACGCTCAAGGGCTACGAACATTTGCCGTTCGAAATCACTATCGAGCGAATGGAGCCGGAACGGTTATTCTCATGGCGCTGGCATCCGTATGCGATCGATCCGAAAGTCGATTACTCGGGTGAGCCGACCACATTGGTGGTCTTCGAACTCGAGGAGACCGCCGAGGGTACGCTGCTCACGGTAGTGGAATCGGGCTTCGACGGAATCCCCCTGGCCCGGCGGTTAGATGCGTACCGTGGTAACGAAAAGGGCTGGGCTACGCAAGTGAAGGCGATCGAGCGGTATGTCGGCCAGACAAGCTAAACGGGAACTGGGTCGGTCTGCGTTGATCTTCGCGGCGCTGGGGGACCGGAACCGTCTGCTTATTATCGCCCGCCTGTCCTCCGAGGGCCCGCTGTCCATTTCCCGGCTCACACACGGCGGCTCAGTGACGCGCCAGGCCGTGACGAAGCACCTTCATGTCCTGGCGAATGCGGGGCTCGCGGGCAGCTCGAAGTCGGGCCGCGAAAGTGTCTGGCAACTGGAGCCGGAGCCTTTGGACGCAGCGCGACGTTGCTTGGATTCGATCTCGGTGCAATGGGACGCCGCGTTAAACCGGCTGAAGACGTTCGTCGAACGTTAATCAGCTGCGGCTTCCTCGGCGCGCTCATGAAAAAGCAGCCTTCGTATGGTTCGCAGGTCGTTCAGAATCCGGCGGCTCTTGTGCATGTGAGAGCCTAGCTGGCCCATCTTATAGAGGGCGAGATCGAGCGCTTGCTGGCGGCGGTCGTCATTGTTGGCGGCAGCGCTCTGCGCGTATTGCGTCACCTCCTGGATGGCGTCGTCGATGCTGCCCTCCAGCAGAACGATAAATTCGTGCGCGCTCTCGATGGAATCGAATGGACGCGTTGCTGCGGTGTTCGTTGGACCAGTGTTCATTGACGCCTCTCGCGAGCTACTATTGTCTACCCATGCGGTGTCCACCCATGCGGCCCTAGTTGCCTTCTAAGGTTAATGGCACCATACGTACCGTTACGATGCCTACCGATAGTACTCTTTGCCTCATCGTGATCGCCAAGCATACTGAATCCAAAGCAAATAGGGCAAGTTCTAATAGGAAAGTTCTTATCGAATGACTGAATTACAAAGCGCTCCGGTACAGGAGATCCCTGCATCGCAGCCGAAGCTCAATGTTTTCAAGACGGATCCACACACGGATCCCCGCTGGCAGGCGTTCCTGCTGGCGCACCCCGAGGGAACCATCTATCATCACTCCAAATGGATCCGCGTGATCGAGGCGGAATATGGCCAGGAAAACGAACATCTCGCCTGCGCCAATGAAAACGGCGAGTTCCTGGCGATCATGCCAATGCTGTACACCCGCGGCCTACCGTTCAATCGCGGAGGGTCAACCACGGGAAGACGACTATCCTCGCTTCCTCGAACACCGCTTGCGGGGCCGCTCTCAAGCGACCGGAATGCGACGGTGGCGATTCTTCGGGAGGCTATCGCGAAGAGCCGTCAGGAACGCGGCACGCAGCTTCAGATCAAGGAAGTTGGCGCGACGCTCGACGGGTTAGTGGATGGCTTAGTGAGCAAGCCCTGGCGGCTCTCTTACGTGCTGAGCCTGCCGGATGGATCCAAGGGACCGTTTCGGATCGCCGACGGACAGGAACGGGCGAAGGTCAAGTGGGCCATCAACAAGGCCGCGAAGCTCGGCGTGGTGGTTCGCCCTGCCGAAAACGAGGCCGACCTGCGCACGTGGTATCGAGTGTATCTGGAAACGATGCGCCGCAACGCCGTGCCGCCCCGGCCGTACCGATTCTTCGTCGATCTCTGGGAGACATTGCAGCCCGAGGGAATGATGGAACTGCTGCTGGCGGAGATGCCGGAGGGCGATCACAAGAGAGTGATCGCAGGCTCGGTCTTTTTGAAGCACGGCTCGACGGTTTCCTATGTCTTTAACGGCATGGACCGGGAATACAGTTCGCTGCGGGCCAACGACGCTATTCAATGGAACGCGATCAACGCGGCTTGCGAGAAAGGCTTCCGGTTTTTCGATTTTGGAGAAGTTCCGGAAGGCCACACCGAACTGGCGAAGTTCAAGAGCAAGTGGGGCGCACAGCCGGTTCGCCTGCATCGTTATTCTCTGGCCACAAGCGAGAAGGAGAAGGAAAGTCCGGATGAATCGCAGAGCCGCTTTCAAACGATGGTGAACCATGTGTGGCGCCGGTTGCCCCTGGTGGTTACCGCGCTGATGGGCGACTGGATCTACAGCTATCTATAGAGGTGACTCGTGACTTCCGTAACTGCTAGCATGTCTGCGATGCGGCCAGATGGGCGCAACGGCCGCGAGGCAGGGTCTCCGCAATTCAGCATCGTAATCACCTGCTGCAACCAGCGGCCATTCATCCGCGCGGCGGTGGACTCGGCGTTGTCGCAACTGGCCGGTCTGCGGGAAGTGATTGTCGTCGACGATGGTTCCACCGACGGCTGCGCCGCTCTCTTGCAGGAATACGGCGATTCCATTCAACTGCTGGCGATGCCGGAGAATCGAGGGGCCATCGAGGCGCGCAACCATGGCGCGGCCCAGGCTCGCGGCGAGTATCTGGTTTTCCTGGACGGCGACGATATTCTGCTGCCGTGGGCGCTGGACGTTTATGAACGCGTGATCCAGGAGCGGAATCCGACCGTAATTCTCGCCAACACGACCTGGTTCAAAGGCGCTGCTCCCGAACTCTCGGAAAAAGACATCCCGGGCGGCATCGAGTCGATCTACTACCCGGCATTGATTCGCAAGGACCGGGCGATCGGATTGAGCGCTAGCGCTTACATTGTCCGCCGGCGTACTTTTTGGGAAGTGGGCGGATGGTCGCCGGGAATTTTCCATCTGGACCTGCAGGATCTTTCGGCCAAGCTGGGCTTCCAGCCGACGGTTTACGTTTCATCCCCGTCCACGGTGCATTACCGGCTCCATGGG
>DATGGL010000151.1:0-2546 GCA_035308605.1 Bryobacteraceae bacterium
GACGTTCAACATCGCAACCGTCTGTTGTCGCGTATGTAAGTCCACGCCTATAATCTGCATCTCGGCCTCCTCGGTTCCGAGCTTTGCCGGGTGATCACCGCAAAGTTTACTCGAACCGTTCGGAGGCCGACTTCGTTATGCAATCAGGGATTATCACCATCTATCTCATCTTGAGTTAGCTGTGGAAAGCGGGTTTCTCGACATCATCCGGACTAACCTGCCCCAGTCCATCAGCGCGAAGCCTAGTTTCCGAGTACGCGACTTATCAGGGGTTGACCACGCTGAGCCTTTAGAGGTGCCGAGTGGCCATACGGAAGCGCGATGGAAGATAGAACCCGGCCGCGTGAGGGATGCGGCACGCGACGGATCATTCGACGTAAGATGTCCGCGTCAATTTCAAGGGATAGGAAGAACGTGCCAAAACTTTCCGGGCGGATGCTGTGGGGAATCGTGGCGGGGCTGATCGGTGCACAGATGGTTCTGACGCTGATGATGGTTCACCGCGAATCGCTCACGTTCGACGAAGACAACCACATGTTTGCCGGTTACATGATGTGGCACACCAAAGACTACGGGCTGAATCCGGAGCACCCACCGTTGGTAAAGCTGCTGGCGACGGCACCGCTGCTGGGACAGGCTCTGTGGGTGCCGGAGTTGAAAGGCCGCGACTTCAAAACCGAGGCGTATATGGACGGGCGGGATTGGCTGGCGCGGAACGACGGCGACCGGAACCAATTGGTTTTCGAAATGCGGGTCGCGGCCGGCCTCCTGACCGTGGCGCTTTCGCTGGTGGTTTTCCTGGCGGCGCGGGAATCGTTCGGGGACTGGGCGGGGATTTTTGCGCTGACGCTGGCCGCGTTCGATCCGAACGTGTTGGCGCATTCGGCATTGGTGACGACGGACATCGGCGTCTCACTGTTTTTTCTGGCGAGTACGTGGTGTTTCTATCGGTACGTGAAGCACCCGACGGCGAAGCGGCTGGTGGTGACCGGTGTGGTGGTGGGGCTTCTACTCGCGACGAAGCATTCCGGAGTAATGCTGGCGCCGATCCTCGTGCTGCTGATCGCGCGCGAGATTGCGGCGGCGGAGAAAGGAACACGAGCGCGGGAGGCGCTGCGGCTGACGGGAGCATTCTGCGCGATTTTTCTGATCGGCGTGCTGGTGCTGTGGAGCTTCTACGGGTTCCGTTATGCGGCGCGGCCGGCTGGACTGAAGATCAGCACAACGCTCGGGGATTATGTGGCGCCGCTGGGGCCGCACGTTTCATGGATCATCAATCTCGTGGGCCGGCTGCACCTGCTGCCAGAGTCTTACCTGATCGGGTTGGTGGACGTGGGGCGCATGGCGCTGTTCTATCCGACATTCGTATTCGGGCGAAATATCGCGCATGGAGTCTGGTGGTATTTCCCGTCGGTGATCGCGATCAAGACGACGCTCGGTTTGCTGGCGCTGGCGAGCCTTGCGGTATACGCGGCGGCGACGCGGAAACTGAGATGGGGACGCGAAGTGAATTTTCTGTTGATTCCTGCGCTCTTCTATCTGGCCGTGGCAATGGTGTCGGGGATGAACATCGGGGCGCGGCACCTGTTGCCGTTTTACGCGTATTTATTTGTGCTGATCGGCGGCGCCGCTGCGGCGCTAGCAGCATCGAGCCGCAAGTGGTTCGCCGTGTGCGGGCTGCTGCTGGCGGCGCACGTGGGTTCGTCGCTCGCGGCGTTTCCCAATGCCATGGCCTACGCGAACGAAGCATGGGGCGGGCCGGCGAATGTCCATAAGCTGCTGAGCGATTCGAACGTGGACTGGGCGCAGCAGCTTTTCCAGGTGAAGGCGTGGCAGGAGCGTCACCCGGGGGAAGAGTGCTGGTTCGCCTACTTTGCGTATCCGGAGGTGGACCCGGAGACCTACGGGATTCGTTGTCACCATTTGCCGACCGTGGATACGAACGGGGGAGGGGCTGACAACGTGCCGGCGGTGATTGAAGGCACGGTGCTTCTGAGCGCGGGGGATCTTTCGGGATGCGAGTGGCCGGCGGCGTCGCTCAATCCGTACGATGCGTTTCGAAGAGCGAAGCCAGAAGAAACGATTGACGATGCGGTGATGATCTACCGCGGGCGGTTTGATATGAGGCAGGCGGCGGCGCTGAGCCGAGCGCAAAATGCGATCGAAGCCGCGGGTAAGGGCAACGCGGCGGGGGCGTTGGCGCTAGCGGACGAGGCGGTGACGATCGATCCATCGTCAATATTGGGGCACGAGGCGCGGGGAGATGCGCTCGCGGCAACGGGGCGAAAGGAAGAGGCGCGGCAGGAGTGGGATACGGCGCTCAGGGAAGCGCGGAAGCTCGAACTGGGCGCGCAGCCGATGTTCGTGCCGGATCTTGAGAGCAAGCTCAACAAGTAGAGGTTTCCCGGCGCGGATTTTTCGAGAAGCTTAAGTGAGAATGCCGGCGGATGGAAATTCCGGCGCAAAAACCGAGTCTAGGAAAACCTGCCTGACTCGATTTGTTTGATGACATTTCCGAGGGCTTCGCGGGACAGAATGCATCCGGT
>DATGGL010000152.1:0-5961 GCA_035308605.1 Bryobacteraceae bacterium
TCCCGATCAGCGCATGCGAATCGACCATGGTCCCGTCGCCCACCCACGCCCCCGCGTTGATATACATCGGCGGCATGCACGTGACGCCCTTCCCCAGATAACACCCATCCCGTATGCTGGATCCTCCGGGCACCACGCGCACGCCGCTATCAGCCGTCAGGTGCTTCACCGGCCACGTAGCTTTATCGAAATACGGCTGGCGCGCCGCATCGATGGACATATCCACAATCGCGCCCATCCGGAACCCCAGCAGAATCCCCTTCTTCACCCACGCATTCACCCGCCACCCGCTGCGCGTCGACGCGTCCGGTTCAGCCGAGCGCACCTCGCCCGCATTCAGCGCCTGCTTGAACCGCTGAAACAACTCAAAATGAATGTCCGAATAAGCCGGAGGCTTGTTGTCAAAGGCACATTCGATCTCAGTCTGCATGCGTCCCGCGCGCGCCTCCGATGAGCCCGCTCGCCTTCAACACCGCCTCGATCTTCGCCCGGTTCGCCTCCGACGGCGGCGTCATCGGCAATCGGAAGATCGGTTCCAGCAGCCCCATCATCGCCATCGCGACCTTCACCGGAATCGGATTCGACTCGACAAAATTGATTTCCATCAGCGGCAGCCACGTTCTTTGCAGCGCCCGTGCCCCCGCGAAATCGCCCGCCATCGCGAGCTGCGCGATCCGCGTCATCTCCGCCGGAATCTCGTTCGACGCCACCGAAATAATCCCGCGCCCGCCCAGCGCCACCAGGGGAATCGTAATCGAATCGTCGCCGCTCAGCACGAGAAATTTCTCCGGAACTTCGTGCACCACCCGCGCCATCTGCCCGATATTTCCCGACGCTTCCTTCACGCCGATAATATTTCTGATCTCGGCGAGCCGCGCCAGCGTCCCCGGCTCGATATTCACTCCCGTGCGCCCCTGCACGCTATAGAGAACGATCGGCAGCGCCACCGCCGACGCAATCGCCTTGTAGTGCTGGTACAACCCCTCCTGCGTCGGCTTGTTGTAATACGGCGTCACAGAAAGCACGCCGTCGACGCCGATAGCTTTGAGCTCCTTCGCCAGCTCGATCACTTCCGCGGTGTTGTATCCACCCGCGCCGCCCAGCACCGGCACCTTCCCCTTCGCCTCTTCGACCGTGATCTCGACCACGCGGATATGCTCCGCGCGCGTCAGCGTGGGACTCTCGCCCGTGGTTCCGCACGGAACCAGAAAATTGATCCCCGCGTCGATCTGACGCCGGACCAGTTTCCGCATCCCGTCTTCATCGACCGAAAGATCCTTCCGGAACGGAGTCACTAACGCTGTGCCGCATCCTGTGAACATAAAATTACCTTTCGAATAAAATCTCGCTGAACTCGTGAACGCCCTTCTTGCCGATCACCCACTGCGCCGCCTTCAGCGCCCCGCGCGCGAATCCGTCGCGGCTCCGCGCCGCATGCCGCAGCGTGATCGTATCCGCCGCCGAATCGAACCCGATCTCATGCGTCCCCGGATGCGCGCCCGCCCGGTTTGAGGCGATGCTGATCGCGTGCCCGTAGCCGCCGTTCTTCATCTCTTCCACCAGCTTGATCAGCGTGCCCGAAGGCGCGTCTTTCTTGGTGTGATGATGAATCTCCCACGCCCAAGCTCCATACTGCGGCTCATTGGCCAGCAGCTTCGCCGCTTCCCGCACCAGCCGCGTGAACACATTTACGCCGATCGAAAAATTCGGACTCCACACCAATCCCGTCCCATGCTTCTCCAGCGCCTGCTTCACGCGATCCGACTGCCACGCCCATCCCGTCGTCCCCACCGCGACCGGCACTCCCAGCGCGGCAAGCTTCTCGACATTTTCCGCCACCGCATCCGGAACCGTGAACTCGATCGCCGCATCCGCGCCCCTGGCCAGTTCAAAATCGTCGTTCAGGTCGATGCGCGCATGCACCGTGAACCCGTACTCCGGCGCGAGCTGCTCGATCAGCCGCCCCATCTTCCCGTAACCGACAATCGCCAGTTTCATCAGTTTTTCGAAATCAGCTCTCCGCTTGTTTCCAAGGAGGCCCTTTCAAACGCCATGGGATCCGGATCGTTGAAAAATTCCCGGTGCAGCGATTCTACCGCGGGCCGCAGATCCGCCGCCGCCACCACCAGCCCCATATTCAGCCGCGACGCCCCCTGCGAAATCATCCGCACATTGATATTCTTGAGCGCCGAGAAAATCCGCCCCGCCACCCCCGGCGTATTGCGGATATGTTCCCCCACCAGCGACACCATCGCCTGATTCTCTTCAATCGAAATGTCCGCGAAATGCTCCAGCTCCGCCTGAATCGCCGCCAGCGCCCGCGTATTGTCGATGGTCAGCGAAACGCTCACTTCCGACGTCGCCAGCATATCCACCGGCGTCTCGAAACGATCGAACACTTCGAAAATCCGCCTCAGGAAGCCATGCGCCATCAGCATCCGCGTCGAAACGATGTTCACCAGCGTGATATTCCGCTTGCACGCGATCGAACGGATCGGATCCGCGCACGGCGGCGCTTGCGCCACAATCAGCGTCCCCTCCACTTCCGGCCTGCGCGAATTTAAAATCCGCACCGGAATATTTTTCTCGATCGCCGGCAGCACCGTCGCCGGATGCAGCACCTTCGCCCCGAAATACGCCAGCTCCGCCGCCTCCGCGAACGAACACGTCTTCACGCGATACCCGCCCGGCAGAATCGTCGGATCCGCCGTCAGCATCCCGTCGACATCCGTCCAGATCTGAATCTCGTCCGCCCCAATTCCAGCGCCCACAATCGACGCCGTGTAATCCGACCCGCCGCGCCCCAGCGTTGAAGTCACCCCGTCTTCCGTCGCGCCAACGAATCCACCCATCACCACCACGCCGCGTTCCGCCAGCGCCGGAACAGTTGCCATCAACCGCGCGTTCGTCTCCGGAAACAACGGAGCCGCCTGCGTGTGCCGCCGGTCCGTCACAATCACTTTGCGCGAATCCAGGTGCACCGCGTCCAGCCCCCAGCCCTGAAACAGCGCCGCGACCACGATGCTCGAAATCCGTTCCCCATAAGCCGAGATCGCGTCCGTCGCCCGCGGCGTCAATTCGCCCATCACGGCCAGCCCGCGCACCAGCTCGCTCAACTCCACGAAATGCACTTCGATCTCGCCCGTGCACAGCCCGGCCGATTCCCGCAGATGCGCCTGCCGCAGCGCCTCCAGCTCCGTCAGCGCCCGCTCCCGTTCCCCTGCAACCGCGGCCGCCGCAATCGAGAGCAGCTTGTTCGTCGTCCGCCCCATCGCCGACACCACCACCACCGGCCGCTGACGCAGTCTCGACCGTACAATCCCCGCAACCCTCTCGATCGCCGCCTTCGACTCGACGGAAGTCCCGCCAAACTTCATCACAATCATAAATTTCAAAAGCCTGAAAAAGGGGACAGACTACTCTGCCCCGCCGTTCGAGATGGTTCACTTTCGCAAACCGATTCGTGCGGACAGAGCGGTCTGTCCCCTTTTTCAATCCTGACCTGCGTCGCCTTTTCGGTACCAGACATTAGTAATTCAGCCAGCCCTCGGCCTGCATCAACTCCGCATTCAACACCGCCGCGCCCGCCGCCCCACGCACCGTGTTATGCCCCAGCGCAATGAATTTATAATCCAGCACCGGGCATTTTCGAAGCCGTCCGACAAACACCGCCATCCCGTTCTCCCGCTCCACATCGCGGCGCGGCTGCGGACGATCCGCCTCTTCCATATAAATCACCGGACACGGCGGCGCGCTCGGCAATCCCTTCTGCTGCGGAATCCCGTGAAACCCGCGCATCGCCCCGATCAGCTCCGCCGCGGTGACCTTCTTTTCCAATTCCACCGACACCGCGACCATGTGCCCATCCACCACCGGCACCCGATTGCATGCCGCGCTCACCTTCGCCGCCAGCGGTTCCACGCGGCTCCCCGCAAAATCCCCCAGGATCTTCTGCGTCTCGCTCTCCATCTTTTCTTCTTCATTGCCGATGTACGGAACCACGTTGGCGTTAATATCCATCGACGCAACTCCCGGATACCCCGCGCCTGAAATCGCCTGCATCGTCGTCACGATCACGCGCTTGATCCCGAACTGCTTCAGCGGCCCCAGCGCCATCACCATCACTATGGTCGAGCAGTTCGGATTCGTCGCGATCTGCCCCTTCCACCCGCGCTGTTTGCGTTGCTCGGTCAGCAGCTTAAGATGCTCTGCGTTCACCTCCGGCACCAGCAGCGGCACATCCGCGTCCATCCGGTGATTCCGCGAATTCGAAACAATCGTGTGCCCCGCCTTCGCGAACGCCTGCTCGATCTCGGTCGCCACCGACGCATCCATCGAAGAAAACATCAGCCGCGGAGCCTTCCCGTCCGGCTTGCACTCCGATACCACGATGTTGCGCACGTTCGCCGGCATCGCGCCGCTCAATCTCCACGACGTCGCCTCGCGAAACGTCTTGCCCACCGACCGGTCGCTCGCGCCCAGCCACGTCACGTCGAACCACGGATGGTCCTGTAAGAACGTAATAAACTGCTGCCCCACCATTCCGGTGGCCCCCAAAATTCCCACGGGAATTCGTTCGCTCATCTCCGTAATAACTCCCTCGCCATGTTTTGATAAATCTGAACTGCTTCCGTCAACTCTTTCTTCGGCACGCGCTCTTCCGACGTGTGCGCGACATGAATGCTTCCCGGCCCCATCAGAAACGGCTCGCCCCACGCCCCGCCGAACGTCGGAATGTCCGTCGCGTACGACACCACCGAGGTCTCGAACCCCTTCAACGTCCCGAAGCGCATCGCCGGCATGCACAGCACTTCGTTATATTCGACGCCATCAGTCAGTTGCTTCATAGCCCCGCGAATCGGCACGCCGTCGTCCACCAGCCGGAAAAAAACCTCCGCCTGCGCGTGATCCGGAATCACGTTCGGAGCCCGCCCGCCCGCGATCGTCCCGATATTCACCGTGCTCGGCCCGAACATCGGATCCGTCGGCAGCGTCATCTTGCGAATCCGCTCCAGCACATCCAGCAGCTTCTCGATCGCCGATTCCCCCAGGTGCGGATACGCCGAATGCGCCATCCTTCCACGCGCCACGATCTCGAACCGCAGCGCCCCTTTCGATCCCAGCGCCAGCTTGTTCTCCGTAGGCTCGCCGTTGATCAAAAACTTGCTGCCCCGCGGATGCTTCGCCGCGTAATACGCTCCCGCGCTATTCCGTTCCTCGCCCACCACGAACAACAGCGCCAGATTCTTTTCGCCCGCCGCCAGCAGCGTCTCCACCGCCGTGATCATCGACGCGATAATGCCCTTCGTATCGCACGCCCCGCGCCCGTGGATAAATTCGTCATCCTCGGTCGCGCCGAAAAACGGAGGCACCGTATCCAGGTGCGTCGAAAACGTCACCACCGGCGCGCCCCAATACGCGAACACATTCGCCCGGT
Organism: Bryobacteraceae bacterium; assembly: GCA_035308605.1. GTDB lineage: Bacteria > Acidobacteriota > Terriglobia > Bryobacterales > Bryobacteraceae > Palsa-187. The sequence goes on from DATGGL010000152.1 coordinate 5,438, forward strand.
GCGGCTCCACTTCCATTTTCTCGACCTTGCCGCCCGTCGCCTCCGCCAGGCGCGAAAGATAATCGAACAGATAGTTCCCCACGCGTTCTTCGTTCGGCGTCACGGATTCAATATCGATTAACGCGCGCGTCAGCTCGAAAATGTTCATAAAAAACTAACTTTGGGGGGAGACTACAGGAGGGCCCGGCGTGCACCACTTCCCGATAGCGCTCCATCCGCTTTTGCCGGATGACAGTGAACAGGTGTTGGCCTTATCCACCAACCGAACCGCCGGCGAGCCCGGCCATCCGATTTCGGCGAGGCTGCTCCTTTCACCAGGCGCTCCGGAACTCGCCGGACCCACGCGCCAGGCTACTCATAGCCCTCGCTCCTCTACCAAGACCCCTCCAGAATACCACGCTCCCTCAGCACCGAACCGCGCACGCCAGTAAGCGGGTCCCGACGGCCATCACGACGCCCCCACAAACCCAACCCCCGCGTCCCACGCTCCCTCAGCACCGAACCGCGCACGCCAGTAAGCGGGT
>DATGGL010000153.1:0-3277 GCA_035308605.1 Bryobacteraceae bacterium
GCGTTCGGATATGTGCCGACTCCGGCTTTGGTGGCTCCTATTGAGTTCACGCTGAAATTGGCGGATTATGCTGAACTGGGCGGGTACATGGACAACGTCCGGCCGCTTAGCTCGGTCGTCGTCGACGCGGAAAAGCGGCGAAGAGTTACGGCGAACTCCGACAATCCTTGGCCACTGGAGTCAGGCGCAAAGGCACGAAAGAAATGAATCGGCGGATGCAAATTCGATTCTTGCCGGACGGCCGCAGGCTCCATCTGCAGGATGGCCCCATTGATCTGATCGTCGAAGCATTCGGCGCTGCGAAGGAAGTGGAAGCGGCATATCGCGCTGCTTGCGCGCGTTTTGAGACGGTGCTCGACGAACTGTGCAAGGAACTGCCGTTCTTGCGGCAGGCTTGCACGATCGAGTCGGAGTGGCCCGGTGGCAGCGTGGCGCGGCGCATGATGGCTGCAGTCATGCCATACTCCGGCGAATACTTTATTACTCCGATGGCCGCCGTTGCGGGCTCAGTCGCGGAAGAGATTCTGACAGCGATGGTCGAGTCGTCTGAACTTGCGCGGGCATATGTCAACGACGGCGGCGACATTGCGCTGCACCTGACCGAGGAAGAACACTTTGTGATCGGGATGGTCGAGAGACCTGACCGCCCATCGCTGTTTGGAACGACTACGCTGAACTTCTCCGATCCTGTTCGCGGCGTCGCGACCAGCGGCTGGCGCGGACGCAGTTTTTCACTGGGCATTGCCGATGGCGTGACTGTTCTCGCCGGCCGAGCCGGCGCAGCCGATGCGGCGGCTACTATCCTTGCGAATTCCGTCGACCTGCCCGGGCATCCCGCTGTTGTTCGAATTCCGGCTTGCGAGTTGGCTCCGGATAGCGACCTCGGGCACAGGTTAGTCACACAAGCCGTCGGCGATCTGAGCGCGGGTGAGATCGATGACGCTCTGGCCGCCGGAGTTCATGTGGCGGAGCGTTTGCTGCGGCTGGGATTGATTCGCAGCGCGGCTCTGCATCTTCAGGGAGAAACGCGCGTGGCCGGAGCGATGAGCGGATTGAATGGTGTCACCCCGCCGGTGCACGAAAGGGGCCTGGTACATGCATGACGTGGTGGTGCGAAAAAAACTCACCTGCGTCGAAGAAATCTTCCACGAAGGCGGCCCGATCGCGGAAAAGCCTCTGCGCCGGGCGGCGGCTCTGGCGATCATTCGCAATCCGTTTGCGGGATCCTATTCCGCCAATATAGAAGGCTTCATGGACGATCTGAAGCCGCTCGGCCTCGAGATGGCGCGCAGCCTGGTGGCTGCACTCGGTGGAGATGCGAAGACCGTCGAAGGTTACGGCAAAGGCGCAATCGTCGGATCGGCTGGCGAAATCGAGCACGGCGCTCTGTGGCACGTGCCCGGCGGATACGCCATGCGCGAGATTCTCGGCGGCGCTAAGGCAATTGTTGCGTCGACGAAAAAAGTCGGAGGACCCGGAACGCGGCTGGATATCCCCATTACTCACATCAACGCCTCGTACGTGCGCAGCCATTTTGACGCGATGGAAGTTGGCGTGAACGATGCTCCCCGCGCGGATGAAATCCTGCTGGCGCTCGTGATGACAACCGGCCCTCGCGTGCATGCCCGTGTCGGCGGCCTGAAGGCATCGGAGATCAAGGGCCAGGACGGGCTCAGGTGAAAGGGACGAGATGAACGCGAAAATCCGGAAGCTGGCGACGTTTGTGGAAGAAACGCAGCGCGAAATGGATCGCGGGATCACGCCGCCCACGCGGAAAGCAGCGGCGGTTGCCGTGATCGAAAATCCCTGCGCGGGAAAATACGTCGAAGATCTTTCGGAGTTGATGGCGATTGGCGATGAGTTGGGCGAATTGCTGACTGCGCGCGCCGTAGCAGCGCTGGGAATTCCCGGACCGTCGGCGGAAAGCTACGGCAAAGCTGCCGCGGTCGGCGAGAACGGGGAACTGGAACACGCCGCGGCGATTCTGCACCCGAAGCTGGGGGCTCCGGTGCGTCGCGTGCTGGGCAAAGGCGCGGCTCTCATTCCGTCATCCAAGAAACGTGGCGGCCTCGGTGTCGTTCTCGACATTCCGCTGGGCAATAAAGACGCGGCATTCGTCCGCAGCCACTTTGATGGCATGGAAGTGAGGCTCAACGATGCGCCGCGAGCCAACGAGATTATGGTTGCCGTTGCCGTGACCGATAGCGGACGTCCGCTGCCTCGCGTCGGCGGGCTGACGAAGGATCAGATCAAAGGGGAAGACGGGCTGCGCTAGTCCGAGACCTCGCACTTCAGTTCGCGGGCGCTTTCATCAGGAAAGAAAATCCGTCCACGTTATACAGCACCTTGCCGGGCGATGCGGGTGTTGGGGTGACTTTGCCCGCTCGCACCAAACTGAAAGCTGACACGAGTCGGGGAAGCACCGAAGGCGACGCGACAGGAATATTGTGAGCTCCCAAAACGATCTTGACCTGGGGAGCCAGCGCCGCCAAGCGCCGGATGGAGGCCGCATAGGCGTCGAGATCAGTCTCAGGACGAAAAAGCCAGATAGGTGCTGGATAATACGTGTCGCCCGTGAACAACAGACCGTTGGCGCGATCGATCAGAGAAATTGCGTCAGGGGTATGGCCGGGCGTTGCGATCACCTCGATGGTTCGACCGCCCAGATCGAACCGATCTCCATCATGCATGTACGCGGTGATCTTCCAGGGACGAGTGACGTAGGTTTTCGGGTCGAATCCTTTCGGCAATGCGCCGCAGATCTGATCAGGCGTGATTTCCGCTTGCGCGTCTTCGCGTGAGCCCCTCGCGTTCTTCCGTGTGAAGTCCGTATCCATTCCGTAGACGGTGTCGAACTCCCAGTTGCCGCCGACGTGGTCGTCGTGCGTATGGGAATTCAACACGATGATCGGAAGCTTGGTCAGTTCCGCCGTGACCTTCTTAATGTCGCTGATACCCATTTCTGTGTCGAAGAGCAGCGCGCGCTTCTGGCCGACGATGAGATAGCCGATCGTTTCTTCCGCCTGGTGCGGTTCGTAGATGGCGAACACGCCGGACGCGGGCTTGTACACCTCGAACCAGGGATCGCTGACCGGGACGCGCTCCAGTTTCTTGTACTCCGGTCGCGGCAGCGCGCGGCACCAGTCGGGGATGGCCGTTTGCCCTGACAGGGTGGAGCAGAACACAAGGACCCACGCGAAGAGCACGATCGCCACACGGTTCTTCATGCTTTGACCACCTCTGGCACGCGCGTCGCCGGCGGTGTGTTCCTGCTGCG
>DATGGL010000154.1:0-5669 GCA_035308605.1 Bryobacteraceae bacterium
CACGCAGAATCAGATCCGCAGCAGCGCTCGAGGATAAGCCCCTCCCGCCGTTGCCCGGTTTCCATCCACGTCCGCGCCAGATCCTTCCCGGCGGCCGCATTTCGATCGGTTGAAACGAAGCCGCCGCTGCGCGCGATTCAACTTTACACTCGCAGCGAAGCAGCCGCAGCGCCAGCTCTCTCGAATCGGTGAGCAGATCCTTTGGCTTTTCCTCCCCATGCACGATCAGCGTCAGGCTGATGGCCCCCGTGGCGCTTGGAATCGGCACGTTCAACCGCGTTCGCTTCTTGATCGTGCTCTTCGCCAGTCGCGTTCCCCACTGGTCCTGGATTTCCAATTCGACCGGCGCGAACCCCATGGCGGGCCCGCTCTGGACTTCGAAACTTATCTCTGAAACCGGCGTGGGAGGTAATTGCAACACCAAAGCGGCGCGTCGCGTCATCCAACGCCACCGGTCCCAGTGAAATGTTTCTTCCTGATGCCACCCATCTCCCCACACAGCGCCCAACCCGGGTCCGAGAATCCCGCGATGAGCCGGATCGCCGCTACGGAACAACCCGGTCAACGGTCCCGCGAAGAACGATATCCCGCCTCCGTCCTGACGCAGGTGGAGCTGATGCAGAGACTGTGATGACATCGGTACGCGGAACTGGACCGAGGAGGTGCAGACATCACGCAGCAGCCGCAAGCCTCTCCCGGCTCGCGAAACCCAGCTTTGCCCGGCCCGCGTCCGCGCCAGATCCACGCGCCGCTTCGCTCCGGACGCAGTCTCCAAGTCACATCGGAACACTCGAAAGTTCAACGTCCGCGGATCCGACGGGATCTTGTTCCCGCCTTGAACCGTGTGCAGGCTGACGCACAGTCGATCTCCGGTCCCGAGTGGAAAAGTAACAATCGTTCGCCGCTTCACCAGCACCGCACCAAGCCGATTCCCAACGGCGTCTCGCAGCTCCAGTGAGAACGCCGCCGAGTGCACGCCCGGTCCTGGTTCTACATCCAGCACCAGCACCTTCTCCGAACCCAGCGCCGGATCGATTAATAATTCCGCGTCATTGTCCACCCAGCGAAACGGCTCTTCTCCCGACATCTCGCGCGGATACCAGTTATCGCCGAGCCGCAGCCCGCCATCGGGTGGCGCAATATCATTCGTCTCCAGAATCGGCACGCCGTCCGGGCTCACTCGATACGTCCCCTCGCGCGCGCATACGCGAATCATATGAGTCTTCGCATAAGCGAGCTGATCCTCTACGGGCGCGTCCACTGGAACATCCGATTCAATGTCCCAGCGGTCGATGCGGTACATCTTTCCGCGCGCCAGCCGCCGCGCCGCGATGAAGCTAATCAGTTCGTCGGAAAAGAGAATGTCGATATTCGTCGCCAGAATAAACTCTCCGCGCGCCCGGCGGATGCCCACGTTCTTGGCGATCATCTGATACAGCGGCAACGTCCGCCAATGCTCCAACGTTCGATGCAGTTCCTGAGGCACCTCCAGAATGCGTACATCGCAGTAGCCGTTCTCTTTTGCCGCGTTCCCCGCGTTCCCGTCGTTCCAATGAAGGGCGCTCGCCAATCCCGGCCGGTCCTCCAGCGGATTCCACTCAACGATGATCAACTCCGCCGGCAGCTTGTGCCTCGCACATTGATTGAGCAGCCCGTTCACGAACGCCTGCATGCGCCCGAGGAGATTTCCGCCGTGATCGTCGTTGCGGGCCGTGACGACTACCGATAGATAGGGTTGCGAGGCAGCCGTCACTGCCCTGCCGCGGCCTTGCGGTCAGGTACCGCAGTAAGACACAGATGCCATCCGGCGAGCCGTTCCAGCGAATGGAACAGCCACTTCGGCATCCAACGGAAATACCAGACCCTGACGTAACGATACTTCACGTAATCCGGAATCCGATAGGCGAAGATATGGTCCGCTTTGACCTCAGTAGTTCGTAGACCGCCCGCTTGAAGCAATGTGCGGGCTTCGTCCCGGGAATATACGTAGGTTACCGGACACCCGGTCTGCGCCTCGGAATTCTCGGCGATTAACTGGTCCAGCTTCCAGAATTGTCCCTTGCCGTAGCGCAGCAGGATCCAAAGCACCTTCCACGACCACCGGTTGTAGACCATGATCTTTACCGTCGTGTCGGGCTTGAAATATTGCGGAAGCTGCGCCATCACCCGCTCGGGATGCGGCGTGTGATGAATCACGCCGAAGGAATAAATCAGGTCGAACGGCTCCGGCGCAACAAATTCAGATAGCCGCTCCGCGTCCGCCTGCACGAATCGGATGCGATCTTCCAATCCGAACACCTGGGCGCGCTTCCTGGCCAGATTAAGCGAATTCTCGGACAAATCGACGGCAGTGACTTGCGCGCCATGCTGCGCAAAATCGATCGAGCCCGTGCCGATCCCGCATCCGATTTCGAGCACCTTTTTTCCGCGCCAGCGCTCAAACTCGGCAAAATCCGGAATGTGCGGTTCGACGAAATACTTGCGCTGCCGCACTTCCTCGAAATATTCCCTGGTCCCGACCTCTTTGGTCGAGTGCCGGATATTGCATGGCCGGTCGTCCCAGTATTTCTTGACGGCCGAGACCGGCATCTTTTCGAAAAGATCAGTGCCCGATACGTTCATCACAGCTTGTCCCGAGTATAGCCGCGCAACGGACCTAGAGTCCACGCGATTCAGCCCTTGATACCCTCGAACGCCTGCTCAATTTCCCGCTTCTGGTCCGGCGTCAACACCGTAAGCGGCAATCGCGGCGGCCCGCCGTAATAGCCGTTCAGGTCCATCGCCGTCTTCAGCCCCGCGAGCCCGTACTTCAATCGGACAATTTCATCGGCCGCCGCGACCCGCTGCTGCCAGTCGAGCGCCGCCTCGGTGTCACGTGTCCGATGAGCCTCCCAGATGCTGATCGCCGCGTAAGGGATCGCATTCGCGATGTCCAGCAGAGCTCCTGTCGCGCCGCCGGCAAGCGATTGCGCAAGGCCGTTGCCCGCGCCCGCCAAAACTGGCACATTCCGCGGCCCCGGGCAATCTGAGACCACCGCCACAATGTTCGGATGTTCCGGCAACGCTTCCTTCGCCGTGATTCCGGTGATGATTACAGGAATCTTCGCGCGGTCCGCCACAGCACGGATGTACAAGAGCCGCGTCTCGGGAGTCTCGTCCGGCGCGGCCACCAGCGCCGCCTTGTATCCGAGCGACTCCGCGTGATTCGTTAACGTGACCGTTTCGCGAACGCTCGGCATGCCCGTTGCCGCGATCAGCACTTTCTCCGGCACTGAATATTCCGCAACCCATTCCCACATCCGGATTTTCTCTTCGGTACTGAGATAGACTCCCTCGCGCCCGCAGACAACGTAGCCGGATAGCCCGGTTCGATTCCACTTCTCGACGTTGTGCTGGACCTTGACGGCATACAGTTCGCCGTTGTGGTCGAACGGGACCGTAACAGGAAGGAAAATGCCCTGAAGCTTCATCTTGAAAACACGAAGACCGGCGAGTTGATCTACGGATGATCTAAGCCGTCGGTTGAAAAACGCGTGGACCCGTTCACTGTCGTGCGCGGTTCAGTGCCGCCCTGATTACCCAGGACTGCATAACCCAGGACTGGCACGGAGCCCCGCGCGGCAGCGAGCGGGTCGTCGGCGTCTTTCAACGGCCTCTAGTTAACCGTGTAAATAATAACCAGCGTATAGAGCGCCAGCGATTCGATCAGCACCAATCCGAGAATCAGTGCGAAGCGGATCGCCGCTGTGGCTCCTGGATTGCGCGCCATCGCCTCCGACGCTCCCGAGACCGCCTTGCCCTGCCCCAACCCGCACAGGCCGGACGCGATCGCCATTCCGATCGCCGCGCCTACCGGCTTCCAATTCGTGGTCCCCGTCGCTCCAGTTTGAGCGAACACGGGCGTCGCCAGCAGCAGCAGCACGACGAACACTAGAAACACCATTCTCTTACTCATTTACTTTCTTCCTTTCGTATTAAATTCCGCCAAGGAGGTGGTTCCAATCCGACCCTGGGGGATCGGCGGCTCACACTTGGCGGGGATCATGCCGGATTTAATGCTCGTGTTCCGTCGCGATGCTCACGTAGATCATCGAGAGCAGAGTAAAAATATACGCCTGTAAGAAGGAAACGAAAACGTGCAGCCCCATGAAGATTGCCGGAATCACCAGCTTTGTCAGCCCAAGAAACGCCATGGTCACCTGTTCCCCGGCGAACATGTTTGCATAAAGACGAATCGTCAGCGAAAGCGGACGCGCGAAGTGCCCCATTAACTCAATTGGCACCATCAATAGAAAAAGCGCGGGAATCGGACCGACAAAGTGCAGAAGATAGCGCCCGGCGCCCTGCTCCTTCACACCCATGGCGTGGTAATAAAAGAACGTACAGATCGCCAGTCCAAGAGGCACGGCTGGATTCATCGTCGGCGACTCGAACGTTGGAATCACTCCAATCAGGTTCATCAACAGAATGAAAATGAACAGCGTGCCGAAGTAGGGCGCGTACTTCTCGCCATGATGAATACCGACCTCACGCGTCTGGTCGATCAAGAACTGGTAAACCAGTTCGAACAGTTGCTGCAGCGGTCCCGGTTTATCCAGCGATAACCCCGATTTCAACACTGGAATCAGAATCAGCAGAATCGCGACCACCAGCAATTCCATCACGATCCAGTTTTGCCAGGGACGCTGCGGATTCTCCGCCGTCATGTGAACTAAACCGAGAATCGAATTCGCCAGCCCCGCCAGACGATTATTGAAGATCGCAGTGAGCCACAGCTCATGTTCATGCATGTTTTTTGCCCGAGGAAACCAGCTCGAACAGGATTTCGATGATGACGGCTGCCACCGAGACGAAAAGCCCCGCCAGCACGGCCGCCAGAGTGATTTCCAAAACCTTGACTATAACATAAATGGCTGCTCCAACCAACAGATAGCGCATGCCGAGCAATGCCGTCGAACCTCGTAATGGCGGGCTTCCCGGCGTATTTCCAAGCGCCGACGCCAGGCTGGTCCACCACCGCAGATTGACCATAGAAATCAGCGCGCCGACCAGGAATCCCACCGCCGTGCGAGGTCCTTTCCAGACCAGCGCGCCGAGCGTGCCCGCGACGCCCACCGCCGCGGCGAGCCGGCTCATGCGTGCAAGCGCGATGGTGTAGAAATCCTCCATTAGCGATCGCGATTGAGTGCGCGGATCAGGTTCAGGAATCCTCCCGCAATGCCGAAAGCCAGAAACACGATCCGCAGGAATCGGGTGCCGAAAAGATGATCGAGGCCATATCCGATCGCATACCCGGCGAAGGTGGCCGCCGGCAACAGCGTCGCCAGGGAAAGGTATCGAGCGACCTGGACCCAGACGTTGCCGTCCTTACCGTTCATCGCTTCTTCTCGAGAATCGGCGCCGCCAAGGCCGCCGTCGCATTCACCAGAAATCCCATCTTGGGGTGAGACGGTTCTAAATCGGGCCTGATCGCGAACTCTGCGAGCGTCTCGGTTGTTGTCGGTCCCACCGATGCGATTACTATCCGGTCCAAAGCTTTTCGCAGCTCCGGCTCAACGCCCAGTTCTGCGGCAATGCGCCACAAGTGAACAACCTGCACGGACGTGGTGAACATTACGACATCGAAGTCACCGTTCGCTAAACCGCGGGCGCCTTCTCGCAACGGACCT
>DATGGL010000155.1:0-7337 GCA_035308605.1 Bryobacteraceae bacterium
CTTCTCCATATTATTCACGAGAGGACTGAAGAAGTTCGCCAGCGTGGTGCGTCCATCCGGCATGGGCAGGTACATCTGCGTGGAGAATGGATCCCGGTGCCCGTCCAGGCGTGCGGCAAAATTGAAATCCCGCACCAGGCCGTTCATCAGCAGCATGGTGCATTTCAAGCCGTCGTTATGTTCGTAACGATAAGCCACCGGATCCTTGGTCAACCGCTGCATGTCATCGAACGCCGGGAAAGTGTCGTTGAACCCGGGGCGGGTGGGCGTCAGCGTATGGCTGCGGCACAGCGCCGCGTTCATCAGTTCCCGCGGCCAGACACCGTCGCGGCAGGCTTGCCAGAACTTATCGCCGCGATACGTCTGCAGCCACTTTACTCCGGATTCTCCGCCCTTGCGCCGTTCCACCATGCACTGGATGGTTTCGAGACCATGAAAGTCGTAGCTATCGACGCCGCCGTAGCAGATGCACAAGGCTTCGGTCACTGTGGCGTTGTGCGGGAACTCGACGGAAGGAATCCGCCAGGTGACCGGGAGACTCGAGCCCGCCATGTACGGAAATCCTAGTTCTCTGGAAGTATCGTACATGGCCTTCGCCCATTCCCACTTCCAGGAAAGATGCTTGTCGTTGAACATCGGAACGGACTTGCCGCTCGATCGGAATACCGCCACGATTTCCTCAAAAAACCGGTAACGCGGATATTGAACCTGGCCCTTTTCGGTTTTCGGATAGTCGCCATGCTCCCCGACCACAACGACTCCATCGACGGCCAGTTTGCTGGTTCCACAAGTCAGCGCCTCCGCGATGGTCGGATAGATTTTCATGTTGGGAAAGCGGGCGGCGCGGTCGCGGCTCAGATCGTCGGGTGGAAGCTGGTCAACGTAGAGAGACACCAGGTCCATTGCCGGATGATGGTGGGTCCCATTCCAGCCGTAACCTTCGAGAAAACGGTCGACAATGTGCTGCGTGTGGAAGTATTTCCGGTACGACGTCGTGATCGCCGCGAGCTTCGGACGTGTCGCCATCTAATTCCGGCCATTATAATCCCTTTGTGACCTCGAACATTTGGAAACGGCTGACCCTGGTTCTCGCGGCGTGCGTGTTTTTGGCTGCGGACGTCTCTGACCGGGCGCGCGAGCTGCAAAACAGAATCCTGGTCTTCGATGGCCATATCCACGCCATCGAGCGGGAGTTCTATCACGGCGGCGACATCGGCGAACGCAAGTCCGACGGCCAGTTCGATCTCTCTCGCGCGCGGGAAGGAGGCCTGGGCGCGATGTTTTTTTCCTTCTACGTCACCGAGGATTATTACCCCGGGCGCTTCGAAACCAAGCAGGCGCTGCGGCTGATCGACGCGTCGATACAGCAGATTGAGGCCAACCGCGCGACCATCGAAATCGCGCATAACGCGGCGGAGGTCGAGCGCATTCACAAGGCCGGTAAGATCGCCGCGGTGCTCGATATCGAGGGGAGTTTCGATCTGGACGGCGATCTGGGCGTGATGCGGAACTTTTACCGGCTGGGCCTCCGTTCGATGCAGCTTTCCGCGCACAACTGGCAAAACAACTACGCGGATTCCTGCTGCGCCGCCACGCACAAATGGAACGGATTGAACGATCGCGGGCGCGCCTGGGTTCGCGAGGCAAACCGGCTCGGGATGGTGATCAATGTCTCCCACGCCTCCGACGACGCGATCTCGCAAACCATCGATATCAGCACGGACCCCGTGATCGCGACCCACCACGGGCTCCGCGAATTCAACGACATTCCGCGAAATATGCCGGAATGGCTTTTGAAAAAACTCGCTGCCAAAGGCGGAGTCATCGGCTTCCAAATCGGAAACGATTTCCACAACAAGAAATTTTTCGACTATCGCACGCAGCATGAGGGAAAGGCGTTTTGGGATACCAAGGAGGTTGCGGCTCGCAAGACTCCGCTCACCATCTTCGACGTCGATCAGATTGCCGCGCGCGGATTTCCCATGCCCGCCTACGGCGGCGGAGAGGATCTCAAGTTCAGCGTGGATGACTGGGTTGCCGTGGTCGACCGCGCCATCCAGCTTGTGGGCGAGGATCATGTCGCGCTCGGTACGGACTTTGACGGCGGACCGCCGCCGCCCAAAGGTATGCGAGACATCCGCGACCTCGCAATGATCACCGACGCCATGTTACGACGCGGTTACTCTGAAGAGCGCATCCGGAAATTTTTCGGGGGCAACCTGCTCCGCGTTTTCCGGCAAATTACGGAAAAGACTCGATAACCGTCCGGCCCCCCGGCGTCACCTCGAAAGTCGGCAGGGAGTATACTAATCCCCATCAGGTTTTCCTACAAATTAGGGGGAGATGGAAAATGAGAGGTTTTCTTATTGCGTTCGGCTTGGCGGCGGTTCTGGTGGGCACGGCGTCCGCACAGCTTGCCACAACTACCTCTTTGGTAGGCACCGTCACCGATCCGAGCGGAAAGTCCGTTGCGGGCGCCAAGGTAACCGCCGTCGAGACCGGCACGCGAGACACCTACGCCGCGACCACGAATGAGCGGGGATATTATTCGATCGAGTTCGTTCGCGTGGGAACGTATAGCATCACGGTCGAGCAAACAGGTTTTCAAAGGGTTACGAAAACCGGCATCGTCGTCGATATTAACCAGGCCGTTCGAACCGATATCGAGATGCCTGTTGGCGCCCTGACGCAATCGGTTACGGTGGAGGCGGAAGTCGCGGCGATCAAGACCGACGATGCCACCGTTTCCGAAGTTCTCAGCACTCGCAACGTCGCCGACTTGCCGCTGAACGGCCGCGATCCCATGCAACTCGCGCTCACGACGCCCGGCGTGATCCTGGGGATCAAGACGTCCACCACCGGCACACCTCCCGGCGAGGATTTCAATGGCGCCGGGACGCGCGAGATTCAGAACGAAATGACGCTCGACGGGATCAGCATCATGAATAACCTGATCACCACAACGCCGACGCGTCCGATGGTGGAATCCATCGCGGAAGTTGAGGTGCAGACCGGGACGTATTCGGCACAATATGGGGCGTATTTAGGCGTCCATATCAACATGGTCACGAAGTCGGGGACCAACGATCTTCACGGCGCGCTGGTGGAGTTCCTCCGCAACCAGGTTCTCGACGCGCGCAGCTTTTTCACCCTTCCAACGCCTGCAAATCCGACGGCCGCGAAGCCTCCGCTGCGGCAGAATCAATTTGGATACGAACTCGATGGACCGGTGGTGATTCCAAAACTGTACAACGGCCGGAACAAGACCTTCTTCATGTCCTCCTACGAGGGGTTCCGGCTGCGGCAGTCGGCCACCGCGCTGACGACGTCAATGCCGGCGGCTTTTTTCACGGGAAATTTCCCGGGCGTGACCGCAACGATTAAAGATCCGCTGAACAACAATGCTCCGTTCGCCGGTAATGTCATTCCCGCAACGCGCATTTCGCCGGTGGTGACGAAGCTTCAGTCGCTGTATCCGGGTACGAATCTGCCGGGCCTGGCCAGCAATTTCTCCGTCGCGGTCCCGACCACCATCAACACGGACCAGACCGTGGATCGAATCGACCAGAACATCGGGGACAAAGTGCGGCTGTATGCTCGAGCCCACTATCAGGACGAAACAATTTTCAGCGGAAACGCGACGAATCCGCTTCCCGCAAACGCCGGCACCACGCCGGTGACCGCCACCAACTACACGTTCGGGTACACCCACACGCTGACCCCGAATCTGGTCAACGACTTTAGAATCGGCCGGAACTTCTTCAACACCGCGACGCTGAATCCCTTCGCCAGCAGCGCACAGACCAGCGCCGGGACGAATTTGGGAATTCCCGGTTTTAACGGAGACACGGTGTTCAACAACCCGGGCATTCCGGACTTCACGATCACGGGTTTCAACGGATTTGCGAATGGTTCCACCAATTGGTACCAGAACGACTCAACGTTCCAGATCTCGGAACAGTTGAGCTGGACCCATGGTTCGCACAATATCATGGCGGGCATGGAATTTCGGAGGCTGGCGACAGGGCGCGCCGCGGTGAACAACGCTCGCGGCTTGTTCACCTTCAACGGAACGCTGACCGGTTACGCGCCGGCGGATTTCGTCCTGGGAACGCCATCGTCGTTCACCACCCCGGGCCCGGAAGTCCGTGGACGCGTGGCAGAGTGGCGCGATGGGTTCTTCGTGCTCGACAAGTGGCAGGTTACGCGCAAATTGACAGTGAATTACGGGATACGGTATGAGCTGCCGACCGTCGCGTACACCATCAACGGTGTCGCGACGGAATTGAATCCGAACCAGACCGCTCTGGTCGGAGGAACGCCCGGCTTTCATTTCACGAATCCGAATCACAAAGAGTGGGCGCCGCGCGTCGGAATCGCCTATCGCATTACGAACAAAACGGTGTTCCGCGCCGGAGGGGGCATCTATTACAACCCGAACCAGACCAACAGCTATACCTTCCTCAATACGAATCCGCCCTACACGACGATTCTTACGTGCAACTATTCGGTTGGCCTGACGCCGCCGACGTTAACGAATCCGTTCACCACGGGTGTGTGCCCGACGGCGCCCACGGCCGGGACCATCGTTACGGACCCGTGGAACCAGCCGTCGCCGCGCATGAACCAGTGGAGCGCGGGGCTCGAAAGACAGTTCTGGAGTGGTGGTGGATTGGAAGTGCAGTATCTCGGTTCGCATTCCTATCATTTGGACCGGAGCTTCTATAACAACACGCCGCTTCAACCCGGCCCCGGCTCGGTGAACTCGCGGCGACCGAATCCGCTGTTTGGCGTGATCCGGACCATCAACACGGATGAAATCGCCAACTACGAAAGCATGAGCGTCATCTTCCATCAGCGCCTGACGCATGGCTTGCAGATGCTGGCGAGCTACACCTGGGCGCACACGCTCGACGTGACCACGGACTCGAATGGCGGCGGAACGCCTATGATCCCCTACGACTGGAAGGACGATTACGGCAACTCCAACTGGGACATCCGTCACCGGTTCGTGGCCAGCTTTGTTTACGATATTCCGTTCTTCCAAATCTCGAATCCGGTACTGAAGGGCGTGTTCACGAAGTGGCAGGCCAACGGGATCGTCACGCTTCAGACTGGAATTCCGTTCAATGTTTCTACCTCTGTTGACACAGCCAACACCGGTTCCAGCGGCACGTATCGTCCGGATCTGGTGCACGCGGCCACGGATACCTGCGGACGCGGCCATCTGGTCGGCTGCATCGACGCAAGCGCGTTCACGCTCGCGGATTTGCAGCCCGCTAACCCGGCCAACTACGCGTACGGGAACGCGGGTCGGAATCTACTTCATGGTCCGGGCGCGGAAACTGTGAATTTCTCGCTGTTCAAGAACTTTCCGATCAAGGAGCGCATGCGGTTCCAGCTACGGTTCGAGACCTTCGGCCTGTTCAATCACTCGAACTTCGGCAATCCTTCCGCGACGTTCGCCACCTCATCGTTCGGGAACATCACGACGCTGAACACGACGGCCCCCGGCACACGCAATATTCAGTTTGGCGGCAAGCTCGTATTCTGACCGGTTCTTGCAAGCCAGGATCCTGCAGTTCAAGGAGCCGGTGTGTGGGCCGGCGCGGGGCCGTCAATAGCCTTCTGCTTAAGTGCTTCGCGGTGTTTCACGATCTCGTCGACGATCAGTCCGCCCGCGCCGCCCACCAGCGCTCCGATAAGCACACCGTTCTGACTATGGCTCATTGCCCCAATGGCCGCACCGGCCCCCACTCCGGCGCCGATGGTTTCCGCCGTACGGTCCAACGGATGGTGCGACCGGCCATCGGAACCCAGGACATGCTGATCCGGCCCGAGCGATTTGCTGAGGTCCAGGTTCTGGACAAGCTGATGAAAAGTGGTCGCCGACCGGAGCATTTCTCCCAACACCTGCGGCGTCAATTGGTCCGCCGCATGTCCGGCCTGAGATGGAGCGGGCTGCGTTGGCTGTTGGGCCAAGGCTAAACCGCTGTAGGCAAGAAGCACAAAAGAGGAAAGCACTGAGGCTTTTCGCATGTCGAGTCTCCAGTCATTAAGATGTGACTTCCACCGGATGTGTTCCGTCCGTTCTCGATTAAAATTCGTTCTCTACCGGGCCTTGGAAGGACCCATTCTCAAGTTTCTCGATCTTCGAGGAAGCTAGGACCACAGCAGTCAAATGCGGTGGCAGTAGGAATTGGGAAGAGAAGCAGCCGAACCAGGCTGCCCTCTACATCACCGCACAGCGTTCCGCCGAAGTCCCCACAGCACCAGCACCGAACACGCAACGATGGCGATGCCGACTGTCTGGAACGCGATCCCCACAAAAGTCTCCTGCCAAGGCTGGCCGCTGTGACCTGCTCCCGTGATCGGAGACAGCGCTGCTGTGCCAAAAACTGCCGCGAGCGAGGTCACAAGCCAATTGAAGTAAGCTCCATATAGCGCCAGCCAGAACGCAGTCATCTTTGCTCGGGGCGGCAGGCTCACCATCGTCCATACCGCGCCCAGCGCCATCAGGAAGATCCCATTCATCACGCCTTCCAAGTGCGCGGCGAGTCCCATCCGCATATTTGCGAAGCTCGTTTCCGCGAAGCCGGTCAGAAGACCGAGAAGGAACAAGCAAATCCCATGCCAGGCGAGACGGCGGTTGTCTTCCATGGCCAGACATGGTCCCACTGAGGCGACTGCGGTGTCAAACACTGTTTCACCGTGCAGGCGAAATCGAGGATCAGTACATCGTCGATGACTGGCATTGCCGATCCCCGTTCAGAGGGGCGGTTACCTTAGAATCTCGATCAGCAAGACCCACGCACCGATAATGCCGGCGACATAGGAGAAGAAGAATGCGCCTACTATCACGAACAGCCCATAGGAATTGCCGAGGATGAGCATGACCGAGGCAGCGAATAACGGTACGGAAGCGATGTGCGTCGTGATCACCCGTTGCGCCAGCCACTTTGCCGGATGTCCTGAACGCATGCGGGCATACCGGGCCTGGCTTACAAGCTGCCCGAGCCATGCGAGAGCCGCGACGAAAAAGGCCTCACATCCGAGCGTAGTGAGCGGTTGCTGCGGAATGAGAATCGCCAACGAGACAAAGAACACCTGCAGGAACTGAAGCATGGATTCCGCAGCCCTGCCTGGAAGGCCCGGCGTTTCGATAATGCGCGGGAGATTAATCGAGACGGCGACGAACACCAGGCCGGTCAAGGTGGCGGCGGCACCGGCCTGCACAGCGAACAGCGTTTGCCAATCTGCGAGGGGATTCACCGGCGATGGCTACTAGGATCACACACCAGCGGCGGAATAGGTCGGCCTTACTTCTCGCCATTCGG
>DATGGL010000156.1:0-24242 GCA_035308605.1 Bryobacteraceae bacterium
TGGCTGAACTTGTCGAACAGGCTCGCCACCTTTTCCGGCGGAATGCCAATTCCCGTGTCCGTGACGGAGATGCGCATGACGGCCTGATGATCGTCCTGCGAGTCGTAGCCGACCGTAATCAGAACATGGCCCTGATGTGTGAACTTCAACGCGTTGCCCACCAGGTTCGTAACCACCTGCCGGATTCTGCCCGCGTCTCCGATCAGCCGGTCCGGCGTGGTTGTGGGATATTCGAGAATCAGGTCCAGGTCCTTTTCTTCGGCCTTATGCGCGAGCATTTCGAGCACTTCCTCGATCAGCAGCCGTAGGTCGAAGGGAAACGCCTCGATCTCCAGTTTTCCCGCCTCGATCTTCGAGAAATCCAGAATATCGTTGATCACGGTGAGAAGCGCTTCGCCCGAAGAGCGGACGATGGTGGCGAATTCGCGCTGTTCGGGCGTCAGGTCGGTATCCAGCAGCAGCCCGGTCATGCCGATCACTCCGTTCATCGGCGTGCGGATCTCGTGGCTCATATTTGCCAGAAACTCGCTCTTGGCCTGGCTCGCCGCGTTCGCGTTCCGCTGGGCGATGCGCAGCCGCCGGCTCAGCCAGATCATCGCGGCCAGCGTCGGCGCTAGCAAAGCCAGAGCCGCCAGCAGCAGCATTTCGAAATAATGCGCCTGTCCGTAGAGGAAGATGGTTCCCGCTTCGGTGCTGATCGCGGTATGCCAGCGGAAGTCGAAGCCGGCCAGCGTGCCGTCGCCCGCCATTCTGCCAATCTCCTCGCGAATCATGTCCGCGGCCAGCCGCGCGTCTCTTTCATCCTTGCGCGCGCCCACTCCGAACCAGTACGTTCCGCGATCCAGCGGAAGCGCCAGCAGCGGCCCATGGGGACAGTCCTGGATCCTGGAATCCTGTAGCGAGCTCTGCGCAATCAGACCGGCCTGGGCCTGGCCCTGGCAAACCGCCACGATCACGTCCTTCGAGGTGGGCTGCGTCACCAGCCGCGAACTTGCGAAGCGTTCCCGGGCCAGCCGCGCATCCAGGCTGATGTTGGACACCGCCAGGGTCCCTTCCGCACGCTCGTCCACTGCACGGATCTGACTGGATTCCGGGACCATCACGACGTACGTCATCTTCATCCACGGCGCGCTGACGTACAGAAATTTTCTCCGTTCCGGAACGTCGCCCGTGATCGGCCACAGGTCCACCGTGCCGGATCCCAGCGCCTTCTCGGGTCCTTGAGGCGAATAAACCCATTGAATGCGGAGATGCAGCCGTCGAGCCGCTTCCCTGAATACATCCACCGCAGGCCCCGCCGGATTCCCGTCCGCATCCGGAAAGTGATACGGCGGCGAATATTGAAATCCCACCGTGAGCGTCCGTTCGATTGGCGGGTGCCAGGCCCACAGGTACGTCCCCAGGATGACGGCTAGAACCACCACGCCTGCGAGAATCGAGTAGGACAGAATTCGATGTTCGCGACGCCATCGGCTCACCGCATCGATGCTGACAAGGGATCCGCGTTCCCGCATGTGGAATCTCCTGGAGTAATCGGCTGTACCACCAGAATCAGGTAGAGGCTATTTAAACTGCTGATTCTATGTGAATTGAAGAAGATCGAGCCCCGTAATTGCTAAAGTCCCCCTGCGATCCGCCGATCTCTTTACCTTATGGACCGTCGCCTTGCCGAACGCCACCCCGTCCACTTTCAAGCGACCATCACTCCTTTAGCGCGGCGCGAACAGTCCATGCGCGGCGTCGTGCACGACATCTCGACGGACGGAATGTGCGCGATGCTGCCGCGTCAGCTCGCGCCCGGCGAACAATTGCAACTGGATATGGCCGATAGCCTGCTTTTCGGCCACGTCATATTCTGCAATCCGGAGTCGGGAGAGTTCCGCACCGGTATCGAAGTCGAGCGTGTCCTTCTGGGCGAAACCGATCTGTCACACATACTGCAAAACGTCCTCGCAACGCACCTGCCGGCCCTTATTCCCTAAACGGCCTACGCAACTCCGGACCTCTTCGAGTGTTCAACTTAGAGCACATGAAGAGAATCATTCCGGTAATTGCAACGTTGACAATCGCCTCCGTCATCGGCTGGTCACAGCACGGCGGGGATAAAGGCGGAAAACCCCAGGGTGGAAAGCCACAAGTTGGCGGCGGACACATCCCCGCCCACGGCCCAGCGCCTGCGAAACCCTCTCGTGGAACGCCAAAGCCCGCACCAGCCCCTCACGCCTTCGCGGACAAGACCGGACATCCCGAAGCTCCCCACGTTCACACCAACGACAAGTGGGTGGGACACGATAGCGGCAAGAACGATCCCCGGTATCACGTGGATCGCCCGTTCGAGCATGGCCGTTTTACCGGCGGTTTTGGAAAGGGCCACGTCTTCCGTCTTGCGGGCGGAAACCGCGAACGCTTCACTTTCGGCTCCTTCGCCTTCAGCGTGTTTCCCGCGGATTACGATTACTGTAACGACTGGCTCTGGGATTCCGATCAGATCACGATCTACGAAGATCCCGATCACGACGGTCTATATCTTGCCTACAACGTCCGCCTAGGCACCTACATCCACGTCACGTTCCTCGGCTAACCCCAAGATCCCCCGCTCCCTTTCGGTCGCGGTTCAGTGCCGGCCCTCACTGAACCGCGCGCGCCAGCAAGCGGGCCCGACCAATCCTCAAAATCCGTCGCCGTGTCCCCGTTGAACAACCCCGATCGTCCGAAACCGCGGCCACCGAGCCGCGCGCGCCAGCAAGCGGGCCCCGACCGATCTTCAAAACCCGTCGCCGTGTCCCCGTTGAACAACCCCGATCGTCCGAACACGCGGCCACAGAACCGCGCGCGCCAGCAAGCGGGCCCCGACCAATCCTCAAAACCCGTCGCCGTGTCCCCGTTGAACAACCTCTATCGTCCGAAATCGCGGCCACCGAACCGCGCGCGCCAGCAAGCGGGACTCAAAACGCGAACCGAGCCTGAAACTCGATCCGCCGGTTATTCGCGCTATCCAGATACGCTCCCGACCCCGACGCAATCTGGTTGGATTGCCCAAACAGCGGCGAATTAATATTCCCGATCACCGGCCCCGGATTCACGTGATTCAGCAGATTCCGCGTCGAGATCGACAAAGTCACCGCGTACGGACGATCCGCTTTCGCCTGCCGCGGCGCTCCGAATCGCATCGTCTTGGCCAGCCGCAGATTCACGGTGAACTGTCCCTGGCCACGTCCGTAATTGCGCGGCAAAATCGCCTCGCCCGGCGACGGATTCGGGTCGAGCAGACCGTAGCTCGTATGCACCACTCCTGGCTGATTCGGGTTGCTCGCGATCCCCGGTCTCGCCGTCAATACCGTATCCCCGTAAATATCCTGGCTGGTGATGATATCAAACGGCTGCCCGGATCGAAGAATGATGAACGGATTCCATTGAAGCCCCCACCTCGTATTAATCGTCCCGCCCAGCGACGCGCGATGCCGAACATCATTCGACGCCGGCCCATATTCACCCGCCAGGTCGTACTGATTGGCTGGAAACGTATTCTGACCGTCCGTATTGCTGAGCGCGCGCGATAACGTATACGTGCCAATCAACGAGATCTTCGGCGTGATCCTGGAATTGATGTTGGTCATCAACTGATTCTGGTTGTACAGCCCCGCCGACTCCATTTCATAAATCGGTCCATTGTTCGGAAACGGATAAACGCCGCTGCCGGCAACTCCCGTATAGGTGCCCGGCAGCGGAGCGTTAATATTCCGCGACCGCAGAATATGCAGCCCGTGCGAATTGATGTAGGTCACCGCCAGCGTGGTCTTCTTGGGAAGCTGCCGCTCCACGCCGATGGAAGACTGGATCAGGTAGGGCGCGCGCAAATACGGGCTGACCGTATGGATAGTCTGCGGCGCGGCCGAGCCCGCGAGCGTCGGCAGCCCCGGAAATGTATCCGGATCGATTACCACGTACTGCTGCTGCGTGACGCCGTCAAAGCGCTGGGCCATCAGGGTATTCTGCTCCGAAAAGCGATCGTAAAAAATGCCGAATCCGCCGCGGATTACCGTGGCCGGATTGGCGCTTCGCGCCGCGCCCGGCGCCCACGCGAACGCGATGCGCGGCGCAAAATTCGTCCGGTCATGGATATTCTCCTGCGCCTCGTACCGCAGCCCCAGGCTGAGCGTCAGCCCCGGCTTCAACTTCCAGTCGTCACCCGCGAAGATTCCGATGTCCGCCCCGCCGACGCCGACATACGGCACACCCTGATTGATCGCGAACTGCGTCGCGCCGCCGCCCAGCGCCCGGACCTGCTGTGGCGACAGCCCCGCGCCTTGAAACACCAGCGTCCGCCGGTATTGCTCGATGGAACTGATGGTGGCGCAGCCCGGCGTGGACGCATCCGCGTTGCAGATCACTCCAGGAACCACCGGCTGATTCAAGCTATTCAGAATCGGCGCATATGCCCCACCGAACGTATAGGTCCCATTGAAATTTTGTTCGGAAGTGTCTTGAATGGATACGGCGCGCAGCCGCGCTCCAAAGCGCCAGGTATGCGATCCGGTGATCAGCGTCGAATAATTCTGCACTTCGTAATGGTGGTGAATGTAGTCGTGCAGACCCGCCGACGCACCGCCCGCATTGAACGAATTCGACACGGCGATCGACGGATCCGTCAGGTCCGGCGTCTGCGTCGCGTTCTGATGCCGGAACTGAAAGCGGGTTTCGTTAATAAGGTTGGCGGAAATTGTCGCCGTCTCGGTGGCCTGGATGGAATTTTCCATCATGGTCGAAGCGTAAGCCTCGGACGGCAGTACGAAGCTTCCGATGCCGCCATTTTCTGAGCTGTTGTAATTCGGCTCATACCGCACCGTCAGCGTATTCTTTGAATTCAACTGATAATCCGCGCGCGCACCCAGGTACCATCGGCGCAGCGGGCTCACCGAAACTTCCGTGAACGGACTGACGATCGCCAGCGTCACCGGATCGAGCGTGGTGGCATGCACCACTTCACCGTTATCGATCGCGCGCTTATCGAAATCCAAAAAGAACGAGCCCTTGGAGCTGAAGCGCCCGCTCAGGTTCCCGCCGAAATCTTTCATCGTGAACGGAGCCTTCTGATCCGCGTACGGATTCCGCGAGTTGAACATCCCGTCTCCGTACGAGAAATACACCTGCCCCTTAAGATGATCAGTCCCCGGCTTGGTCAGAATTTCGATGTGACCGGTCCCCATCGTGTCGAACTCCGGCGCGAATGGATTTTGATTGATCCGGACTTCGCGAATCGCGTCCTTGCTGGGCAAAGTCCCGTCACCCGCGGTGAAGCCGTCGATGAATATCTGCCCGCCGTTCAATCCCGCCGCCGGTCCCGCCAGCGCCTGGAGATCGGTAAGCAGATCGTCGGCATCGTCCGAGATGGCGTCGAGATCGTCGTTCCGCATCACCTGCGCGGACGCGGTCTGGGTCGGATCGATGCTGACCTCGGGAGCCGTCGTATCGCTCACCGTGATCTCCTGGTGTTCCGCCACCAGCCGCATCTGAATATTCAGCGTGGTGGTCCCGTTGCTGATCGCCACCGTTGCCGGCTGCCCCTGCGCCAGACCGGGCGAGATCGCATGGACCTCGTAATTTCCCGCCGGCGCCAGACCTTGCAGAACATAGGCTCCGTCATTTCCCGACGTAGCCGTCTGCCGCTGCCCGCCCGGGCCGACGGCGACAACGGAAACCCCTGGAATCACCGCGCCGGTTTGATCCGTGACCAGGCCCCGGAGAGTTCCCGTTGCGGGCTGAGCATTTATGGGACTGGCAAGGATCAGGCCAAGAAGACAAAAAAATACCGCGCGTGTCATCGTCACTGGTTCGCCGTCAATATCTCCGCCGTCACGGACGCTGCACGTCGTCCGCCCGCGCTGTTTTTACGAAGCTCCCAGTCTAGCATCCGACGCGCTAACGGCGTTATGGCGGGGCTACGGGATTACGATGGCGGTTACGGTCTACTGGGCGTGTTCCGGCGGAGAGTGAGCCAGCTTCTCGTGAAGCGCCTCGTCGAGCGTCGTCGTGACTTTACGTACTCGGATAAATCTGAAGTCCGAAACACCCGGAGGGGTAGAGAGCCTGGTCACCTGATGCGCGCCGGGCGTAACGAAGTGCATGCTCCAGAGCCCACCGCCGAGGGTCCGCCGGTCGCCGTCGACAAATTCGACGTTTATGTACACGGAATCAACCGTGTAGGCGCAGGCGTTGGTCCAGTTGGCCCAATAATGATCGTCGTCCATCCGGATCAGCGAATTGACTTTGAAGCATTGAGGGACTTGAGGTTTCTGTTCCGCATGTACCATCACGGACAGGGTTAGATAGAACGGGAGCAGATATATTTGTTTCATGTCGAGCCTCGGGGGAGAGGGGGGACTATCCTCCCATGTCCGCCGGCAGATTGTCAAGACAAAAAAGTGGTAGCCCGGTTGCTCCGCGGGTCCAGTACCCGTGCGAAGAATCGGCCTTAAAGGGCCGGCGCATTAGGCCACACGCGATCGCGATTTGTCCGCGTCCGTTCGTGCAACCCGCTGCTTTCTTGGCTACCCTGAATATACCGATGAGCAATGTCCAGGTCACTCTTCCGGACGGTAGTGTCCAAAGCCTGCCCGAGGGAGCACGTCCCATCGACGTGGCGCGATCCATTAGCCCCCGTCTGGCTGACGACGCGATCGTCGCGCGTGTAAACGACGATTTATGGGATCTGAACCGTCCCTTCGAATCCGATTCCAAACTCCAGATTCTGACCACCAAAAATCCGGAGGCGCTGGAAGTCTATCGCCATTCGACCGCGCATCTGCTTGCCGCCGCGGTGCTCGAACTGTTTCCCGAAACCAAGCTCGGCATCGGCCCGCCCATCGAAACCGGCTTCTATTACGATTTCCAGCGCTCCCAGCCCTTCACTCCTGAAGACCTCGAAAAAATCGAGCAGCGCATGTGGGAGATCCAGGCCCGCGACCTTCCCTACGAGCGCAAATACACGAAAAAAGATGAAGGCTTGAAACTTTACTCAGACCAGCCCATGAAAGTCGAGCTGATCACCGAGCGCGCGGGCGACATTTTCTCCGAATACACGCTCGGCCCCGGATTTATCGACTTCTGCCGCGGCCCGCACGTTCCGTCGACCAAGAAAATCAAGGCGTTCAAGCTGCTCTCCGTCGCAGGCGCGTACTGGAAAGGCAGCGAGAAAAACGCGCAGCTCCAGCGCATCTATGGAACCGCGTTCTTCTCCAAAAAAGATCTCGAAGACTATCTGAATCGCCTGGAAGAGGCCAAGAAGCGCGACCATCGCAAGCTGGGCAAGGAACTCGAGCTGTTCACGGTAAACGAAACCGTCGGCGCCGGATTGCCGCTGTGGCTTCCCAAGGGCGCGACCATCCGCCGGTTGCTCGAAGAGTACATTCTGGAGCGCGAACGCGAGCTCGGATACCAGCACGTCTATTCCCCCGATCTCGCGAAGATCGAGCTCTACAAGCGCTCCGGCCACTGGGAACACTATCACGAAGATATGTTCCCGCCCATGGATCTCGAAACCGAGCAGATGGTCCTGCGGCCGATGAACTGCCCGCATCACATCCTGATCTACGAATCGAAAAAGCGCAGCTATCGCGACCTGCCGGTGAAGCTGGCGGAGCTCGGCACCATGTATCGCTACGAGCGCTCCGGCGTCCTCAGCGGCTTGAGCCGCGTCCGCTGCATGACGCTCAACGACGCCCACATTTTCTGCACGCCCGATCAGATCAAGACCGAGTTCAAGGAAGTGATGGGACTGGTGGAGCGCGCCTACAAAGACCTCGGCATCACCCAGTACCGCTATCGCCTGTCTCTCGGAGACCGCGCCAACAAAGAAAAATACGTCGATAACGACGCCATGTGGGACCTGGGCGAGCGCGTGCTGCGCGAAGCCATGACCGAACTCGGCCTGCCGTTCTTCGAGGCCAAAGGCGAAGCCGCGTTCTACGGCCCCAAGCTCGACATTCAGCTCGCCGACGTGATGGGTCACGAAGAAACCTACTCGACCATCCAGGTCGATTTCCATCTGCCGAATCAATTCGAGCTCGGCTACATCGCCGCCGACGGTAAGGAGCACCGCCCGGTAATCATCCACCGCGCGATCATCAGCACCATGGAACGCATGGTGAGTTATCTGATCGAGCTGTACGCCGGCGCATTCCCTCTCTGGCTCGCCCCCTATCAGGCGTCGGTGCTGCCGATCACCGATCGTCACGTCGAATACGCCCGCAAAGTTCACAAACGCCTGGAAGCCGCCGGCCTGCGATCCCATCTCGACGACCGCAACGAAAAAGTGAATCTAAAAATCCGCGAGGCGCAGTTGCAGAAGGTCCCGTACATGCTGGTCGTTGGCGACCGCGAGGCGGAATCGGACACGGTCTCGGTACGGCATCGCAAGCACGCCGACATGGGCGCAAAACCCGTCGCGCAGTTCGTCGAGGAAGTGTGCAAACTCGTCGAATCGAAAAACGTCACAGAATAACCGAACCGGGCATAACGGCGCGCAGCATTCTTAGCCCGACCTCAGGCTACATCGCCGAAGCCGGATTTACTCATTCCCTGACGCCCGCGCGCAATTGCACCTACGGCTGCACCTACTGCTACGTCCCCACGCTGGGAATCTACGGCGGTCTGAAGCCGGAGGACATAAGACGCTGGGGCCAGTTCACGACATTCAAAACCAACGCCCCTGACCTGCTGCGACGAGCCCTGCGCCCCCATCAAAGCATCTACTGCTCTCCACTTGTCGATCCTTATCAGCCCGCCGAATCCGGTCAACGATTAATGCCTGAAATTCTCGACGCCGTCATCGCGTCGCCCCCGCGCGTCTTCGTCATACAAACCCGCGGCCCGCTGATCCTGCGCGACCTCGACCGTCTCGACAAACTCAGCCGTCAAACCACGCTCCGGGTAAGTTTCTCCGTCACCACCGATCGCGACGACATCAGAAAACTCTACGAGCCGCTATGCGAAAGCATCGAGCAGCGCCTCGCGACGATTCGAGCGCTTCGTGAAGCGGGCATCGAAGTCTACGCCACGCTCGCGCCGCTGCTGCCCTGCGATCCCGAGAACCTGGTGCGTCTCGCCATCGAAGCCACCGGCCGCGACTTGATCGGCGATCCACTGCACATCCGCGCCCTGAAGCGAACCGGCGCAACCACTCGCGACGCGGCATGGAAGGTGAGCGAAGCGAACCATCATCGCGACTGGCTCGATCCCGCGTTTCAATCGGCAATCGTCGAGCGGATAAAACGCGCCGCCAAGGCAATGGATCGAAACTTTGAAGCCGGGCCGCGCGGATTCGCGATACTTGCCTCATGAAGAACATTCTTCACAGAACCTGGCCCGGCGCGCACGCCGGCGATTGGATCGACAACCCAACCGGCGAAGAGATCGCCTCTTATAACCCCTTCGACGGGGCTGAGCTCGGCCGCGTCCGCCTCGCCGGTGAAAAAGAATACGAAATCGTCGCGCAGCGCGCCGTCCACACCTTCGAGCGATGGCGCATGGTTCCCGCTCCCAAGCGCGGCGAAATCGTCCGCGAAATCGGCGACGCATTGCGCCGCGCCAAAGACGAGCTCGGCACACTCGTAACGCTCGAAATGGGCAAAATCCTCGCCGAAGGCAAAGGCGAGGTGCAGGAGATGATCGACATCGCCGATTTCGCCGTCGGCCTGTCGCGCCAGCTCTACGGCCTTTCGATGCACAGCGAGCGCCCCGGCCATCGCATGCTGGAGCAATGGCATCCCCTGGGCCCGGTCGGCGTTATCAGCGCTTTCAACTTCCCCGTCGCCGTCTGGAGCTGGAACGCCCTGATCGCCATGGTCTGCGGCGATACCGTGATCTGGAAGCCGTCGCTCAAGACGCCCTTGACCGCAATCGCCGTCCAGCAGATCTGCAACGAGGTTCTCACGAAGCACGGATGGGAAGGCGTCCTCAATCTCGTCATCGGAAAAGATGATGGGATCGGAGACCGTCTTACTCGCGACTCGCGCGTTCCTCTGATCAGCGCGACCGGTTCCTGCCGCATGGGACACATCGTCGCGAAAGCCGTCGCGGACCGCCTGGGGCGGACGCTGCTGGAGCTCGGCGGCAACAACGGCATCATTGTGATGGATGATGCCGATCCGGATCTCGTCGTCCGCGCCGTGCTCTTCGGGGCCGTCGGAACCGCCGGCCAGCGCTGCACCTCCACGCGCCGCCTGTTCCTGCAAAAAAACATCGCCCCGAAAATCACGGAGCGATTGATCGCCGCATACCGCCAGGTCCCCATCGGCGATCCCATGGAGCCAGGAACCCTGATGGGCCCCCTGATCGACGCCGGCGCCGTCGAACACATGCTTCGAGGCCTCGAACACATCCGCGAGCAGGGCGGCGAGATCCTCTTCGGCGGCAGCCGGCTCAACGGCTGTTTCGTCGAACCCACGCTCGTAAAAGCCACGCCGCACATGCCGATCCTTAAAGAAGAGATCTTCGCGCCCATCCTCTACCTGATCGAGTTCGAAAAGCTCCACGAGGCGATCGCCTGGCACAACGACGTCCCGCAGGGCCTCTCCTCCGCGATCTTCACAGCGAATCTGACCTCAGCGGAAAATTTTCTAAGCGCTCGCGGCAGCGACTGCGGCATCGCCAACGTCAACATCGGCACCAGCGGAGCCGAAATCGGAGGCGCATTCGGCGGCGAAAAGGAAACCGGTGGCGGCCGCGAATCCGGCAGCGACGCCTGGAAAGCCTACATGCGCCGCCAAACCGTCACCATCAACTGGTCCGGCGAACTCCCGCTTGCCCAAGGCATCAAATTCGAGCTCTAGGGTCTCGGAATCACCCCTTCCTGATCCGGCAGAGCGTCGACACGGAACCGCGACCGACAGGAAGCGGATCTCGACGTTGTTTTCTCTGTCGCTATTGTTTAACCGGGCTGGCGTCGCGACTCTTTGCGGTCGCGCCACTTCATCAGCCCTGTACGGTTCTACACCCGGTCGCGGAATCCAACGCTTCCTGATCCGGCAGAGCGTCGACACCGAGCCGCGACCGACAGGAAGCGGGTCTCGACGTTGTTCCTCTGTCGCTATTGTTTAACTGGGCTGGCGTGGTGACTCTTTGCGGCTCCCGGCCGGAGTCGCGCCACTTCATCAGCCCTATACGGTTCTAAACCTGGTCGCTATCGCTCGCGGCTCCGTGAAATCACTGAGCCGCGTACGCCAGCCTCTGCGTCGCGGAATCCACCGCTTCCTGACTGGCAGAGCCTCGACACCGAACCGCGACCGACAGGAAGCGGGTCCCGACGTTTTTCAACACGTCGCTATTGCTTCGGCGGAGCCGGCGCCGTGATTCTTTGCGGCTCCTGGCCGGAGTCGCGCTGGTTCATCAGCCCCGTAACGATGGCCCGCGTCCCTTTTTCCACGTCCTTCAGGAACGGGTCGTTCCCGTAATACTGCGCGCGCACGGTGCCCTTGTGATCGATGAAGATCAGAATCGGCACGAACGGACGGCGGCCTTCCGGGATGTCCGCAAGTTTGATCAGCGGATCTTTCTCCAGAAAGCCGACCGGAAAAGGCGGCCGGTAGCGTTGCACGAACGACGTGATCAAATAGGCAGCGTTGTCATCGACAGCCGCACCCAGGGCTTGGAAGCCGCGCGCGGCATAGTCCTTTTCCAGCTTCGCCACAAAGTTGACGACGCTGACGCATTCGTCGCAGGACGTAGCAAAAAGCACCAGTAAAACCACTTTGCCCCGATATTTCTTGACGTCGATCCCTTTTCGATCGGGCGTCTGAATCGTGACATTGGCCAGTGGCCGCGGCGTCTTCGCGAGCGCCATCGAAAGCAAACAAAAGAACAACACACAACGGCGGAACATGGAATCTCTTCTATCTTAATTGATTCTCCACTTCCTGAAGCCAATCCGGCCGCTTCAGAACTTCGCGTGGACGGCTGCCGTCGGGCGGTCCGATAATCCCCTCGCGCTGCATCATGTCGAGGATGCGAGCCGCACGGCCATAGCCCAGCCGCAATCGGCGCTGTAACGTCGATGTTGACGCCTTTCCTAACTCCAGCACTACGCGCACCGCATCCTGGTACATCGGATCTTCGGTGCCGTCGAATTCTTCCGCCTCGCCCTCTTCGTCGTCCGCCGGCGGAGGCATCAGGAAGGTCTTGTCGTATTCGGGCTCGGCCTGCTGTTTCCAGAAATCGACCACCCGGCCGGTTTCTGCCTCGCTCACGTATGCGCCGTGAACGCGCGTCAGCCGCGACGATCCCGGCGGCAGGAACAGCATGTCGCCCTTACCCAGCAGGTGTTCCGCGCCCATCACATCCAGCACGGTTCGAGAATCGACTCTGGTTGCCACTCGGAAACTGACACGCGATGGGAAGTTCGCCTTGATCAATCCGGTGATCACGTCCACGCTCGGCCGCTGCGTCGCCAGCACCAGGTGCATCCCGACCGCGCGCGCCATCTGCGCCAGTCTCGTCACGCTCTCTTCGACGTTCGCCCGTTCCAGCATCATCAGATCGGCCAGCTCGTCGATCACGATCAACACATACGGGATCTGCTCCAGCTCGTCCTCGGCCGATTCTTCTTCGAACAGGCTCCGCGGCTTGGCCGCAAGCTGGCTGACCTTGCGATTGTACTGGTCGATATTGCGCACGCCCTGCGACGCGAGCAATTTCAACCGACGCTCCATCTCCAGCACCGCATTGCGCAGCGCGTTCGTAGCCTTTTTCGAATCCGTGATCACGGGCGTCAGCAGATGCGGGATCCCTTCATACGGCCCAAACTCCAGCCGCTTTGGATCCACCATGATCATCCGGACTTCACGCGGCGTGGCTTTGTACAGAATCGACATGATCAGTGAATTGAGCATCACGCTCTTCCCCGATCCGGTGGAACCCGCGATCAGCAGGTGCGGCATCGTATCGAGCGCGGTCACTTTGATGCGCCCGTTGATATCCTTGCCCAGCGCGATGGTCAGCGGCGATGCCGAGCTGTGAAATTCGTCGGATTCCAGAATCTGCCGCAGGCTGATCACTTCGCGCTTGGAATTCGGCACCTCGATTCCCACGGTTGGCTTTCCCGGGATTCGCTCGATCAGAATCGATTCAGCCTGCAATCCCAGGCACAGATCTTCGGTAAGCGTCGTGATCCGCGAGTACTTGACGCCCGCTTCCGGTTTGAACTCGAACGTAGTGACGACCGGCCCGGGATTGATCTGCGTCACGGAACCGAGCACATTGAACTCTTCGAACTTCGACTTGATTCGCCCCGCGATATCTTTCAGCTCCTGGCTGTCGAAGGCGCCGCGCACCGCCGGCTCCTGGAGCAGATCGGTGGATGGCAGAAGAAAATCGGTCCGGAATTTCGGCGGGTTCGACGGCTTGTTGCGATGATTCCGTTCCACCGGTTCTTTCTCCACCGGCGTGGATGGGGCTTCCGCCGCTTCCGTCCTCGGCGAAGGCAGCTCGAGCATATGGATCGGAATGTCTTCGATCTCGCGCACGGGCTCCGGTTCGGTTCGCGCCGGCTGCGGCGCCAGCGGGTCGACGATGGGCGGCTCGAGTTTGATCACCCGGGTTCGCGCCGGCTTGGCCGCCGCTTCTTCCGTCTTGGGCTCTACGCGGGCTTTCCGTTCCGCGAGTTTCGCCCGCCACGCGCTCCATCGCGCGATCACAGCGTTGCTCCACCCCAGCGGCACGTTGAGCCACTTCATCAGGCGCGACATTTCGAACGTGGAAACCATGTACAGCGAAACCATCCAGCAGGCTGCCGTAAACAACGCCGCGCCGGTCACGTTCATTGACGCGACCAGGTACTCGGCGGCGACGGTTCCCAGTTGTCCGCCCGCGGGGATCGCGCCCGCGATTGGTTTCCAGTCCGGACCCAATCCCAAAGCCGCGCACGTGGATACGACCAGCGCGCCAGCCCCTAGTGTTTTTGCCCACGGCGTCCCGATGGGCGTCGAGCGGATCCATTGCCAGCCGAGCAGGAGCACCAGAACAGGGATCGCGTACGCCGCGAGCCCGAAGGCTTGCAGACACAGATCCGATAGGAAAGCTCCCACGCGCCCCGTCAAATTAGAAACGGCCGTGGTTCCAGTGATGGTGTCCCACGAAGGATCGTAGGGGTGGTATGTCGCGAGGCTCGCGAATAGAAACAGCCCCGCGAAGAGAAATACTAATCCGGCGGCTTCATTGAGCCGCGGATGTCGAGTCGGTCCTAAATATCTCATCTACCGCTGAAGCGGAAGAAGGTGGCCAGAGCAATCACCATTATGCCAAAAAGAATCCGGTAACAGATGAACAGGTTCAAAGAGCGGTGCCGAAGGAAGTTTAAGAAGAACTGAATCGCGAGCGCTCCAACGATCGCGCTGACGATGATGCCCACAATAAATGGCGTATGCATCTCCGGCGGGACCCCGCCCTCATGCTTGTGCAAATCCCAAAATTTCTTGAGCGCCGCTCCCGCCGTGATCGGAGTCAGCAGGAGGAATGAGAATCGCGCCGCGCTCTCCCGGTCGAGATTTCGAAACAACCCGGCGGAAATGGTGACGCCGCTTCTCGACACCCCCGGAATAATTGCCAGAGCCTGCGCCGTTCCGATCAATACAGCATCTGTGGCCGATATATGCGATATATCCTTCTGTTTCCGGCCGATTCGCTCCGCCAGCCACATCACGATCCCAATTCCTATAGCAGTTGTAGCGATCACATAGGGCGAACGCAGCGAAGTTTCGGCCTGCTTCTCGAACAGAAACCCGAACAGGCCCCCCGGAACGGTCGCCGCCACCAGCAGCCACAACAGATTTCGATTCTTACTCAACCCGCCGTCGCGCCCGATCGTCAACCCAAACCCCTGCGCGATAATCTGCACCCAATCCCGAAAGAAGTACAAAATAACCGATATCAGCGTCCCCACATGGAGCGCGACGTCGAACGTCAACCCGCCGTCGTCCCATCCCAGGAGCCAGGGGACAATGATCAAATGTGCGCTGCTGCTGACCGGCAGGAATTCCGTGAGTCCCTGGACAATGCCCAGGACGATCGCGTGGATCAGAGGCATAAGTTTCCTAGATTAGCGCAATTCGCCTGGCGTAAATCGTCGAAAAAGGCGGCGGAGCGCGTGCTCATCGGGGTTCCGGCGGTATTTGAAACGTTAACGGTGCTCGCCCCAAACTGTCCGTCGACGCGCGCCCAGTCTCATCTTGAATTTCGGGACACTGCATGTCCTACGGCGTCGACTTGTTCGCCAACATCCAAACCCAGAACGCGCTATGCTTAATAGCATATGCGGGGATGCGATTGGGTGATCGTGTATCTTGTGCTGTCTCTATCGGAACCGGGGCAGATCGGATGAATCCGGATCTGCTGGTGGTGGCGATTGTATTCGGCGCGGTTCTCTACTCTCTTCTGACGATTGTTGCCGCTCTGCGGTATCTGCACGTTCGTCCCAGGCGCGGGGACCACTGCGCTCCGATCAGCATCCTGAAGCCGCTTTCGGGCCTGGATGCGGGCCTCGAGTCCAATCTGCGGACATTCTTCGAGCAGGATTATCCGCACTTTGAGATATTATTCGCCGTCCGCCATTTGGACGATCCCGCTGTCGACGTCATAGAGAAGCTGCGCCCGCAATATCCGCGGGTCTCGACGCAGTTGCTGGTCACCGGCGAGCCCGCGTTTTCGAACGCCAAAGTGTACAGCCTGAAACAAATGATCGCGGAGGCTTCCCACGATCTTCTCGTCATGAGCGATAGCGATACGCGCGTGGCGCCGGACCTGTTGCGGGTAGTGGCCGCGGAGTTTCAGAATCCGCAGCTCGGCCTCGCCACCTGCCCGTATCGAGCCGTTCCCGGGTCAAGCCTGTGGTCTCGCCTGGAAGCGACCGGAATGAATACGGACTTCCTCTCTGGAATTCTCGTAGCGCGAATGTTGGAAGGCATGCAGTTCGCCGTCGGCCCCACCATCGCCGCGCGCCGCGAGGTGCTGCAATCCATCGGATTCGATCGTCTCAAGGACTATCTGGCGGAAGATTTCGTGATGGGAAAACTGGCCGCCGAAGCCGGATACGACGTGATTCTTTCCTCCCACGTGATCGAACATCATATTGGCAGCACGGATCTGCGCCAGAACGCCGCGCATCGCCTCCGCTGGGCGCGAAGCACGCGTCGCTCCCGTCCGCTCGGCTACATCGGTCAACTGTTTACCATGCCGGTGCCGCTGGCCGCTCTCCTTTGCCTTGCGGCGCCGGAGTGGTGGCCTATGGCGGTCGCCGCAGTGATGATACGGGCGCTCTCGGCCTACGTGGTCGCCGAGCGCGTTCTGAAGGCACGCATTCAATGGCCCTTGCTTCCGCTCGAGGATCTGGCTGCATTCGGTTTCTGGATCGCAGGATTCTTCGGGAACACCATCACCTGGCGCGGCCAGCAATATCGCCTCTTCGCCGACGGCACGTTCCGCGCGCTAAGTAAGTAGAAACCATGCTGCCGGGACATCCTGTTCGAGGAGTCCGCGCACCCGGCACCGAACCCCGACTGGGAAGGAGGGGGACCATCGCCCAAGCGAGTCTGCCAGGACCAACTAGCGCGAATCTGGGACTACCGAGAGCACCTGCTTCGCGTCCACCTTGCGGAACTGCATTGGAAAACTGGTCGCGCCGTAGTAAGCCCCCCACTGATCTCTGAAGTGTTTCGACAACGGCTGGCCCGATTCGCCCACAGTGATGTTCTGGAGCGACCGGTCCAGGTCCGCCAGGTCCACAATCATTCGCATCGATGGTCCCAGACGGCGCGTGCTTTGTTTGATCGTCGTCGGTGACCCGCTCATCGGAACCGGCCCGATGTTGAAGTATCGCCCCACCATGGGCAGTTGGCCATCCACGGGATGCGTCAAGCGCAGCTCATTGTACTGGCCGTAGTCCCAGCGTGAGAGCTTCGATCCCTGGAATCTGACGCCATTCTCGATCGCCTCGCCCAGACATTTCAGCAGCAGTTGATCGTAATCGGGGAACCAATCGGCGGGACGTTCGCGCAGCAGGCGCTCGATGACCACCGGCGCCGTCGGAAACGTGTACGAATCTTCCAATCCGGGCGCTGCCCGATCGGCGATCGACTTTCGCAGGGCGTCGTAGGCGAGCGTCACGATCAGAGGCTGCGGCGTGCCTTTTTCCATCTGCCCGTTCCAGGACCGCAACAAGTCGACGGCTTCCCGGATCTGCGCTTGATCGTTCTTGCGCGCGTCGGCGGCGGCGACCAGTTGCTTCGCCAGAAAATCGGAGAACGCCGAATACACATCTTTCTGAACGCCTAGCATGTCCGGCGCCTGCCATTTGGAGCCGCGTTCCAGGAGTGTTCGTATCTCGCGCGACCGGTAGTAGGCCGCGAAGTTGCCGGCAACCGGGTACCGATAATCCGCCGGAAACGGATTCTGATTCGCGGTGACGATCAGGCCCGGCGACGGATTATAGAACTGCGGCAGATCCTCAAAAGGAACGAATCCCTGCCATTCGCATTCGCCCGAAGCGCCGTCGGCGGGAACATCGCCGCCGCATTTTTCGGGACGAATGGGAAGCCGGCCGGTCGCATGGTAGCCGATGTTTCCATCCACGTCGGCGTAAACGAAATTCTGCCCTGGGCCGGGAAAGCGCGCCAGAGCCGCCGTGAACTCATTCCAATTCCCGGCGCGATTCACGTCGAGAAACGGAAACTGAAAGCCGGAAGGTTCCGCCGCCGTCCAGCGAATCGAGTACTGCTCATTCGCGTCCCGGAAAATCAGGGGGCCATGCCGCGTAATCCACTGGTCGAATTGAATCGGCTTCGCGCCCTTCACTGCGATCGCGGTTCGCTCCAGTCGGGCTTGCTGAACCTGTCCGCGAAACACGTAGCGGCCCGATTGCGGATCGATCTGTTCGCGATACAGATCCTGGACGTCGAATTGGAGATTGGTAACGCCCCAGGCAATCCGCTGATTGTGGCCGACGATGACGGCCGGAACGCCCGGCAGCGAGACCCCGGTCACATCCAGGCCGGGCGCCTGAAGATGAACCATGTGCCAGGTGGAGGGAATGCCGAAGTCCAGATGCGGATCGTTGGCGAGAATCGGTTTTCCGCTCGCCGTGTGAGCGCCGGAAACGGCCCAGGCGTTCGAACCCGGCTGCACCTCGCCGCCGGCGCGCGCTGGGAACAGGAATTCGACTTTGGCGCGATCGCCCTTTTGAAGCATGTGCAGCTTTTGGATCTCGTCGCGCCAACTGTTGGTGAGCGTGCGATACATCTGCAGGCCGGCGAGAATCGTGTCGCGGATGCGCCAGGGCCGCGGATCGTAATTGAGCAGCGCGAACTCCACCGGCAATCGCCCGCGATGCGTCTCCAGATAAAAATTCACGCCGCGCGCATAGGCCGCGAACACGGCCCGGTCGGCCGGCGACATCGACTGTTCGGATTCCTCGGCGATTCGCGCGAGCCGTAGCTGGTGGGCCTCCTGATCCGCTTCGAGCGCCGTTCTCCCGATCACCTCAGCCAATTCCCCCGCCGCCAGCCTGCGCAGCGCGTCCATCTGCCACATACGATCCTGCGCGGTAACGAAACCTTGCAGGAAAATCGCGTCCTCCCACGACGCGGCCTGGATATGCGGCACTCCCAGCGCGTCGCGTGAAATCGTCGCCTTCGCCGAAATGGGCGCGGAGATTTCGCCGGAAGTTTGCGCCAGCGGCCGCCAGGCGTACCAATATGCCGCCGAGACGACGGCTATCAGCAAAGCGGCTATGCTCAGATTGATCGCCCGGAGCAGCGGCGTCGAGAACAACACTGCTCGATTGTAGCGAAACGTCCATGTCATTTCGGCTAATTCTGCTGATCGCGATTGTCACGTTGAACGGTTTCTTCGCCGCGGCGGAAGTCGCTCTCGTGTCGGTGCGCCGGTCCCGCTTAACGCAGTTGGCCGAACAGGGCAGCGTCGCGGCGCGTGCCGCATTAGGCCTGCTGGCGAATCCCGGCCGGCTGCTCAGCGTGACCCAGGTCGGCGTCACCCTGGCGAGCCTCGGCCTGGGATGGGCCGGCGAGGACACCATCTATCAGATGCTGCTGGCGCTCTTCAACCCGATCGTGACGCCGCGCACCACCGCGCTGCTGCACGGCGTCGGGTTTACGGTTGCATTCCTCATCATCGGATTTGTGCACGTCGTGATCGGAGAGGTGGTCCCCAAGAATCTCGCGCTCGAAAAAGCCGACCGGCTGGCGCTTCTGGTCGCGCCCGCTCTGTTAGTGTTCCTCCGCATCTCGGCGCCGTTCGTGTTCGTAATCGAGCGTTCCGCGGCGTTCCTTTCTCGATCGTTCGGGCTAAAGGGCGGACACATCGGCGGGGGCCATTCCTCGGAAGAACTGAAGTTCATTGTCGAATCCAGCCGCCGCGAAGGACATCTCGAGGGGTTCGAAGAAGACGCGATTCAAAAGATCCTCGATCTGAAAGACGTCTACGCCCGCGAGATCATGACGCCGCGCATCGACATTGTTTCGGTTCCCGTCGACGCGACGCTCGACGAACTGCTCCGCATCACCGTGGAGCACAAGTTCTCGCGCCTGCCCATCTATCAAGGCAAACCGGAAAATATCGTCGGCATTCTGCATTACAAGGATTTGATGGCGGCCTGGCAGGAGCGCAAGATGGCGTCCGATCGCCGCCAGCCCGCGCGCCCCTTTCGCCTGCGGCGCTTTCTGCGCGACCCGCTGGTGGTCCCCGAGACCAAGCCGCTCAACCAACTGGTGGACGAATTCCGCAAGCGCCACACCCATCTGGCGATGGTCGTGGACGAATTCGGCACCATCACGGGACTGGTGACGTTCGAAGACGTTCTGGAACAGATCTTCGGCGAAATCGGCGATGAGCATGATATTCGCCGGCCCATGCCCGCCGAGGATGCTCCCGTGATCGAACTGGACGGAAGCACCAACATCCGCGATCTCGCGTCCCAGTATGGAGTCGAACTTCCCGGAGACGCCGGCTTCGAGACCCTCGCCGGATTCATGCTGTTCCGCCTTGGTTACATCCCCGCGCCCGGCGAATCGGTGACCTACGGCGCGCGCACGTTTATCGTTCAGGAAATGGACCGGAACCGGATCGCTCGCGTGAAGGTGGTAACCGTTCGCCCGACCGATGCCGGAGCCGCATGATTGACGAACTTCTGGCCGAAGTTCACGCCGAGTTTCGCCGCCTGGCGGACCCCGACGTGCGGATTGCGCTCGATCGATTCATGAAACCCGATCAGCGCGTGCCCTCTTACGGCATCGCCGCGCCCGATATAAAGCGCGTAGCGCAGGACGCGTACCGTCGGGTCAAGGCGTGGCCGGTCGCCGATCGGGACCGGTTTTGCGAAGAGCTTTGGAAGGGCGGAACGAACGAAGAGGGCGCCTTGGTCTGCTATGTCTACCGCCGTTTCGCGAAACAATGCGGCGCCGGCGAATTTCGGATGTTCACGCGATGGCTGGATCGATACGTGGCCAATTGGGGGATGACCGACGGCTTGTCGTTGTGGCTGCTGGGCGCGTCCATCGCCAATGATCCCGCTCTCATCGCGTCTCTCCATTCGTGGACCCGCTCCAGGAATCGCTGGAAGCGGCGCGCGGCCGCCGTATCGCTGGTGCCGTCCGCCCGCCGCGGCCTGCACTCCAAGGACATCTTCCGCATCGCCACTCCGCTGATTCCCGACGAAGACGACATGGTCCAGAAGGGCGTCGGCTGGCTCTTGAAGGAAACGTATCCAAAAAAACCCGCGGAAGTCGTGCGATTTCTTCTGCCGCTCCGAGAGAAGACTTCGCGTCTGGTCCTGCGCTACGCCGCCGAAAAAATGACTGTGGCGGACAAAGCCCGCGTGCTAGCTCGATAGCCGCTTTACGGCTTGATCGGTGACTCCCGCGAGAGCCTCTCGCATGGATCGTCCCGTTGCCGGATGGCGCAGGTCTGGCGCTAACTCGGCAAGCGGTTCCAGAACAAATCTCCGGTCCAGCATCCGGGGATGCGGCACTTCCAGATCCGGCGTGTTTATGATCGCGTCGCCAAACAGCAGGATATCGACGTCAATCACGCGAGGCCCCTTCGGCTGGGCGCGTTTCCGCCCCAGCTCGCGTTCGATCTTCTGTGTTCGGGCCAGCAACTGCCGTGGAAAAAGGCTCGTCTCCACCTCGGCCACCTGGTTCAGGAACCACGGCTGGTCGAGTACATCGCGCGGAGCCGTTTCATATATCGACGACACGCGAACGATCCGCAGGTCCGCCGTTGCCAGCCGCTCGAGCGCACTGGCGAGATTCGCGCGGCGATCCCCAAGATTCGATCCAAGCGCGAGATAGACGGTTTTCAAAACAGCGTATTCTGCGCCCCGCGCACGTGCCGCGCGACCTTGAAATATTCGAACGCCCGTTCCGTCGCGACGCGCCCGCGCGGGGTGCGATCCAGAAAGCCGAGCTGCATCAGATATGGCTCGTAGACTTCTTCGATGGTGTCCGATTGCTCATCGATCGAAGCCGCGATGGTTCCCAACCCCACCGGCCCTCCGCGATACTTTTCGAGCACCGTCATCATGATTTTCTGATCGATCTCGTCGAGGCCGAAGCGGTCCACTTCCAGCAAATCGAGCGCGCGATGCGCCACCTCCAGATCGACGTGCCCGGAGGCCCGCACTTCGGCATAATCCCGCACCCGGCGCAACAATCGATTCGCGATGCGCGGCGTGCCCCGGCTGCGGCGCGCGATTTCCTCGGCGCCTTCCACATCCACCTGCACATTCAACAATTGCGCGGAGCGCCGCACGATGCTGCTGAGCTCGGCCTGATCGTACGGATTCAGCCGCAGCACGATTCCGAAGCGGCTGCGAAACGGCGCGCTGATCAGCCCCTGCCGCGTGGTGGCCCCGATCGCGGTGAAGCGCTTGATGTCCATCGCCACCGTGCGCGCGCCCGGACCTGTGCCGATGAGAATATCCATTCGATAGTCTTCCAGCGCGGAATAAATCATCTCTTCAACATCCGGCTGAAGGCGGTGAACCTCGTCGATGAAAAACACCTCGCGTTCCTGAATGTTGCTCAGAATGCCGACCAGATCGAGCTTCTTTTGAAGCACGGGCCCCGAGGTCTGTTGAAATCCCACCCCGAGCTCCGCCGCGATAATAGCGGCGAGCGTCGTCTTCCCCAGGCCCGGCGGGCCGGAAAGCAGCACGTGATCCATCGCCTCGCCGCGCTTCTTCGCGGCTTCGATGGCAATCGAGAGAATTTCCTTTACGTTAGCTTGTCCCGCGAAATCCGCGAGTCGAACCGGCCGAAGCGCAGCCTCAAACTGACGCTCCTCTTCTCGCAGCGACGCCGAGACGATGCCCTGTTCGTGCATGAAGTTCCTAGTTTAACGAAAGTGTCTAGCGGACCAGTTTAAGCGCCCGCCGGAACAGTGGATCGAAATCGTTCGATTCCGAAGAAGAACGTCCTTTGGTAACCGCCGCCTCCGCCGACGCCCGGTTCGCGCCGAAATTCATAAGCGCGGAGATTACGTCTTCCTCGGTAGCGCTGAAGCTGCTTTTCGGCGCGGCCGCGGTTTGCGTTTGGGAAGCCGCGCCGAGTAGATCCAGCTTGTCGCGCAGCTCAAGAATCATGCGCTCCGCCGTCTTCTTTCCCACTCCGGGAATGCGCACCAATTGTTCCACCGAACCCGACCGGATCGCCGCGACCAGATCCGACGTCGACAGCCCGCTGAGCGCCGTCACCGCCAGTTTCGGCCCGATCCCACTCACACCGATCAATTTCTCGAAGAGGGTCTTGTCGCCGGGGCTGAGGAATCCAAACAGCGAAAGCGCATCCTCGCGCACATGGGTGTGGATGTGAAACTGCACAGTCTGGCCTTTTTCCGGTAGCGACGAGAACGCTGACACCGGGATGGTGACCTCGTAGCCGACACCGCTGACATCCACAATGACGACGTTCGGATGTTTTTCAAGAAGCGTGCCGCGCAGATGAGCAATCATGAAGAATACAGAATACATGCGCCGCAGATTTTTTGTCGATCAGGTTCGCAACGGCCACGCCGAAATCGCCGGCGACGATGCCAAACACCTAACCCGCGTTCTTCGCGTCGAGGTCGGCCAGCGCTACGAGATTTCGGACAATCGCAACGTGTATCTGGCTGAGATTGAGACAGCGCGCAAAGAGCACGTGATGTTTCGCACTCTCGAAAAGCTTCCCGCGCCGGCAGCGGCTCCCGCGTTAATTCTGTGCGCGGCCCTCATCAAGTTCGACCATTTCGAATGGATGATCGAGAAAGCCACGGAGCTGGGCGTCGCGAAAATCATCCCGGTGGAGGCGGCGCGGACTGAGCGCGGCCTGGAACGCGCCGCGCATAAGAGAATCGACCGCTGGCGGCGGATCGCGCTGGAGGCCAGTCAGCAATCCCGCCGGGCGTTTCTTCCGGAAGTAGAGGAGCCCTCGACTTTGCGGCAAGCGCTTTCTCTTCCGGCGGCGCATCGTTATGTTCTGGACGAGATTCCCGGCGGCGTTCCCCTTGCAACAGCCCTGCCCTCAGTTCGTTCGCCAGAGGACAGCGTGGCGATGCTGGTGGGTCCGGAAGGCGGCTGGACGGACGCCGAACGCGAAATTTTCGCAGGCCAGGGCTGGACCCCGGTCTCGCTCGGACCACTGGTGCTCCGCGCGGAAACCGCCGCGCTCGCCGCTCTGGCCATTATCGGCGCCGCGTGGCAGTAACGCGCATTCGTGATCGCTTAAACTACAAGTTGGTCAACCGGTTAGTTTTTGAGAATCTGAAGCACCGTCCGGTGCGAACTCTGCTGAGCGCGCTCGCTATCGGCATTCAAGTCACGCTGATGCTGACGCTCGTCGGCGTGAGCCACGGCATGCTCGATGACTACGCGGCCCACACGCGCGGGACCGGCGCCGATATCATGGTCCGCCCCCAGGGGAGCTCGCTGCTCGGATTGGCCGGCTACACCATGTCGGCGAAGTTTGTTTCCCTGATTCGCGAACAGCCCCATGTCGCCATTGCCACCGGGAGCTACCTGCAGTCAGTGGGCAACTTGAACTCGATCGCGGGAATCAATCTCGATGAGTTCACAGCTATGAGCGGAGGTTTCCGCTATCTCGAAGGCGGTCCCTTCACCGGACCTGACGATCTGATCGTGGATGAAATCTATGCGCGCGCCGAGCACCTGCACGCAGGCAGCGTGGTCAATCTTGGGCTCAAGT
>DATGGL010000157.1:0-44135 GCA_035308605.1 Bryobacteraceae bacterium
AGGCCGCCCTGGCCAAAGCGAAACGGCCTCGCGAAAGACCAGCCCGATCCGTCGCAAGCCGTGCATCTACCACAGCGCCGACACCGAACCGCGACCGACAGGGAGCGGGTTTCCCCGCTTCAACAGACCCCCCGGCAGCCGCCGGCGTTCAACAATCCTAAGCCTTCGTTTCGGAGATTCTGGTCCAGACCATCCATGGCTCGAAGCTCAAGCCGCCACAACTGAGCAAGGACCAGCAGGCCGCCCTGGCCAAAGCAAAACGGCCTCGCGAAAGACTAGCCCGATCCGTCGTTTGCCTGGCAAGCCGCGCACCCACCACAGCGCCGACACCGAACCGCGACCGACAGGGAGCGGGTTTCCCCGTTTCAACAGCCCCCCGGCAGCCGCCGACTTTCCTAACCCTTCAACGCCGCCACGATCTCGGAAGCCCTTTCGAACATAAATCCGGTTTCGCTGCCGCTGCCCAGAAAGAGCATTCCCCGCTGCTTCCAGAACTTCGCCAGCGACAGCGTCCGCGTCTGCGTCCCCGGAGCGACGCCATGCTGGATGCAGCTATCCCGGATCTTTTCCATCGCTTCGACCATCTTCGGATGTTCAAAATCGCCCGGAACCCCGAGCGAAATGGACAGATCCACCGGTCCCACCAGCACCGCGTCCACTCCGGCCACCGAAAGCAGCTCATCCCGCTTCTCCACGGCGAGCTTGGTTTCGATTTGCAGCACCACCATCACGTTCTCATTCATGTGCTCTATCACTTGCGGAATGGTCGCCCGCTCATATCCCAGGTGCGCGGGCGTAAGCCCGAATCCTCTGACGCCAACGGGAGGAAACTTCGTCCAACTTACCGCGCGCTCCAGCACCTCGGCCGATTCCACTCTGGGGAACAGCACTCCTTGCGCGCCGCAATCGAGCGCCCGCGCCACCAGGGCATATTGCATGTCCGCCACGCGGACCACCGGCGAGAGACCGGCTGTTACCGAGGCGTGGCAGAGATCCTGCAACGTCTCGATTCCGAATCCGCCATGCTCGCCGTCGATAAACGTCCAGTCAAAGCCGGCGGCGGCGAGAATCCTGGGCACTTCCACCGAACGGATCTGTCCGAACGCGCACCCGTACTGCACCTTGCCCTCCTTGAGGGCCTTCTTCACGGAATTAACACGCATGTTTCAGATGGTAAGCACGCGATGATCGGGACAGTCAAGCTGGGCGGCGTCGTAAATCTGGTCCAGCAGATCCATTCCGTGCTTGGCGAGGAAGGGAAGAATCGAATAAAAACGTTCTTGCAGATGCCGCTCCGGATACAACAGCGCGTTCAGATACTGCGCGTCGGCGGAGGCCTTGGCATCCCGCCGCAGCGTTTCCCGTTCGATCTTCCGCCGCGTCTTTTCGAGCTGGTACAGAATCTTTGCGCGCGCTTTCCCCAGCGATGCCGCAAGCGTCGGGTCGAATGCGTCCAACTCATGCGCGAGCCCGTCGAGCCTCGCCGTCACGCCCTTCGACGTATCCGCGAAGGCTTGCCCTATGGAACCCGGCACCAGCGCCCGCGCGATCCGTTCCTTGAGATGTTCTTCGTCCACCAGCGTCTGCGCCACGCCGAGCCCGTAACGCCGCAGCAGCTTTTCCCCGCGCGATTCAAGCAGCGTAAAGGAGCTTCGCGAGGTAACCACGGGCATGCGTCCCAGCAGCCGGTCGTAAATTACGTTCGATTGCGCCAGATAGGCCAGCTCCGCCGGGCCGCCGATGTAGGCGACCGTGGGGAGCAGAAAATCCTGCACGACAGGCCTGAGCAGCGCGTTCGGCGAAACCTCCGCCGCGCGATCGCGCAGCTCGCTGAACTCGGAATCCTTGCGCCGCAGCGGCACCCGTTCGCCGTTCTCCAGCAGAAAGAACAGCGACGTCTTGTCTTCGAGATGCACCTGCGCGTGATAGCCCGCCGCTTCGAGTTCCCGGTTCCGCGCCATCAGACGCGCTTTCAATTCGGGCGCTGCGCCCAAAGCCTCCGCCACGATCGGTGCGCCGATTTTCCGGATCGCCGGATCCAGCGGATCCAGAAACACGAGATCCAGCTTCGACAGCAGCCTGGCCAGCAGCGTTCGGAATGCCGCACCCATGGTGACGCCGGGCTGATATGCTTCCCGAACGATGGCGGCAACCTCGTCGCCGAATGGAAATCCCGCGAGCGCGGCAGTCAATTCTTCTACCGGCGGACGGTCCAGCGCGATGCCGCCAACCGGACGCTGCCGTCCGTTGACGCCCGCCGCTTCCACGCGCAACATCGTCGGCTTGTAGGAGCCGTCAAACGTCCACGCGTGATTCACTTCCGCGAAGTCATGATCCTCGGTCGCCAGCCAGAACACCGGGACCGCCGGTATTCCACGCTGGGTCAGTTCCCGAGCCAGCCGCGCCGCCGTAATCGCCTTGTAAACCGTGTATGCCGGGCCCGAGAACAGCCCGACCTGCTGGCCCGTCACGATCGCAACCGTTCCCGGCTCCGCTAACCGGCGCAGGGACTCGCTGGGGCCGTTCTGTCCTTCCAGCGCCCGAACCATCGCCGCGCGTCGTTCCTCCGGATAGTCCAGTTCGCCCGCCGCTGCCGCAAAAGAGCCCGGCTCATGCGGATTATGACGATAGAAACGGGCGACGCGGTCAAAATGATAAGTGAAATCGGCAAATAGCTTCGAAGTACCTGGGAGATCGGTGTGGCGAATACAAGCCGGTTCCATTGTCGAAGGTTGGACGAACGAACGGTCCAAGAGTAACAGATGATCTTACCCCGGCGAAAGTATCTGCTAAATTTCACGTAATAGAACTGTTACCTCCACCGCAATCAAAAAACGCTATGGTGGAGGGATGGAGGAACAAGAGTTTCGAGACCGGGCCGACGAGGCGCTCACCGCGCTTTATCGCCGTCTCTCCGCCGCCGGCGATGAGTTCGATTTCGAGGCCGATTTCAACTCCGGCGCCCTCGCCATCGAGTTCGAAACCCCGCCCGGGAAATTCGTAGTCAGCCCCAACTCTCCCGTCCGCCAGATCTGGGTGTCCGCGCACTCCAAGAGTTACAAGCTCGATTGGGACAGCGTGAAAGGCGCCTTCGTTTTGTCCGGCACGGGCCAAACCTTGATTGAGCTGGTTTCGGAAGCGATCGGCAAGCAACTGGGCGAAGAAGTGACGCTCTGACCGATGGCTGGCGTTTACATCTCCTATCCGTTTTGCGCTCAGAAATGCACGTACTGCAATTTTGCCTCGGGGGTCCTGCCGCGCGAACTGGAACCTCGCTATATCGAGACCTTGCGCGCGGAGTTACGCGCGGCGAACTGGCCCTGGACGCCCGAGACAATCTACCTCGGCGGCGGCACGCCCAGCACTCTCGCGCCCGATGTACTCGCGTCTCTGCTCGCCGAAATTCCCGGGCGTGATTGGGCGGAGGCGACCATCGAAGCCGCGCCCGGCACCCTGACAGCAGAAAAAATAGCCGCATGGCGCGACGCTGGAAT
This sequence comes from Bryobacteraceae bacterium, assembly GCA_035308605.1. GTDB lineage: Bacteria > Acidobacteriota > Terriglobia > Bryobacterales > Bryobacteraceae > Palsa-187. The sequence continues at coordinate 3,495 of DATGGL010000157.1, forward strand.
CAATCGCGTGAGCCTGGGCGTTCAATCGTTCGTGTCTCGCGAACTCGCGCGTACCGGCCGCAAGCACAGCGCGCACATCGTGGAACTGGAAATCGCCCTCCTTCGCGATGCCGGCATCCACTCGATGAACATCGATCTGATCGCCGGCCTGCCTGGGCAGACCGAGCAGAGCTGGGCCGAATCGCTCGATTGGGTGGAGCGCCTCGCGGCCCCGCACGTATCCGTCTATATGCTCGAAGTCGATGAGGACAGCCGGCTGGGCAAGGAAATGCTGCTCGGCGGCGTGAAATACGGCGCTTCCGACGTCCCTTCCGACGATCGGATCGCCGATTTCTATGAGACCGCCGTCGAGCGCCTGGCGCATTCCGGTCTAGCCCGATACGAAATCTCGAATTTCGCCCGGCCCGGTTTCGAATCCCGCCATAACCTGAAATACTGGCGTCGCGAGCCGTATCTCGGCTTCGGCGCCGACGCGCACTCCTTCGACGGTACCTGGCGCTGGCAAAATGCAGAATCAGCCGCCGAGTATATCGGGCGCTCCACCGCGTTGGCCCGCGAAAAAGCCGATCCCGTCGGCGAGCGTTTTTTTCTCGGCCTTAGGCTGAGCGAAGGAATCGCAGGCGATTGGTCCCCTTTTGAAGAGCCGATCGAAAAATTCTTAGCCGACGGCCTCCTCGAATCGGATGGAAAAAGCCTCCGTCTCACTCCACGCGGCGTCCTCCTCTCAAACGAAGTCTTCGCGGAGTTCGTCGGCGGAGTAGTGCACGCCACTGCCCGTTGAAAAACGTCGAATCCCGCTGGCCGCTCAGTGTCGCCCCGTCAATCCATTGTTCGCCACTGAACCGCGCGCGCCAGCAAGCGGGTCCCGATATTTCCGCAACGCCCCCAACATTGAATCAATCAACGTTTGGCCCAGCTTGCCCGTTTGACCCCCGTGTTATTCTCGTGAATACCCACCTTTCAGTGGTTGTATGCGCCCCGAAAGTTATTCGACACCCAGCGGCATCAGCGTCACGCGCACCATTTCGAAAGTGCCCTACGCGCGCGGCCTGCACGATCTCCTGCGCAAGCTGGATACGCAGCGCGGAGTGTATTTTTCTTCCGGCTACGAATATCCGGAAAGATACGCCCGCTGGGATTTCACTGGCGTCGCGCCTCCCCTTGAAATCGTCGCCGCCGGCCGGCAAATGCACTTTCAGCCGCTGAACGCACGCGGTGAAATCCTGAATCGTATCTTCGAGCCCTTGCTGGCGGACCATCCCCATTGGGAAAGCTTCGCCGCCGAAAACGGCGCGCTTCGCGGGACGTTGAAACCTCTTCCGGAGCTGTTCCCGGAAGAAGAACGAAGCAAACAGCCGTCCGCGTTTTCGATCCTGCGCGTGCTGCTGAACGAATTTCGCAATCCCCTGGCTGCGCGGCTCGCCCTGGTGGGCGCCTTCGGATATGACCTGTTGTTCCAGTTCGATCCGATCGAGCTGAAGCTTCCGCGTAACGGCGTGAAGGATCTGCACCTGTTCCTGTGCGACGAGATGTATTTCATGGATCGCAAGAAGGAACAGATCGAGCGCTTCCAATACGATTTTTCCCGCGGCGACCTGACCACCCACGGCGTCAAGCGATCCGCCGCCCGCCTGAAGCGTCCGAAGCCGGTCGAATCCGGTCCTATTGTGTCCGACCATCGGCCCGACGAATACATGGCCAAGGTCGAGACCGTCCGCGAAGGAATGCGCCGCGGGGACTATTACGAAGTCGTGCTGCGCCAAAGCTTCCGCGCGCCGTACTCCGGAAGCCCTTCCGAACTGTTTGAGCGCATTCAGCACGCAAGCCCCAGCCCGTACGAATTCTTCCTCCAGTTCGGCGACGAGCAGTTGATCGGCGCGTCTCCGGAAATGTTCGTGCGCGTGGAAGGAAAGCGCGTCGAAACCTGCCCCATCGCCGGCACCGCGCGCCGCACCGGCGATCCTTTGCAGGACGCCGACAGCATCCGCGAACTCCTCAACTCGACCAAGGAAGAGTCCGAGCTGACCATGTGCAGCGATGTCGATCGCAACGACAAGTCGCGCGTCTGCGAGCCCGGTTCCGTGCGCGTCATCGGCCGCAGGCTGATTGAATCCTACGCGGGCGTGTTCCACACGGTGGATCATGTGGAAGGAACGCTGGCCCCGGGATTCGATTCGCTGGATGCATTTTTGACCCACATGTGGGCCGTAACCATCATCGGCGCGCCCAAAAAATGGGCGGCTCAGGCGATCGAAAAACTCGAGAAAGACGCCCGCGGCTGGTATGGCGGTGCGATCGGCATGATCGGATTTGACGGCGACATCAACACCGGCATCACCATCCGGACCATCCACCTGCGCGATCGCGTCGCAAGCTACGGCGCGGGCGCCACGCTGCTCTACGATTCGATCCCGGAGAGCGAAGATCACGAATGCAGCCTGAAGGCCACCGGCTTCTTCCGCGCTCTCAACGCCGCGCCCGCTGTCCCGGAACGCTACGCGCCGGCCACGGAAGACGGAACTGGCGTCAAACTGCTGCTGGTCGACAACGAAGACTGTTTCATTCACACGCTCGCGAATTACGCGCGCCAGACGGGGGCCGAAGTGCTCACCTATCGCGCCGGATTTCCGCTCGAATTGATCGAGCGCGAGCAGCCGTCTTTGATTCTGGTCTCCCCCGGTCCCGGCCGTCCGTCCGATTTCGGCATTCTGGAGTTAGTTCGCCGCGCCGCCCGGCTCGAAGTCCCGATTTTCGGCGTCTGCCTCGGATTGCAGGGAATCGTCGAAGCCTTTGGCGGCGAGCTGGGCGTGCTGGGATACCCGATGCATGGAAAGCCTTCGCTGGTCCGCCATCGCGGCCTGGGGATTTTCGCCGGCCTGCCCGAGGAATTCCGCGTCGGACGTTATCATTCGCTCTACGCGGTTCCCGAAAAGCTTCCATCCTGTCTCGAAGTCACGGCGCAGAGCGACGATGGCATCATCATGGGCGTCCGCCATCGCGATCTGCCCATTGAGGCTGTTCAATTCCATCCCGAATCGATCCTGACGCTCGATGGCAACTGCGGTCTCCGCCTCATCGAGAACGTCGTAAAGACGCTGGGTCATGCCCGTGTCGCGGCTCGCTAAGTTTTCGCCCTTTCTCATCTCATTCGCAGTCACCTGCATTTTCTTCATCAACTTCTGCGCCTGGATTTTTCAATGCGGATGCCGCTCCCTGTGGGCCGGGTCCGACCTTGCCTGCAACATTCACGCGGCGCATGGACATCATTGCCCGTGGTGTAAGCATGGTTATGCGGGATACGCGGTTGTAATGGCGTTGATGACCGCGCCTCAACTGGCCGTGACGCTGTTTTCGCGCTGGAATTGGCCGGTTCGCACGATTCTCGCTGTCACAATGTTTCCTGTCTCTGGGCTCGCGATCGCTTGGGTTTTCGGCGCAATCGACGGGTACTGGAAACCTTAGTACTTGCTGGTCCTTGGCGCATTCGCGATACTGGGAGAGCATAACCCATGGGACTCGAACCCAGCGACGTTCTGTTCATCGCCATCGTGCTCTGGCTGATCTTTGAGATCATCAATGGAGATTGGGGCGGCGGACGCCGGGCGCGAGTTCCGGTGTTCTAACCTGCCTTCGCGTCCATAAATGCCAGAGGTGATTGTGATTGGCGGCGGCCTCGCCGGCCTGGCTGCTGCTGCTGCGCTCGGTGGCGCGGGTTACCGCGTCCGCCTGCTGGAATCGCGCCCGTTCCTCGGTGGACGCGCCACCTCCTACGAAACCGGCTCGGAAACCATCGACAACTGCCAGCACATCCTGCTCCGCTGCTGCGTTAACCTGATGGACTTCTACGGACGCCTCGGCGTCGCCGGAGACATTACCTTCCACCGTGAATTCCTCTTTATTGAGCCGGGCGGCCGGCGCAGCCGGATGCGGGCGGGGAAACTGCCGGCGCCGGCGCACTTCACCGAATCTTTCCTCGGATTGAAATTCTTGAATCTCTCCGAAAAGCTGGCTCTGACCCGCGGCATCCTGGCGATCCGCCGTGAAAGCTCCCGCGGCGATCTGGATCGCATCACCATGCAGCAGTGGCTCGAAGAAAAGCGCCAGCCCGCGCGAGTGATCGAACGCTTCTGGCGTCAGATCCTGGTGAGCGCGATCAATGAAGAACTGGATCGTATGGCCGCGGCGCATGCTTTCCAGGTTTTCCGACTCGGATTTCTGGCGCGCGCCGATTCTTACGAAATGGGCGTTCCCAACGTGCCGCTCGGCAAACTCTACGGCGAGGAAGTCTGGCGCAAGGTCGGGAACGTCGAGATTTGCCTGCGAACGCCCGTCGAACGCATCGTGACGGAACAGGCAGAGGTGCGATCCGTTTCCGTTGCGGGCGAAAAATTGAGCGCCGACTATTATGTAAGCGCCCTCCCGTTCGAGCGCCTCGCCGCCGCTGGCCTGGACCTCGACGTCAGTGCTTTCGAGCATTCCCCCATCACCGGAATCCACCTGTGGTTCGATCGCCCCGTCACCGATCTCCCGCATGCCACCCTGCTCGACCGGACCATCCAGTGGATGTTCAACAAGAACGCCGGCCGCTACGTCCAGTTGGTAGTGAGCGCATCGCGCAGCCTGGTGGAGATGCCCCGCGCCGGCGTGATCGCCCTCGCGGTCCGCGAACTGGCCGAATTCTTTCCCGCCGTGCGCCAGGCGAAGCTTGAAAAATCCCACGTCGTCAAGGAAGTCCGCGCGACGTTTTCCGCCGCGCCGGGTCTGGAATCGCGCCGGCCCGTGGCGCGCGCCGCGATCCGCAATTTGTTTCTCGCGGGCGACTGGACCCGCTCCGGATGGCCCGCGACCATGGAAGGCGCGGTCCGCAGCGGGTATCTGGCGGCCGAAGCCGTCACCGAAGCCGCTGGCGCGCCGCGATCGTTCCTGTTGCCGGATATCGCGTGAGATAATATCGGCAGATGCGAAAACTACTCGGCCTGCTTGTTTTCGTGCTCACGCCCGTGGTGGCCGCCGATCTGACCACCCTCAAGATCGTCGTGACGAATCAGAACAACCGTCCCGTCGATAACGCCAGTGTGGTCGTGAAGTTCGTCCAGGGACGGTCCAAGGCGAAGTTCGGAGCGAAAATCCGGACGGAGTGGAATTTGAAAACCAGCCAGGAAGGCGTCGCCAAGCTCCCCAGCATTCCACAAGGCAAGATCCTGATCCAGATCATCGCGAAGAACTATCAGACCTTCGGGCAGACGTTCGACATCGATGAAGCTGAGAAGACGGTCGAGATCAAACTGAACCCGCCCCAGGCGCAGTTCTCGGCACACCCCGATTAAAGCGCGATTTACGCGCTACCGTCTAGGATTCTATCGGCAGTGCCCCGGCGACAAGTCCTGGAGGCGCGGACCAAAGCTTGGGCCGGAGCCCTGCCGATAGTGCGTTGAGCAAGCCGGAACCGATCTATGGGGATTGAATCGTTTGCGGGTTTTCGTACAACGCGAGGCGGCGCGAGCGGCTGAGAATGTAGCCCCGGACGGTGTGGGGCGAGCGGTTGCAAATGCGCAGCTGCGGCTATGGTCGCCAGCGGTTGCGTTCGAGCCAAAGGCAATCATGGCTTCTAGCGATTGAGCTGGCGGCGCTGCCGTAGCGCTTCAATCACTTCTTCGCGGTCCGCGAGACCGTATATAGGTAGCAGCTGAGGGTTTACCGAGGTCCACGCCGAGCCTGGTGCCTTTACGAGAGCCCAGATCTGTTTTTGGCTAAAGAGCTCCTTCATTTTGGACCAATTCGCCCATACAGCTCGATAATCACAGCCAGCCAACAACCGGCAGGGTACGATCTGGTGGTATGCGAACTCCGAGCCGTTCCCTCCTCCAAAGAGGTTTTCAGTCGCCGCGATACTCCCGTTTACGTGTACGCCGTCAAAAGAAACAAAGTAGCTCGAAAGCTTCAGCTGTCCGACGACCACTGCATCCGCCGTCCGAACCAAAGTGAACTTTTCAATCGCCGAGAGGGATTTGCCTGATGCCAGGAGCAAGACGGCGATCACCCAACCCTGGGAACGGCGTGCCACGCCTTGGATTATGGCAGCCGTCCAGTTGGGAATCCAGCTCGTTCTGCCGCGCAGCGGTTTGGTTCAGCAGGTATTCTGGATGCTAAACTGGTATTGGTTGCAATGCGATTCGGTCGAATTTTATTAGCGAGCCTGACGGCGCTGGTGGCGTGCGCTTACGCGCAAAACGCGCCGGCTTCGGCTGGTGAAGTTACTCGAACGAATTCGCTTCGCCTTCTTCGCGCGGTTGTTCCACTCTTCGTCGGGGCCGCGGAATCCGTTTCGCCGGCGCCCGCTCGCAATACGGCGCACGCCGTCCTGACGCTGGAAGCTCTGGCCGCAACGCCGCTCTCCGGCGCCCTGTACCTGGTGGCCAGCCTGTTCGCGGTGAACGCTCTCGGCCGCCGCCATCAGCGAACCCTGCTCCGCTGCTGAACCCTCCACGGTCCGGGCGGCCTTACGCTCCGCGGCACTGTGTTCACTTTTGAGGGATAAACTGGAGGAGCAACCATGCTCGATACCGCTCTCGCGAAAATTTTTGGCACCCGGCATGAGCGCGAAGTTAAGAAAATGCGGCCGATCATTGCGTCGATCAATGATCTGGAGCCGCAGATGCAAGCCCTGTCCGATCAGGACCTGCAAAACCAGACCGTCAAGTTCCGCGAACAACTCGATCAGGGCGCCAGTCTCGACGATCTTCTGATCCCGGCCTTCGCCACGGTGCGCGAAGCCGGCCGCCGCGTTCTGAACATGCGTCACTTCGATGTTCAGTTGATCGGCGGAACCGTCCTGCATCGCGGCAAAATCGCCGAAATGAAAACCGGCGAAGGCAAAACCCTGGTCGCGACGCTTCCGGTGTATCTGAACGCGCTCGCCGGTCAGGGCGTTCACGTCGTCACGGTAAACGATTATCTTGCTCGCCGCGACTCGGATTGGATGGGGCGCATCTACAAGGCCCTGGGCATGAGCGTCGGCGTCATCGTCCACGATCTCGACGATGATGAGCGCCGCCGCAGTTACGCCTGCGACATCACCTACGGCACCAACAACGAATACGGCTTCGATTATCTCCGCGACAACATGAAGTTCCGCATCGCGGATTGCGCCCAGCGCGGGCACTATTTCGCGATCGTCGATGAAGTCGATTCGATTTTGATCGACGAAGCGCGCACGCCGCTGATCATTTCCGGTCCCAGCGAGGAATCGACCGACAAGTATTATAAGATCAACCGCATCATCCCGCGCCTGATTCGCGGCGAAGTTATCGATGGCAAGGAACCCGGCCAGAAGTACACCACCGGCGATTACACCGTCGACGAAAAGCACCGCAGCGTCGCACTCACCGAAGAGGGCTCGATCAAGGTCGAAAAACTCCTCGGCATCAACAACATGTATGACGCGATCAACATGGAGACCAACCATCACGTGCAGCAGAGCCTGAAGGCGCATGTGCTGTTCCATCGCGATCGCGACTACGTGGTCAAGGACGACGAAGTCATCATCGTCGATGAATTTACCGGCCGCCTGATGCCCGGCCGCCGGTGGAGCGACGGCCTTCACCAATCCGTCGAAGCCAAGGAAGGCGTCAAAATCCAGCGCGAGAACCAGACGCTGGCTACCATCACCTTCCAGAATTATTTCCGTATGTATAAAAAGCTGGCCGGAATGACCGGTACGGCGGATACGGAAGCGGCCGAGTTCGAGAAGATTTACAAGCTGGAAGTGACGGTGATTCCCACCAACCGCCCGTTGCGGCGGCAGGAATTTTCGGACGTCGTCTATCGAACCGAGGAAGAGAAGTTCCGCAACGCGGCCAAGGAAATCAAGGAGCTGAACGACAAAGGCCAGCCCGTGCTGGTCGGTACCATTTCCGTGGAAAAGTCCGAGAAATTATCGGGCATCTTGAAGAAGATGGGCGTCAGGCACGAAGTCCTGAACGCCAAGAATCATGAGCGCGAAGCGCTGATCATCGCGCAGGCGGGCCACAAAGGCGCAGTCACCGTCTCCACCAATATGGCCGGCCGCGGCACCGACATTCTGCTCGGCGGCAATCCCGAGTACATGGCCAAGGAGTTTCTGCGCAAACAGACCAAAGATCCCGACTACATGCAGACCTGCCCCGTCGGAAGCCCCGAGCGCGCCGAATGGGATCAGGTGTACACCCGGTTCCGGGAAGAATGGCAGAAGGATCACGATGAAGTGGTCGCGTTGGGCGGCATTCACATCGTCGGCACCGAGCGTCATGAATCCCGCCGCATTGACAACCAGCTTCGCGGGCGTTCCGGACGCCAGGGCGATCCCGGCAGCGCGCGCTTCTACCTTTCGCTCCAGGACGATTTGATGCGCATCTTCGGCGGCCAGCGCATGCAGAATCTGATGCTGCGGCTGGGCATGGAAGAAGACGTGCCCATCGAAAGCAAGATGATCAGCAAGCGCATCGCGGCCGCGCAGAAAGCCGTCGAAGCCCAGCATTTCGCGTCCCGCAAACACATCCTCGAGTACGACGACGTGATGAACAAGCAGCGCCAGGCCGTCTACGGCATGCGCCGCGCTCTGCTCGAAGGCCAGGATCAGCAGGAACGGATTATCGAGATCATCGCCGGCATTCTCGGGTCGTTTATCGACCTGCGCTGCCCCGAAAAGTCGCATCAAAGCCAGTGGGATTGGACCGGTCTTGAGACGGACATCCTCACGCAATTCGGAGCCAAAATCCGCATCGACGAGCTGCAGACCATGGACCGCCGTCAGGTGGAGCAGGAAATCAACGACCAGCTCGTCCGGAAATATCGCGAAAAAGAGGCCATGGTCGGGCCGGAATTGATGCGCGAAACCGAGCGCATGATCATGCTCAACGTCATCGATAACCAGTGGAAAGACCACCTGTTATCGATGGATCACCTGAAGGAAGGCATCGGCCTGCGCGGCTACGGCCAGAAGGATCCGCTGGTCGAATACAAGAAGGAGTCCTTCGTCCTGTTCCAGGACATGATGGATCGCATCGAAGACGAGACCGTCCGCTGGCTGTTCTTCATGCAGCGCGCCGAGGAGACCGGCAGCTCGATGCCGCAGGTGCCGCATCCCGAGATCTGGGATGACGACGATGAAGAAGAAGAGGACGAGGCCGAAGCGGTCGCCGTCGCCACGCAGCAGCAGCGTCAGGCGGCTCAAAATTCGGTGATGGACCTGACCCGCAATATCCAGCGCAAGAAGGAAAAGGAGCTCGCCGCGATACAGTTCGTCGGCGGCGAGGCATCCACCGCGCAGCAGCCGAAAATCGCCCAGAACAAGGCCGGCCGCAACGATCCTTGCCCCTGCGGCAGCGGAAAGAAGTACAAAAAATGCTGCGGGGCGTAATACAAACAGCCGCGCTATTTCTGGTCGCGGCGGGCGCCGCCTCCGCCGCCATTTTCCCGGATAAGATCGGGGATTTTCAAAAAGGCCCGCCCAAGACCATTTCCGTTCCCGATCAGGCGTTGCTCGACGAATATGGCCTGAGCGCGACGGAGCAGGCCGAATACAAAACCGCGGAGAAGCACTTTACCGCTACAGCCTGGCGGTTCCACGACTCCACCGGGGCCATGGCCATGTTCGAATTCCGCCGTCCACCCGGTGCGGTTTCGAGCGGGATTGCGAAACTGGCCGTCCAGACCTCGGACGGCGCCATCTTCGCTTACGGTAACTACGTTTTTCAATTGACCGGGAATGTCCCTCCGGCTGAACAGTTTACGGCGATGTACGCGACCTTGCCGAAACTGGAGCAGTCGCCTTTGCCGGTATTGTTGACGGATTTGCCGCCCGCCGGTCTGGTCCCGAATTCCGAGCGATATGTTGTTGGTCCCGTGTCACTTGATCGATTCGAGCCGCGGATTCCCCCCTCCATCGCCGCGTTCCACCTGGGAAGCGAGGCGATCGTTGGGAAATACACGACGGCCAAGGGATTGCTGACCCTGGCGATCTTCAATTACCCAACTCCCGGCATCGCCCGCGAAAGGTACCAGAACTTCCAGAACATTTCCGGCGCCATCGCCAAACGGGTGGGCGCTTTGGTGGCGGTTACCATCCAGCCGCCCGATGCCGACGCCGCCGAGCGCATTCTGTCGCAGGTCAAGTACGAGACAAATATCACCTGGAATGAGAAGGTTCCAGTGAATGAGGTCAAGGGCGCCGCGCGTTTCATTTTGGACGTTTTCGCCTTTTCCGGGCTGCTGATTCTGATCTGTCTGATCGCCGGACTCGGCTACGCGGGGGTACGTTTTGCGAATCGCAAGATGAATCGCAGCGACGATCCGGACGCCATGATCACCCTTCATCTCGGCAACAAATAAGCCTCGATGTTTCGGAATGTTAGAACCAAAAGGAAGGCGTGGTACACGCCCAAGGAACAAGATTTCCACAGCTGCCCGAAGACGGACATTATCCGTATGTCATAGGTGTGCATGTACTTAAGTGGTATTTTGATCCTGAAAGTTTTTTCCTTGACATCATTTCCCGCACGCCCTAATATCCAATCACACAGGTTTTGGCGGGTTGCGATACCGTCGAATCTGATTCTCCCATGTACATCACCCTGCTAATACCAGGGCAAGCGTAAATGCTCACCTTCGGGTGAGCATTTTCGTTTTCCGGGACCGTCTCCAGAACCCGTTCTACCGCGCCCAGCCCGCCCCAGGACGAGCCAAAGGCCTTCCGGAAGCCTCAGAACTTGTGCTACTATCCCCTTGAGCACGACCGCCGTTCTTTTGAGAACAACCCGGAGAGGTGGCTGAGTGGTCGAAAGCAGCGGTTTGCTAAACCGTCGTACTGGCCTAAACCGGTACCGGGGGTTCGAATCCCCCCCTCTCCGCCAGCCTTAAAAAAAATCAGGCACTTAGAACATAATTCGAGGTCTTAATTCGAGTCTCCGCCCAGCTTTGGCAACAGTGTCCTCTTCCACCCGCCCCCCTTCCTGAGTTGCACTGAGCCGCGCCCCTTTCCAAGACCTCCGCATGCCGAATCGTGCTGCCTCGACCAGTACCTGAACCCAAGCGTCGCTGCCTCCGTCTTCAGAAGGAAACCGCCGATAATAGAGGTACAATCACGGAGACCATGGCCGAGCCGATCACAATACCGATTTCGATCCTCGAAGTGACGATCCGGTATCAAAAGGCCGCCGTTCGGCTGCTTGTAGACCGAGCCGAGGTCATCCAGGCGCTATTCGATGTTTTCGGCGAATACGACCCCAACGCTGATGACTTGGAGGTTGTAAGCAGTGGAAAGACCACAGAGCAAGGCATCAAATTCCGGCTATCTTCGCAGCGTATCAACCTTTTCTTTGGAGCAACGCATTGTAAATTTACCAAAGAGGCGCCGATGTGGGCCGAGGCAGATAAGATTCTTTCGATACTCTTGACCTTTCTTGATACCTTGAAAGATGTCAGTGGCATAGCATTCAGCAAGAAAAATTCAGTATTATCCTTGCATCTGCAGCCTAAGGTCGTTCCTTTTCAGAAACTTCTTCTGCCATTCATCGCGTCCGAAATTCAGCATTTGGAAAAAGAGCCATTGCGCGCGATGGCGGTAGTCGCCCGCTGGCCAGGTCGACGCATTACACTTGATGGGTCCGCCCAACTCGCAAATGGCATATTCGTTCAGATGGAACGTGACTATGCTGCGGATGTCAGCTTCGATAATATGAAACAGCTCATCTACCAGGACGAGGTTGCGATTCTGAAATTGCTCAACGTCGAGGAGGTTGAAGAATGAGCGCGGCGAAACAGGGGCTGAATGATCTCTATTTACAACAGCACACCCAAGCACCAACGTTGGATCCTATCCGGAACGGTCTTCGGCGCGAAGGCTCAAACATTTTCGACATCACTCAGTCAACCGTTCTCTTGGAGCGAACACAGGACCGCATGCGTCGGGACATCGAGGCATTGCGGGCCCACTACGTTTTTACGGATGAATCCGTCACCCATTTTCTTTCTAGGCACAGCGCCTTCCCGACTGTGCTGAGCAACGCAATTGAGCCGTTGCGCGAGTTTTTCGGAACTGACAAAGTGTTTCGTCTTGAGGTTTCTACTGATGAGGACGAGCCGCGGACCTTTTACGTCGTGGTCCGCTGGACAGGAACACCGGAGTCGGCCGCTGAAGCGATTGACCGTTTCGATGACGCGTGGTGGCTGGAGCATATGACTCCGGCTGTTTCAAACCTAAGCTTCACCTGCGACTTTGCGTAATGGCTGCGACCCCATTCAACTGGTCTAATTACCTCACTTTGGCAATTGCTCTCAGCGCCAACGCCGACGAAGCCTCGGATCGATCATCCATTAGCCGCGCTTATTACTCCGTTTATCACACCGCCAGCGATAGAGCCACGTCCCTCGGGTATGTTCGACCGGGACGAAGCGAACATGCCGCTCTCTGGAGCCACTATCAGAGTCGATCAGACAATCGTTGCAGGAAACTCGGCGCCATCGGACTTCGTATGAAAAGGCGGCGCGTTCAAGCAGACTATGACGCTAAGGCCCAATTGATTACGGCCAACGTTCCTCTTCAAATCGCGGACGCAAACAACTTTTTCAACCGCTTACAAAACCTCCCGGCCAATCTGCCCAACGCGTGACTTTCCGCATGAGCTCGACCAGTGCGCCGAGTGGGGCTGCCGCGGGGCAGCAGATATGGTGTCCGGCGGTACCGGGTCACCGAGAACATTGGCGGCGGCCGCACGGCTTTCGCTCCAGGACGACTGGGCGCAGCGCCGACTTCAGCACCTAGGATGATATCGGACAAGCGGCCTCGGTAGCCGCGGCATCGAAACGTGGCGCTGACAGAAATCTGTAACTTCCAGAACCGGTTGCGCCTGTTAGAAAAATAATTCCCCTCCACACTTCTGATTTTCCTAACGATTCGCGGGGCTTCCTCCCGGTCAGCTCACCGCTTTACTTCGAAATCGATGCAACCCCGCCACCACCAACACCACATCCATCAGCCCCAGCACCACGATAATTAACGCCAGCGACATGTGCGGATACTGCGGCACCAGCGTCCCGCGCAAGCCTTCGCTCGCGTACACCAGCGGATTGATCAGAACCAGTTTCTGCAAAATCGGAAAGCTTGCCAGCGCGCTCCAGGGATAATACGCGCAGCCGAACATGATCATCGGCGCAAGCACCAGGCTGAACATCAATCCAATGTGCGTCTGCCCGACGCTGCATCCCAGCGTCAGGCCCCCGGCGGCGGAGAACAGCGCGACCAGCACAGCGATTACGAAAAAAAGGCCGAGGTGATCGGTGTGGATGCCCAGGCCTCGCCCCAGAATCAGGCGCGCCGGCAGCGCGACCACAGCGCCCGAAATCAGCGCCTGCAAGACGCCGGTGAATATTTTTTCGATGGCCAGCCATTCGATGCGAATCGGCGCGAGCAGGCGGTCCTCGATCTCGCGCGTGAACTGAAATTCGGCCAGCAGTGGCATGGCCACGGCCTGCACGCCTGTCATCGTCATGGCGATCGCCATCACGCCGGGCAGCAGCATCCCCTTGACGTTCTCGGCCATCATCCCGCTCCGCGTCATTACCTGGCCGAAGACGAAAATCAGCATCAGCGGCTGCAGCATCGTTTGGAGCATCGTGGTGATGAAGTTCCGGCGCGCGACATGCACGTCGCGCCCAAATAGAGCGTAGAAGGTGGTCCAGTTCATTGGCGCAGGCTCCGTCCCGTATGGTGCAGGAATAAATTTTCGAGGCTCGGTTCGGAGATGTGAACGTCGTGCAGGTCCACCGAGTTTTCGGTCGCCGCCGCGACAATGGCGGGAATCAGAGGCCCGCCGCGGTCCGCGTAAACATCCGTGCCGGAGCCGTTGACTCGCACTTCGGTGACGCCGGGCAATTGCCTCAGTTGATCGACCAACGCCGCCGGCGACGCGCTGAAACGGAGCTGTAGCAAATAACCGCCGGGGATCGACGCCTTCAATTCCGCCGGTGTTCCCAGCGCGATCACCTTGCCGTGGTCGACGATCGCCAGCCGGTGGCACAGCGCATCCGCTTCGTCCATGTTGTGCGTGGTGATCAGGATGGTCTTGCCGGCCTGATTGTATTCGCGGATGATGCCCCACAGCAGCAGACGCGTCTGCGGATCGAGACCCGTGGACGGCTCATCCAGAAACAACACCTGCGGATCGTGCATCAGCGCGCGCGCGACGGAGAGGCGCTGCATCATGCCGCCGGAGAATCCGCGCGTCAGCTCCTCGGCGCGGGGAGTGAGCTGGAACTGTTCCAGCAGTTCCGCCGCTCGACGCTGGCGCTCCGCCGAACTCATGCCGAAATAGGCGCCGTGAAACATCAGGATCTCGCGAGCCGTCAGCGCGAAATCCAGGTTGGGCCGCTGCTGCACGACGCCGATCAGGCGCTTCGCCGCCACCTGCTCGCGCCACACGTCGAACTGGCCGATGTACGCTTCGCCGCCGCTCGGCCGGACGCGGGTCGTCAGGATGCCGACGGTGGTCGATTTTCCCGCGCCGTTGGGTCCGAGCAGCCCGAAGATTTCGCCGGGGGCGACCTCGATCGAAACGCCGTCGAGCGCGGTGATCTGCGGGCTGAGTCCCCTCTTACGTTTCTTTCCGCCCCCGAATCCAGCGAGTCCGGCGCCTGCGGCTGCCAGGGGCGGAGGGGAAGTATAGATCTTCCGCAGATCGACGGTTCGGATGCCGACTCCCATCTCATCGATGATACGACGGAGAAACTAATTTGGCCGTTAATGCACGGGAATGGACGTTAATCCGATAAGCGCGCGCCCGTCGATTTTTGGAAACGGTGCAGTTTTTCGGGACGGAAACGATACCAGACTGGCGTGTCGAAATCGAGCTTCGATCCGGCGGCCATGCGCGTGGTGATCTGCGTGTCAGCCTTTAAAACGGCGTCCTTCAGCACGACGATGGTTTCGTTTCCCATTTCCTCGGTCACGTAAACTCGCGCGGGCGTCCAGCCGGGCTGCTCCGAAGTGGAAACGTCGACATCCTCGGGGCGAATGCCCAGAATCTCGTCCGATTTCTCGATCAGGTTCATGGAAGGGCTGCCGACGAAGCCCGCGACAAAAGTATTCGCGGGCCGGTTGTAGATCGTCGATGGCGTGTCGAACTGCTGAATCTTGCCGTCGCGCATGATGGCGATGCGATGCGCGAGCGTCATGGCCTCCGCCTGATCGTGCGTCACATAGATGGTGATGATGCGCAGCTCGTGCTGCAGATGCTTCAGCTCCGCGCGCATTTCCACACGCAGCCGGGCGTCGAGATTGGAAAGCGGTTCATCCATCAGGAATGCCTTGGGGCGGCGGATGATCGCCCGGGCGAGCGCGACGCGCTGGCGTTCGCCGCCGGAAAGCTGTCGCGGCAGATTGTTGAGCAGATTCGTCAGGCCCAGGCGTCCGGCGACATTGCGCACTTCGGCTGCGATCTCAGCCGGCGGACGCTTGCGCACGCGAAGCGGGTAGCCGATGTTCTGCGCGATGGTCATGTGCGGATACAGCGCGTAGCTCTGAAACACCATCGCGATATCGCGGTCCCGCGCTTCCTTATGGGTAATGTCGCCGCCGGCCAGCCGCAGGGTACCTGCGTCGGGCATTTCCAGCCCGGCGATCATGCGAAGCAGCGTCGACTTCCCGCAGCCGGAAGGACCCAGCAAAACCACGAATTCGCCGTCTTCCGCCTTCAGTGAGACTCCGCTCACCGCCTCGCGAGAACCGAATCGTTTGGTGATGCCGTCGATCTCGAGCGCCATGTCAGCCTTTCACCGCGCCCAGCGAGAGTCCGCGCACCAGATATTTTTGCGCGGCCGTGGCGAAGACCAGAACGGGCAGCATCGCGACCACGCCCGCGGCGCTCATTTCGCCCCAGCGTATCTCGTATTGCGTCACGCGCGACGCGATTCCGACGGGCAGCGTCATCGCGGACTCCGTTTGCGTCAGAATCAACGCGAACAAGAACTCATTCCACGCGACAACTAAACAGAAAACCGCGGTCGCGGCCAGGCCCGGCTTGACCAGCGGCAGAACGATCCGCAGGAGCGCTCCGACGCGCGTCTCGCCGTCGAGCATCGCGGCTTCCTCGATTTCGCGCGGCACTTCGTCGAAAAATCCGCGCATCATCCATACGACGAATGGAAGATTAAACGCCGTGTAGACGATCGCCAGCCCGAACAGCGAGTTGAGCAACCGGGCCTCCCGGAGCATCAGGAAGAGCGGCACGATGGTGACAATCGGCGGCAGCATACGCGTGGAAAGAATCCAGTTGCCGATATTTTCGCTCCAGCGTCCAGGCCATTCGAAGCGGGCGAGTCCATAGGCGGCGGGAACCCCGAACACCAGCGCGGCAAGCGTCGACAGCGCGGCCAGCAGCACGGAATTCGTGAAATAGTGCGCAAAAGAACCGTTGCGGAATGCACTCGCGTAGTGCTGAAACGTGGTTGTGAAACCGATCCATTCGGGCGGGTATGTGAATTGATCCACCTCGCGCTTCAGCGATATGGTCACCAGCCAGTACACCGGTGCGAGCGCGATCAAAAGGGTCGCGCACGCCAGGATGTATCGAAAAGCCGTTTTCATCTGGCCCCCATCATCTGGCCCTCATAAGCCGCATCAGGCCGCGCGAGAAAACGATGGTCGCGGCCAGCAGCACGAACGACATCGCCGCGGCGTAGCCGAAGTTCGAGAACCGGAAAGCCGTGCGGTAAATGTATAGGCTCACGGTTTCCGTGGCGGTTCCCGGCCCGCCTTGCGTGAGGATGAAAATCTGGTCGAAGATGCGGACCAGGTCCATCGCGCGCAGCAGCAGCGCCAGCAATACCGTCGGCTTCAGCAGCGGCAGCGTCACGTCCCGGAAAATCCGCCACGCTCCGGCTCCGTCGATACGGGCGGCTTCGATGGGTTCCGGCGGAATGGCCTGAAGACCGGCGGAGAGCAGCAGGAACAGAAACGGCGTCCACTCCCAGACGTCGACCAGGATCACCGACAGGAGCGCTGAATTTTCGCCGCTGGTCCAGGTGAGCGGCGCCGTGTTCACCCCGATCCGGCGCAGCGTCCCGTTGAGCACGCCGAACTGCGGATTGTAGATCAGCCGCCATGCGACTGCGGCGACCACGGGCGGAAGCAGCATCGGGACCAGGAGTCCGGCGCGAAACACAGAGCGGGCGCGCGCCAGAGAGTCGATCAAAACCGCCAGCGCCAATCCCAGAACAAACTCGATCACCAGCGCGACCAGAGTCAGGACAGTCGTCTGCACAGCCGCCGCGCCGAACAGGCGATCCTGAAAAAGACGAATGAAGTTCGCCAACGTGAACGCTCCGGAGGCATCCGTGATGCTCACCTTCACCGAATAAATCATCGGGTAGATGGAAAGCGTTACTAAGATGAGCAGGGCAGGCAGGACCCACGGCAGGCCGCTTGGAATACGGCTTTTCATTTCGCGCGCTGTTGAATCCGCGCGATCTCCGCGGCTGCGGCGTGCATCGCGGATGCCGGGTCCATCGCGCCCGAATTCGCCTTGGATATGTAAATCCCGAAAGTGTTCTCGATTTCGTTCCAATGCGAAGTGCGCGGACGGGCGCGGGCAGACTCGAGCGAGGCAAGCTGGGCCGGAAACGCCCGGAACTTCGCGACCAGATCGGGAGACTGGAATACGCTGCGCCGCGTCGGCGGATTGCCGCGCAGCGCCGCCTGCTTCATTTGCGGCGCATCGGTCGCCCAGAAGATAAAATCGAACGCGTCAGCGGCATGCTTCGACGCGGCCGGAACAGCGACGATCCACGTTCCCAGCTCGCCGACGCCGTGCACGCGCTCGCTCGGCATGGGGGTGAAATCGATCTTTCCGACCACTTTCGATTTCGATGCGTCGTCCATAGCTGCAATCCACGCCGGCCAGTTGATACTCATCAGCGCAGTCGACTGGAGCAGGTGCGCCGAAACTTCGTCCGCGTTGAATCCGGCATAGCCGGGCGGGGAATATTTGCCAAGTTCGAGCATGAACTTCAGGGCATCGATCGCGGCGGGCGAATCGCAAACGGGATTGCCGGATGCGTCGAGCACGTCGCCGCCGAAGGCCCACAGCAGTCCCATGTAATCGGCGACCGCGGCATTGCCCGGCGCGGCTCGCATCACGTAACCGAACATCTTTTCGCCTGCGCCGATCTTCTTCGCCGCGGCCAGCACCTCGTCCCAGGTTTGCGGCGCGGTCAGATTGTACTTGGCGAACAGATCCTTGCGATAGAAAAAGAGCTGCGAATTGCCGACGTACGGTACGGCATATTGCGCGCCGGGATGCTTCGGGTCTTTGCAGACTTCGACGCAGGAAGCCACGAAATCGGCGTCGAGCGTATGGGGCAGGGGAGCGATGCTTCCGGATTCCAGCATCAGCGGAAACCAGGGATCGTCCAGCATGATCACGTCATACGCCCCGGTCTTGCTGGTCAGATCGAGCTGCTCTTTTTCAAAGAGATTGGCGTAAGGAAGCTCCACCACCTCCACCTGCACGCCCTTCGATGCCCCCCATTCCTTCGCTGCCAGTTTCAGCGCGGTGCCTTCCACTCCGGCGTTGACTGCGATGGTCAACGTCCTTTCCGGGGAACGGGAGCAGGCGGCCAACAGGGCGCAAAGAATCAAGGACAGGGAGACACGCATCATTATCTAACGACGATCGATATCTAACGACGATCGATTGAGTTTAACGCAGACGGTACAGGATTGAGAAATTCGTCCGGTCGACGGGAACATAGCGGGACAGCCAACCGGCCAGATACGGCTGGCGGTCGAGCGCGAGGGCGGGGTTGTAGGGGCCCAGGCCGTCGACGATCCAGATGGGATGCGATGCAATCACCTCGGCGCGATTCGGCGCCGTAAACTCCGCGGCAAGCGTCGTTTGTGAAAAGAGATGACGGTCGGCGAGAACGCCCGAGATCGGCTGGCTTTCGAGAAACCGCGTGCCTGCGGGGAGCCCGGAGTAAACGAAAATGTCGGGCCGGAATCCCCAGACGAACAGCGTGTCTCCCGGCCCGGCGAGAGCGCGAAGCTTTTCGGCCGCCGCCCGGCTGTCCGAATCGATTGCAAGATCGGCCCAGGGCCTATGCAGCGCCAGCATCGCGTAGCGCGGGGCGAAGCGGAGGAATGGGATTAGCAACAGGGCTGGTAGAAAAACCGCCGTGACGGTTGCACGTGTCATCCGGCCGCCTTGAGGACGATCGATTACGAAGTGATAAACCGCCAGCAGGCTCCAGCCGCGTGCCGCCGCAACGGTCATGGGAGGCAACAGCAGAAAATAATAACGCGGAAAAAACCGCAGGCCCAGGACGACGCCAGCCAGCGACAGCGCAATCCACGAGAACATCCGCCAATCGCGATCCCGCTTCAGGGCCACTACCGCCCCGATCACCAGTGCAGCCTGGAATCCAGCCCAATCCGCCGTGCGCTTGAATCCTTCCGCCACCGGGTTCTCGATGAACGTATGGGCGGCGTAAATCGAACCCCATTGCCAGACCTGGCGATAGTATTCCCCGAGCGAGCCGTTCATCCACATCCACCCCATCGCCAGCGCATTCGGCGTAGCGAATCCGGCGGCCAGCATCGGCAGGGACCGCCATTGCCACAGCGCGCACGCCGCCAGAACGAAGACTGCTTTCGAGCTGCACAGCAAGCCCACGCCGGCCGCGGCGCCGCTGAGAAACGCCCGCCCGCGCCACGCGAAATACACGGCGGCCAGGTGCGGCAGAACCAGAAGCATGTCGGACGCAAGCGGCATTACCGCGGAAGGCAGTCCGAAGGTCAGGAAGAAAGCCGAGAGCGACGCCGCCAGTAGCCCTTCCCGTTCGCCCCACGCCGTGCGGGCGAATTGCCACGCCATCGCCGCCACCGCCAGCACATACGCGCCACCCGCCAGCCGGAGCAGGACTCCCGCTCGCGCGCCCCACGCCAGGCAGATCCAGGCGACCAGCGGAGGCTTATCGAACCATACGTCGCGAAACAGGATTTTTCCGCGCGCGACCTCGATGGCCGCGGCCAGCGGGAGATTGTCGTCGGCCCACAAGATGCCTGCATGACACAGCCTCGTGGCGATCACCACGGCCGCGATCGCGGCGAAGATCAGGCCCCGGCGCAGCATCAATTTAGTACCGCACCGCTTCCAGGAACAGTCCGGAGGCCGGCGCGGTCCACCCCGCGATGTCGAGTTTGGGATTGCTCTGCCCGGTCAGGAGAGTCTCGAATTGCTCCACCGTCACTTCGCCCAGGCCGACCTTGACCAGAGTCCCCGTTAAGCGGCGGACCATCTTCCATAGAAAGTGCGATCCCTCGATGCGAAACACGATCAAATTGTCGTCCGTGCCGACCTCGGCCGCATCCACCACGACAGTGGTCGATTCCCCGGGCCTTGACGGATCCGCTGCTCGAAAACAGATGAAATCGTGATGGCCCGCGATCGATGCGGCAGCCCGCTGCATCTTTTCAACGTCCAACGGCTCCTTAATCCACCACACGTAGCGCTTCGAAAGCGCGGTCTTGCGAGTCGAGATCTGATAGAAATACGCTCTCGATATCGCATCGTGGCGCGCATGGAATCGAGCCGGCGCGTCCTCGCATTCCACCACCGCGATCGACGAAGGCAGGCGATCGTTCAACTCGCGCAGCACCTGCGGCGCCACCAGTTTCCGCCGCGGACTGCGCACTTTCACATGCGCCACCTGCCCGAGCGCGTGAACGCCCGCGTCGGTCCGTCCCGCGCCTTGAATATCGGTCTCGACGCCGAACAGTTCATCGGCGATGCGCTGCAGCTCGCCCTGAACGGTCCGCGCATTCCGCTGGATCTGCCAGCCGGAATACCGGGACCCGTCGTATTCGAGAGTCAGCTTGAAGGTCTGCGTCATGCCTGAAATGAGTCTTTCACCGTATAGTTAAGTTTAGGGATGAAGGGGCAACTTGTCACAGGCGCGTCTCTGCCGGAGGTGCACGCCAGCGTCGCCACGGCGCGCCCCAACGTGCTCCGGCGGATGCTCGCCTTCGCGGGCCCGGCCTATCTGGTCAGCGTCGGGTACATGGACCCGGGCAACTGGGCCACCGATCTCCAGGGCGGCTCGCAGTTCGGCTATCAGCTTTTGTGGGTAGTGGTGCTGTCCAACCTGATGGCCATTCTGCTCCAGACCCTGGCCGCCCGCCTGGGCATCGTCGCGGGCCGCGATCTGGCGCAGGCGTGCCGCGATTCGTACTCGCGATCGGTATGCAATGGACTGTGGGTATTGTGCGAGATCGCCATCGCCGCATGCGATCTGGCCGAAGTGCTGGGCGCGGCCATCGCGCTGCATCTCCTGTTCCGGCTGCCGCTGGTGCTGGGCGTGGTGCTCACCGCGGCGGACACCATTCTGGTTCTGTGGCTGTCGCGCTATGGCATTCGCCTGATTGAGGCGATGATCCTCAGTCTGATCGCGATCGTCACCGGTTGCTTTCTTGTGGAGCTGTTCTTTGCCAAGCCCGCGCTCCACGAGATTTTCTCCGGGATCGTCCCGCGGCTTAATAATCAAAGCCTGTACGTAGCCGTCGGCATCCTGGGTGCCACCGTGATGCCGCATAATTTGTACCTGCATTCGGCCCTGGTGCAGACCCGGCGGATCGGAAAAAGCGTTGCGGAGCGGCGGGAGGCCTGCCGGTTCAACCTGATCGATTCGTGTATCGCCCTGAACGGCGCGTTGATAGTGAACGCTTCCATTCTGGTGCTGGCGGCCGCCGTATTTTTTCAAAAGGGCGTGGTGGTCACCGAAATCGAGCAGGCGCAGGCGATGCTTTCCCCGCTGCTGGGCACCACCCTCGCGAGTATCTTGTTTTCCGTGGCTCTGCTGGCCAGCGGGCAATCCTCCACGCTGACGGGAACTTTCGCCGGACAGATTATCATGGAAGGATTTCTGAATCTGCGCATGCGCCCGTGGCTGCGCCGGCTGATGACGCGGATGCTGGCGATCGTCCCGGCCATATTCACCGTCATGATGGCGGGCGAACGCGGGACCTTCCAGTTGCTGATCCTGAGCCAGGTGATCATCAGCATGCAGCTTCCGTTCGCCGTGATTCCGCTGATCCGCTTCACCAACGACCGGGAGCGGATGGGCGAGTTCGCCAATCGTCCGTGGGTGAAAGTGCTCGCCTGGAGCACCGCCGCGACCATCCTGATACTGAACTTCTGGGCCGTGTGGATTGTCGCGGGACCCTGGATCCTGGCGTCGCCCTGGCACATCGCGCTGGTCACCCCCATGGGAGCGGCCATCGCGGCGCTGCTTGGCTGGATCACGTTTTTCGGAACCAGGCCGCGCCCTGCCGAGCCCGCGATTTGGGCCGGGTCCGCCGTGGCTGCGAACCTCCCGGAACCGGTGTACCGCAGTATTCTGGTTCCCCTGGACCACACCGACCGCGACCGCGTGGCGATCGCGCACGCCGCGGCCATGGCCCGCCTGCACGGAGCCACGCTCCATCTGGTGCACGTCGAAGAAGGCGTCACCAGTCAGCTCTACGGGGCGCTATCGTCGACCGCGGAGATTCAGGCAGGCGAGCAGTACTTCAGCGGCATCATGGGGTCCCTCGCCAACAGCGGAATTCGCGCCGAGCTCACCGTTCTCCACGGTCTCAGCCCCAAAGCCGGAATCGTGCAACTGGCGCGAAGCCTGCAGCCGGACCTGATCGTCATGGGCGCGCACGGCCACCGCGGCGTGAAGGATCTGATTTTCGGAAACACCATCAACGCCGTGCGGCATGAAGTAGCCGCCCCGGTATTAGTAGTCGGCGAACCCTGACCAGTCTACAGTCGTCGCCCCCGTCATCCAGGGTCGACACCGAACCGCGACCGGCAGGAAGCGGGTTTCGCCCTTTCCCACAAACCCTGACGCTTATTGCAGCCCCGTGGTGACGACCTTCGGCGCTTTCTGCGGCGTCACATCCTGCTGCGTCGGCAGTTGCGACGAGCTCCATCCCCCGCCCAAAGCCTGAACCAGGGAAACGCTGGCGGTCATCCGTTTCGTCTTAAGCTGGACCGCGGTCAGTTCGTTGGACAGCGCGATCGCTTGCGCCGTGATCACCTGAAGATACGTCGTGATGCCGCCCTGATACTGTGCGTTCGCCAGTTGCAGGGAGCGTTCGGCGTACGTGACCGCGCCCGCCTGTTCTTGCGCTTCCTGAGCCAGGATGCGCAGCGTGGATAACTGATCTTCCACCTGCTGGAATGCGGTGAGCACACTCTCGCGATAGTTTGCGACGGCGGAGTCGTAAGATGCTCGCGCCTCCTCGGTAAGTCCCCTGCGCCGGCCGGCGTCGAAGAACGTTTGCGCCAGAGTCGGGCCGATCGACCAGAAACGGCTCGGCCAGGTAAACAAATTCACCAGGCTGGAGCCCTCCAGGCCTCCCGACGCGCCCAGAGTCAGAGTGGGATAAAAAGCCGAAATCGCCACGCCGATCTGCGCGTTTGCCGCCGCAACCCGGCGTTCATTTCCTGCGATATCCGGACGGCGTTCCAGCAATTCGGACGGCAGCACGCCCGGAACCACGGGAGGATCGCTGGTGATGATCGCTTCCGGAATCGAGAACTCCGAGGGCGGCTTGCCCAGCAGAATGGCGATGGCATGTTCATACTGCTGCCGGGCGACCATCGTATCGGTCGCTTCGGCGCGTGTCTGCGCAAGCTGTGTTTGCGCCTGCGCTACGTCTACCTGGGATGCAACGCCCTGGTTGTAGCGATTCACCGTCAACTGCAGCGCCCGGTCGTAGGCTTCGGCCGTGTCCAGCAGCAGCTTTCTCTGCGAATCCAGCCCGTGAAGCAGGAAATAATCCAGCGCCAGTTCCGATTGAATACTCAGCCGCGCGTTCTCGAGATCGGCGGCGCTGGCCTGCGCGGTGTCGACGTTCGCCTCGATGGTCCGGCGAATCTGCCCCCATAGATCCGGCTCCCAGCTTGCGCCGACGCTCTGCACCGTCGCCACTGCCGATTGGGTCGCAAGACCGTGTCCGAGGCTTCCCGAAGTCCCGCTGCCGAGCACCGAAACGTTGCCGCTCAGCGTCGGGTATAACTGCGAACGGGAGACCCGGATAGCCGCGCGTGCGCCCCGAAACTGCGCTTCGGCGGCCGCCAGAGTCTGATTGGAAACATCGATCTGCTCTTCTAACTGGTTGAGCTGCTGGTCGGCGAAAATCTCCCACCACTTGCCCCGGTGCAGATCGTCTTTCGGCTCGCCCAGCTTCCATCCGGATGCTTCCTTGAAATTCGGCGGCAGTTCTTCCTTAAACGCCGGTGGAGCGGGCGCGGTCGGCGTCACGTACTTCGGACCGACGATGCATCCGGTTCCTGCCAGCATCACCGCGGCGAGCGGGATTGCTTTCATCCACTTCCCGTTCACAGCGTCTCCCGCAAAATCCATGGTTCGATATACTCCGGACAATTGATCAGCTTGATATCCTCCCGCGACTGGGCGGCCAGAAATTGCAGACTCGGCCGGTCCACCAGCGTGACTTCTCCCAGATCGATTACGATCTGTTTCTGCATTCTGCGGGCTTTGTCGATGGCGCGCCGCAGCTCGCCCAGACACCCGCCGCAGCACTTCCCGGCCAGGGTCAACGTCACCGGACCCTGCGGATCGAGACTCGCGACTTTTACCATCGGGGATCCCATGATGCGGGTGACACCGTCACGCTTCCTCCGCGGGCAGCGGATGAAACGCCGGCCGCGGCACTCTGCGGCTTACCCGCTTGGCCATGCGATCGAACGCCAGATAAATAACCGGCGTCGTGTACAGCGTGAGCAACTGGCTGAAAATCAATCCGCCGATAATGGCGATACCCAGCGGACGCCGTAATTCGGATCCCGTGCCGGTGCCGAGCGCCAGCGGGATGCCGCCGCCCATGGCGGCGAGCGTGGTCATCAGAATCGGGCGGAAACGCAGCAGGCACGCCTGATAAATCGCCTCCGGCGCGGGCTTGCCTTCTTTGCGCTCGGCTTCGAGCGAAAAGTCGATCATCATAATCGCGTTCTTTTCGACAATACCGATCAAAAGGACGATCCCGATCAGCGCAATCACGCTGAAATCGGTGTGGCAGATCATCAGCGCCAGCAGCGCTCCGACACCCGCCGACGGCAGGGTCGAAAGAATCGTGATCGGGTGGATGTAGCTCTCATACAGCACGCCCAGCACGATGTACACCGTCACCAGCGCGGCCAGGATGAGTACCGGCTCGTTCGAAAGCGACGCCAGGAACGCCGCCGCGGTGCCCTGGAAAGTCGCCTGCACGCTGGCCGGCATTGCCAGCTCTTCCTTCGCCTTGTCGATCGCGTTGACCGCGTCGCCGAGCGATGCGCCGGGCGCCAGATTGAACGACGCCGTCACCACCGGAAACTGTCCCTGGTGATTCACCACCAGCGGCGACGTTCCCGGCGAGAAGCGGGTGAATGCGCTCAGCGGCACTTCGCCGCCCTGGTTCGAACGGATATAGATGTTCTTCAACTCGTCCGGGCTGTGCTGCAAATCCGGCTTCAACTCCAGCACCACGCGGTACTGATTCAACTGCGTGAACATGATCGAGATCTGACGTTGCCCGTAGGCGTCGTACAGGGTGTCGTCGATAAGCTGCGGCGTGATTCCAAAACGCGATGCCGTGCTACGGTCAATCACCAGTTGCGCCTGCAAACCGCCGTTCAACTGATCGCTGGCCACGTCGCGCAGCTCCGGAATCGCCTGCAGCTTCGCCAGGAACCGCGGCACCCAGATCGCCAGTTCCCGCGCATCCGCGTCCTCGAGACTATATTGAAACTGCGTCCGGCTGACCCGATCCTCAACCGTCAGGTCCTGCACCGGCTGCATGAACAGCGTGATGCCTTCCACTTGCGTCAGCTCGGGCTGCAGCCGCCGGATCACGTCGCTGGCGCTGATCTTGCGTTCCTCGAGCGGCTTCAAATTGATCTGAATGCGCCCGCTGTTCAGCGTCGTGTTGGTGCCGTCGATTCCGATGAAGCTCGACAGGCTCTCCACAGCCGGGTCTTTCAGGATCACCTTCGCCACCGCCTGCTGGCGCAGCGACATGGCCGGGAACGAAATGGTCTGCGGAGCCTCGGAGATTCCTAGAATGACGCCGGTATCCTGCACCGGGAAGAAGCCTTTGGGGATGATCCAGAACAGGAACAGCGTCGCGGCGAGTGTTCCGGCTGCCACCACCAGCGTCGTCGGCTGATGCCGCAGCACTACTGTGAGCGTTCTGCCGTAAAACCGGATGATCGCCTGAAACATCCGTTCAGACAGGCGATACAGGGCGCCCTGCTCGGACTCCGGCTTGTGCTTCAAAAGCCGCGCGCACATCATCGGCGTCAGCGTCAGCGAGACCATCGCCGAAATCAGAATCGTCACCGCCAGCGTGATCGCGAATTCGCGGAACAGCCGGCCCACGATGTCGCCCATGAACAGCAGCGGGATCAACACCGCGATCAGCGAGACGGTCAGCGAGAGAATCGTGAACCCGATCTGCTCGGAGCCTTTGAGCGCAGCCTCCAGCGGAGCTTCGCCCTCCTCGATGTACCGCGCGATGTTTTCGATCATCACAATGGCGTCGTCGACGACGAATCCGGTGGAGATCGTCAACGCCATCAGCGTCAGGTTATTCAGGCTGTACCCCAGCAGGTACATCATTCCGAACGTGCCCACCAGCGAAAGCGGCACGGCGACGCTGGGAATGATCGTCGCGGCCAGCGTGCGCAGGAACATGAAGATGACCATCACCACCAGTCCGATGGTCAGCATCAGTTCGAATTGCACATCTTCCACCGATGCGCGGATGGTAATCGTGCGGTCCGTCAGAATCTGAACGTCGATCGCGCTCGGTAAGGAAGCGCGTAGCGTCGGCAGCAGCCTCTTCACGCGATCCACCACTTCGATGATGTTCGCGCCTGGCTGCCGCTGGATATTGACGATAACGGCGGGCGTATCGTTCATCCATGCCGCCAGCTTCACGTTTTCCGCATCGTAGATAACATCGGCGACATCGGAGAGCGTCACCGGAGCGCCATTGCGGTACGCAACCACCAGCGGCTTGTAATCCACGGCCGAGAGAAGCTGGTCGTTCGCGCCGATGGTGTAGGAATTGCGGAGCCCGTCGAAGTTGCCCTTGGCCTGATTCACGTTGGCCGCCGAAATCGCGAGCCGGAGGTCCTCGAGATTCAAGTGATACGAGGACAAGGCCATCGGGTTCGCCTGAATCCGCACGGCGGGCTTCTGTCCGCCGCTGATGCTCACCAGGCCGACGCCCGGCAACTGCGAAATCTTCTGGGCAAAGCGCGTGTCCGCGAGATCTTCCACCTGATTCAGCGCCATCGTGTCGGAGCTCAGCGCCAGCGTGATGATCGGCGCATCCGCCGGGTTGGTCTTGCTGTAAATCGGCGGATTCGGAAGGTTGGTAGGAAGGAAGGTTCCGGCCGCGTTGATGGCCGCCTGCACCTGCTGCTCTTCCACGTCGATATTCAAATCCAGCGCGAACTGCAAAGTGATGTTGGACGAACCCGATGAACTGGTTGACGTCATCTGATTCAGCCCCGGAACCTGTCCAAACTGCCGTTCCAGCGGCGCGGTCACCGAGGATGCCATCACTTCAGGGCTGGCCCCGGGATAATACGTGACCACCTGAATGGTCGGATAATCCACCTGCGGCAGCGCCGAAACCGGAAGCTGCTTGTAGGCCACCGAACCCACCAGCAACAGCCCCGTCATCAGCAGGGACGTCGCCACGGGCCGGAGAATAAATGGCTTGGACGGACTCATATTGCGATGCTCAACTCTGTAAAGCTCATTTGCCCCGAATCAGCCGCGTGAACCCGCGCCCGCCATGCGCACGGTCACCTTGGTGCCTTGCTGCAGCTTATCGATACCGTCGATCACGACTTTCTCATCGGCGTCCAGGCCTTTTTCCACCGATGCTTCGTCGCCTTCCGTGATGCCCTGCACGATGTTTCGCACTTCCACCGAATTGTCCGGCTTCACGACGTATACAAACGTCGACTGCGGGCTGCGCTGGATGGCCGCGGTCGGAACGATAACCGCTCCGTGCTTGGTTTCGAGCAGCAGGCGTGCGTTTACGAACTGATTGGGGAACAGCGAAAGATCCGTGTTTTCGAAAACGCCCTTGAACTTCACCGTGCCGGTGGTCTGATCGATCTGATTGTCGATCGTCAGCAGCGTTCCAGTGGCCAGGCGCGTCTTCAAATCGCGATCGTAGGCGAATACCGTCAGCGCCTGTCCGGCCGCCATCTTTTTCGTCACCGATGGAAGGCTGTCCTCGGCGATGTTAAAGATCACGGCGATCGGCTGTAGCTGCGTGATCACCGCCAGGCCATTCGCGTCGCTGGCGTGCACCATGTTGCCGCCATCCACCAGGCGCAATCCGATGCGTCCCGTAATCGGCGAAATGATGTGCGCGTACACCAGTTGCAGCTTGGCGTTGTCGATCTGCGCCTGGTCGCTCTTGATGGTGGCCCCATTCTGGTTCACCATCGAAACCTGGGTATCTAAAGTCTGTTTCGGTATCGCGTCCTGCGAGAACAGGACTTTGTAGCGCTCCAGGTCGATATTGGCGTTGGCCAGCAGCGCCTGATCGTGCGCCAGTTGACCTTCCGCCTGTTCGAGCTGAACCTGGAACGGCCGCGGGTCGATCTCCACCAGCGGATCGCCCTCTTTGACAAACTGGCCTTCCGTAAAGTGAACTTTCACGATCTGCCCGTCGACGCGCGTGCGCACCGTCACCGTGTTGAGCGCGGTCACCGATCCCAGCCCGTTCAAGTACACCGGCATATCGCCCCGGCGCGCGGCCGCGGCCACCACCGGCACAACTCCGCCGGCGCCCTTTCCGGCCTTTTTCGGGGTGCCCGACGCCGGCGCCATTTGCGAGACGCGCGGGTACAAATACGTAGCGCCGCCGGCGATCACCAGCAGCAGGATCCAGGGCCAGATCCGCCGTTTCTGCTTAGGCTTAGGCTCGCTATGTCTCACTTCGGTCTTTTCCATGACCTGAGGCGGCTCAACAGTGTTCGGAGTCATTTTGGTTCACCATTCATCATCCCTATTGGTGAGAAACGGCGGCAGTGCTAAAGGGCGAATCTGGTTATATGCCTTTTGGCATATACAGCTCCGGGGCTTGGAGCCGAACTTTTACGATTCCAGGTGCAGAATGCCGCGCTGGATGGCGATGGTCACCGCGTGCGTGCGATCGGCCGCGCCCAGCTTTTCGAGGATGTTCTGAATGTGCATCTTGATCGTGCCGCTGGCCGTGCCGAGCTTGTCGGCGATCTCTTTGTTCGCCATTCCCTTCGCCACGAACCCGAGCACTTCCACTTCGCGCGGCGTTAGCGCCACCTGCGGGAAGTATTCGGTCAACCTCTCGGCCACTTCGTGCGGCATCAGCCGCTTTCCGGAATGAACCGTGCGGATGGCGCGCAGAACATCCGTATGCACCATTTCCTTCAGCATGTAGCCGCGCACGCCGGCTTCTAAGGCGCGGTAAATGTCCTGATCGCCGTCATAGCTGGTCAGCGCGATAATCCGCGCCTCGGGAAACTCCTTGCGAATCGCCTGCGTGGCCTGCACGCCGTCCATTCCCGGCATGCGCAGATCCATCAGCGTGACGTCCGGATGGTATTGCCGGAACAGATCCACCGCTTCCCGGCCGTTTCCCGCTTCGCCGACTAAACGCATGTCCATCTCATTCGCGAGAATAGACGCAATTCCCTTGCGCACCAGCGGATGATCGTCAACGCATAATACGCGGATTTCCTGCTGTTCACTCATGTCGTTCACTCATGTCGTTCATGCCGTTCTGTTATTCGTGATTCCCGTTCTGGCCCGCCGGCAGCACCACCGATACCAGCGTTCCGCGACCCGGCGCGCTCGCCAGCTCGAAATCGGCGCCGATGTGCGTCGCCCGCTCCTTCATTCCAATCAGCCCGTAATGTCCCACTTTGCCGTTTTCCGCGAATCCGTCGCCGTCGTCTTTCACCGAAAGGTGAACCGCCTTGGCATCATAATCCAGAGCCACTTCGACATTGCGGGCGCCCGAGTGCTTCACTGAATTGGTCACCGCCTCCTGCGCGATACGCACCAGGTTGTACTCGACGTCCGGCGCCAGCCCGGTCGGATTCTTTTCCAGTTTCAGCTTCAAACGAATATCTTTGGTTTCGGTAAGCTGCCGCGCGGCCTGCTCGATCGCCGCGGCCAGGCCGGATTGCGTGCTGCGCAGCCCCGCTACCGACCGGCGCGTTTCCCGCAGGCACGTGCCGGCGTCCTGAATAATGTCTTCGAGCGTCCCGCGCTCCTTCGGCGACGTAATCCGCCCCGCCAGCGCCTGCATTTCCATGGTGATCCCGGAAAGCCCCTGGATCAGGGTATCGTGCAATTCGCGAGCAATCCGGTTGCGCTCGGTCAGGATCAGGTGGAACTGTTCTCGCAGATGCCGGATGCGAAGCTGATACGCCAGCCAGCTCGCCATCCCGATAACCACCACCAGCAGCGGGAAGAACCAGACCCGCTGGTAGTAATGCGACTGGAGCACGAAATCGACCGAACTTCCCGCTTCGTTGCACACCCCATCGATATTGCAAGCCGTCACGCGGAAGCGGAATTTTCCCGGCGGCAGATTGGTGTAAAACGCTTCGCGCCGCGTGCCCGCGTTGATCCAGGTTTTATCGAACCCCTCCAGCATGTATTGGAACGTGATGCGCGTCGGCGCCAGAAAACTTAAACCCGTATACCGGAACTCGAGATTCTTCCGCCCCGGCGCCAGATTTGCGATCTGGGCCGGCTGCTGGGATTCGCCGTTCACCGTCACTTCGTCGATGACGATGGGCGGCGGCGGCGTGTTGCGCTGCAGATGTTTCGGGTCGAGAACGATCAAGCCTCGAATGGTCGAAAACCACAGCCGGCCGTCCTGCGCGACCGAAGCCG
Source organism: Bryobacteraceae bacterium (assembly GCA_035308605.1). Lineage (GTDB taxonomy): Bacteria > Acidobacteriota > Terriglobia > Bryobacterales > Bryobacteraceae > Palsa-187. Next base: position 34,491 of record DATGGL010000157.1, read on the forward strand.
CCGGCTGAACTCCCGGCTTGCACTCGATCACACGCAGCGCGTCGGTCGGGCTATACGGCAGGCTCGTGATTTTCTTGATCTGGTCCGCCGCGAACTTGCGCAGGTCGGCGCGCGGAACCGAATAGATGCCCTTGCTGCACGCCATCCACAACCGGTCCTGATCGTCTCCCACAATCGCGAAGATTTCGTTGTCGAACAAGCCGTCGCGCATGAAGAAGGACGAGATCTTGCCGTCCTCCACCAGCCGCAATCCGCCGCCGATCAGGCCCATCCAGAACAGGCCGTCCCGGTCGCGATAAAACGCATCGACGCCGCGCAGCGGCAATCCATTTTGGAGGAATTCGTTGGACTTTCCGGACGCGTAAACGTGTACGTCGTTCGTCGTCGCCAGATAGATACGGCCGTTCCGATCCTCGCCCATCGTCAGGATCGGTTCCGTGATGGAAAGTCCCGGCGGACGCGCGAACCGCCCGTCGCGAAACTGTACCGCTCCGGCCGCGGTTCCCACCCAGAGCACGTGTTCCCGGTCGACGAACAGACTTCGAATGTCATTGGAGGGCAGCCCCTGCTCCGACGTGTAAGTCTGCTCGACCTTGCCGTCGCGCAACCGGTTCAGCCCGCGATTGGTTCCCACCCAGAGTGTCCCATCCCCGTTACTGATCTGTGCGTCGATCAGCGTATTGATGAAGTTCGACGCGAGACCGTCGTGCGTGGTCAAGACCGTGAATTTCTTGCCGTCAAAACGGCTCAAGCCGGCCCCCAGCGTTCCGATCCACGTGATCCCGTGGCCGTCCTGCACCACCGGACCGGAATCGTTGGTCGGCAAGCCCTCGTTGACGGTGTAGGGAACCGCCCGGCCGTCCAGAAACTGATTCAGCCCGTGCTTGGTCCCCACCCACAGGCTGCCTTCCCGATCCTCGAACAGGGAAAACACGCTGCTCTGCGACAGCCCGTCCTGCGGACGGAAACTGTCGATCTCGCCGTTGCGCAGACGGCTGAATCCGTTGCGCGTGGCGATGAACAGACTGCCGTTCCGGCCCTCGGTGAGGCTTAGAATCCAGTTGTCGGCCAGCCCGTCCTTCACCGTCCACAATCGTTCTTTTCCATCCTTCAGCTGAACCAGCCCAAGGTTGGTGCCGATCCACACGGTTCCATCCGCGGACGACGCCATGACGCGAACTCCGGCATCCGAGGGCAGCGAATTCAGACGGCGAGGCGAGAACTTCGATCCATCCCACACGTTCACTTGCGGGCTGTCGTCACCCACCCAGACCGTTCCATCGCGCGCCAGCATCGCAGCCCGGACCGAATTCGAGGAAAAGCCCTGCGCGCTTCCGTACACCTGGAACTTGCCGTCGGAAAATCGCGCGAGACCATTGGGTGTGCAGATCCAGATATCGCCATCGCGCCCCGCCTGCACGTCCAGCACGGTATCGGAGGGCAGACCATCCTTTTGCGTGTAGTGCGTGAACGCGCCATCCTCCAACCGGAATAACCCGCTCTCGTTCGTGGCGATCCACAGCGCGCCGCGCGAATCTTCCAGAACATCGCGGATCCACACGTTGGTAGGCGCATCGGCATAGATGTTCTCAAGCGGCGTGAAATCCACTCCGTCGAATCGGACCAGCCCGGCCTGTGTTCCCAGCCACAGGAACCCGTCGCGGGCCTGAAGGATCGAATAAATGGAAGATTCCGGCAGACCCTGCTGCACCTGCCAGATTCGATGCACATACTGCGTCAGCTTGCGATTGGGATCGAGCGCGTACGCCGCTGGCCCAAATGCAGCCCACAAGATCAGCGCCGTCAGCCAGGCGTGAGGCCTGGGGCGAAACCCGGCGTGAGACCGCCAATGCATACCTATACCGTCATTCTCGCGCAAACTGCGGCGTTTCGACTACACAATAATCTTGAATGACGGCCTGGGATACGTATTGGTTAGCGGCCTAAGCCGATTGGCCTAGCTCCTAGAAACCAACGCCGACGCCCGCCGAAACCTCGGTTTGCCAGAGCGCTCCGGAGCCTTGGGTGAGCACGTTGAAATTCGGTTTTCCCGAAAGGTATTCGCGCACGTCGAAGCGCACGCCCCATATTCCTTTGACGTGAATCTTGACGCCTCCGCCGAAATTCGCTCCGAACTTGTTCTGGCTTCCGTAATTGATTGCTCCGCCGGGAGGCACGAAATCGGAAAACTGGACGCCTGCGGTCGCGAACGGCCGCACTCGCACCTTCTCCGGCAAGGCATAGACCAGAAAGTTATACCCGCCTTGATGGAAATGCATCGCCTGCTTTGCCGGCGTCGTGCTGGAGGTGCCAGTGATGGGGCTGACCCCGGTACCGGCCCCGATGGTTGAGCTTTCGCCCTGATCGAATTGCGTGTGATTGAACGCGTATTGCACTTCATGTCCGAAATGACTGCCCTGGTTGAACCCGAAACGGAAGCTGAACCGGTAGCCGTCGTCTAACTTAACGTCGTTCGGACTCCCGCCGAATGCCGATAAAGTGCCAAGGCTCGAGTCCTGGAGTAGAGACCTGCCGTAGCTGAACCACAACTCGCCCGTCTGGCCCCATGCCCCGCTGGCACAGGTCAAAGCCAGCACCACCGCCGGTACCATCGAAAGTTTTCTCATGTTTTCCCTGATGCATCCCAGCCGGATCAAGTTACGTGTCTATGATCATGACCCAACGATTATTACGGTGATTTCCCCGGGCCCGTGTACGCCGCGAACCAGGCGCATTTCGATGTCCGCGGTGCGGCTCGGACCCGTGATCAACACCATCGCACTCGATTGGACGCCGGGATGGGGAACCCGTGACAGCAATTCGTCGAGACTTGTAAGTATTCTATCGCGCTCGATGACCGCGATATGACGCGGCGGCAGAAGCGAAATCAAACGCGATTCGCGGGATTCCGTCAGGAAAACCAGCGTCCCGGTGTCGGCCAGCGCGAAATCCGCCGACGTCACCCCGATGTCCGCCGCCGCGCAGGCCTCGCGCGAATATTCCTCGCCAATCCCGCCCAATATAGGCGCTCGCGAGGCGACCACACGCTTGCCGGCGAGCATTGTTCGAAGGTGCGCCTGCGCCGCGTCCAGGTCCGGCGCCAGCACGACGTTGCCGTTCAACGCCGTCAGCGCATCCGAAAACTTTGCGGCCAGATCTTCGCGTGGAAAATCCACCAGCCGCACCGGCGGCGGTTGTTCCACGGAATCAGCAGGAGCCCGGCCCAGGGCCCCCCTGATGCGCGAAAAAATTGCGTCTCGCGGTGTCAAGCGCGTCCTCGTTCCCGCCACTGTTCCCGAAAGCTCTTCTTCGGCAGATCCGGAAGATCCCGCTGGCTCAGCCACGCCTTCAGCGGCCCCGCAGCCGGCAGTTTCCGCAGCTTCCGAACCCATCGGAACTGCGCGTAAATGTGCGGGTGACGCATGATCCACGCGAACATGCGAAACGCCATGCGCTCCCTGCGATCGCCGCTTTTTTCGACAATCTCCTGCCGCAATTCCAGCAGGATTTTCGGAATTTCGATCTTAACCGGACAAACTTCGCCGCACGCGCCGCACAGGCTCGATGCGAATGGAAGCCACGGATCCTGCTCGCGTCCCATGAACTGCGGCGTCAGAATCTTTCCTATCGGTCCCGAATAAACCCACGGATACGAATACCCGCCGATCTTCCGGTACACCGGACAATGATTCAGGCACGCGCCGCAGCGGATGCAATACAACGACTGGCGCTTCCCCGGATCCGCGAGAATCTTCGTCCGCCCGTTGTCGAGCAGCACCACGTAGAATTCCTCAGGCCCGTCCGGCTCGCCGGCTCGGCGCGGCCCCGCGAGAAACGATGTATACACGCTGAGCGGCTGGCCCGTGGCGCTGCGCCCGAGAAGTTTCAGGAACACCGCCAGATCCTGCGCCCGCGGAATCAGCTTCTCGATACCCGCCACGGCGATATGAATCGCGGGAGCCGAACTCGACAGCCGCGCGTTGCCCTCATTCTCCACCAGCACGATCGCCCCGGAATCGGCCACCAGAAAATTCGCGCCCGTGATTCCGATTCCCGCCGCCAGAAATTTTTCGCGCAGCGCCACGCGCGCGATCGCCGTCAGATCCTCGGGCGTGGAGTCCGCCTCCGCATGAAGCACTTCCGCCACCTGCTCGCGCGTCTTATGCAGCGCGGGCGCGATGATGTGATACGGCTTTTCTCCGGCAAGCTGGATGATGTACTCGCCCAGATCCGTTTCCACCGCGTCGATCCCGTCTTTTTCCAGATGCTCGTTGAGATGAATTTCCTCCGAGGTCATGGACTTCGACTTGACCACGAGTTTCACGCCGCGTTCGCGCGCAAGATTCCCGATAAACGCGCACGCTTCCGCGCCAGTGCTGGCCCAGATCACTTTGCCGCCGCGCGCCGCGACGTTGCGCTCGAATTCCTCGAGATAGGCGTCAAGATGATCGAGCGTGTGCTTCTTCAGGTCGTGGGCGTGCTGGCGAAGTTCCTGATAATCCGGCAGCACATCCGCGGCAATGGTCTTGCGGCGATTTCCGGCCAGGCGTCCGGTGGCCGAATAAATGGCCTTTTGCAGCTTGGGATCGGCTAGAGTTTGCTGGATTTTCTGCGGAGGCGCGGATTTCACTGATCTTATAGACCAGTATCGCCCGATTCGGCCGTCAATGTGATTTAAGCCGTTAGCGCGACGCCAGCACTTCGGCCAGATGCATCGTCCGCACCGTCGATCCCGCTCTGCTCAGCACGCCCTGAAGCTGCATCAGGCAGCTTGAATCGATCGAAACCACCGTATCCGCGCCACTTCGAACAATCGACTCCACCTTGGTGCGTCCGATCGCTCCCGACACTTCGGCGAACTTGACGGAAAACGTCCCGCCGAAGCCGCAGCATTCTTCGGCCGCATCCATCTCGGTGAGCTGCAATCCCCGGACATTACGCAGCAGCCTGCGCGGCGCGTCGTGAATCTTTAGCTCGCGTAAAGCATGGCAGCTATCGTGATAGGTGGCCACGCTGTCCAGCCGCGCCCCAACATCGTCCACTTTCAGCACCTCCACAAGAAATCGCGAGAATTCATGGACGCGTGTCTCGTGGTGGCCGTCGAACAGGTCCGCGTAATGATGGGAAATCATCGAGGTGCAGGAGCCGGACGGAATCACGATATACTCGGCCCCTTCGAAGACTTTGAGAAAGTGCCGCGCCACGTCGCGCGCCTCCTCGCGATACCCGCTGTTGAAGGCCGGCTGGCCGCAGCATGTCTGCGCCTCGCGAAACTCGACCTCGCAGCCGGCGCGCTCCAGCACTTCCGCCATGGCCATTCCGACCCGCGGAAATACCTGGTCCACAATGCAGGTGACAAAAATCGAAACCCGGGTCTTCGTCAAACCTCGATCTCGCCTTCCAGGAATTTCACGGCCTTCCCCGCGATGGTGACGCGATCGCCGCGGTCTTCACACCACAGTTGCCCGCCGCGCTTCGAGATCTGCCGCGCAAACAGCTTCGTCTTGCCCAGGCGCTTCGACCAATACGGAACCAGGGTGCAGTGCGCGGATCCGGTGGCGGGATCCTCCGGCACGCCCTTGGCCGGCGCGAAAAAGCGCGAGACGAAATCGCAATCGCGGCCGGGCGCCGTGACGATGATCCCAAACCGGTCAATCGCCGCCAGCTTTTCCATGTTCGGGGAAATTCCCCGAACTTCTTCTTCGGTATCGAACACGCACAGATAGTCGCGGGCGCCTAGAACTGATTTCAGCGTCACGCCCAGCGCTTCGCTCAGCGCCGGATCCACCGGACACTCCACCGGCGGCCTGGAGGGAAAGTCCATCGAGTAAAGATCGCCATCGCGTTTGACGATCAGTTCGCCGCTTCTGGTCTGAAAACTGACGCTCGCATCCGCGATTTCACGGCGAAGTTGCAGGATGACATGCGCCGAGCCCAGCGTGGCGTGTCCGCACAAATCCACCTCCACGCCCGGCGTGAACCAGCGCAGATGATAGCCCTTCCCATTCGGAACGTAAAAGGCCGTCTCGGCCAGATTGTTCTCGGCGGCAATAGCCTGCAGCGTCTGGTCGGGAAGCCATTTCTCAAGAGGACAAATCGCAGCCGGATTGCCGCGAAAAAGTTGATCCGCGAACGCATCGACCTGATAAATGGGAATCCGCATTCCTTAACTCTACTATCGCGAAGCCAAAAACCCGAGCTTCCCTTTACCGTAACTTATGTATCGTGCAAACGATTAGTTAAAAAAATGGGGACTGACTGCTCTGTCCCCGCCGTAGAATTCGTCTATCATCGCAGGACGTAGCGATCGTGGACAGAGTGGTCTGTCCCCATTTTTTTCACCGACGCTCAAAATTACCGGCTCAGTCCGGCAACCGGCTCTCGCACCGCCTGCAATGGCCGCTCCGTCTGCAGGCTCGCGCGAATGGTGAAATGGAACGTGCTCCCCTGGCCGGGCTCGCTTTCCACGCCGATTTCGCCGCCCATCATCTCCACCAGGCGCTTGGAAATCGATAGGCCCAGGCCGGTGCCTCCATAGCGCCGCGTGGTCGAGCCGTCGGCCTGACGGAATGCTTCGAAGATCACCAGCCGCTGCGACTCCGTCAGCCCGATGCCGGAGTCTGAGACGCTGAATCGCAGGACCGCTTCCGTGCCTTCGATCGACACCGCCGATGCACGCAGCTCCACGAATCCTTGGGCCGTAAACTTTACCGCGTTGTTCAGCAGGTTCAGCATTACCTGTCTGAGACGAGTCGGGTCCGCGACCACAACCAGCGGCACGCCTGCCTCCACTTCGCGCCTCAGGTCCAGACCCTTCTGCCGCGCCACCACGTCGAGCGCCCGCGCAACTTCTTCGACCAGCACCGGCACGCAGAACGGCGCCGCCGACAGATCCAGCTTGCCCGCTTCGATCTTTGAGAAATCGAGAATTTCGTTCAGCAGGTGAAGCAGCGTATCGGCCGAGGTCCGGGCGGTTTCGAGATAGTCCCTCTGTTCCGTTTCGAGCGAGGTTTCGAGCACCACGTCCATCATCCCCATCAGGCCGTTCATCGGCGTACGGATTTCGTGGCTCATGTTGGCCAGGAACTCGCTTTTCAGGCGGCTGGCTTCCTCGGCATGTTCCTTGGCCTCGGCCAGTTCGGCAGTGCGCTCCTTGACCTTGCCTTCGAGATCCGCCAGCACCGCCGCAAGCTCGCGATTCAGCCTTTCCCGATCTCCCAGCGCGGAGTGCAACTCCCGGTAGGACTCATTCAGCCGCCTCGCCATCTGGTCGAAATCCTGCACCAGCTTCACCAGTTCCAGCGGTGCGTTTTCCGCCAGCGGTGTCGGCGAAGGCTCCGGCCCGCCCATGATAAAGTGCCCGACGCGCTCCACCAGTCCCTCCACGGGCCGCGTTAATCGGGAACTCAGCCAGCGTGCGCCCAGCGTGGAAAGCAACAGCCCGATCAGCACCCAGCATCCGGTCACCAGATAATAGTCCAGCGATTTCGCCAGCACCACCGCCAGCGGCTGCGAGATCAACACCGTCCAGCCGTCATCGGTGCGCCCCAGGCTCGCCAGGCGCAGCTCGGCTCCGCTCTGCGGCCGTGGACGATTTTCCCGGAAGAAGCCATCGCGGCTCACGCGGGATCCCTCCAGCAACGATCCCCCGCTGAGCGACTGCATCGGCTGAAAGGGCGCGCCGTCGCTCGCGAAAATCACTCGATTCTGCTGGTCCAGAATCACCAGTTCGCTCTGTTCCACTCCCGAAAGACTCGCGCCCAGGTCGGTGAAGCGGGAACACCGCAGCGAGCCGTACAGGATCAACCGAAGCGATCCATCCGCGGCAAATACCGGCGCCGTCAGGCTTACGATCGGCTCCACTCCCACCTCGCGGCTGATAAAAACGTCCGAAAGGAACGGCCGGCGTGAAGAAAGCGTCGTTTTGAAATAAGCCCGGTCGGATACGTCGGTTCCGACTACGCTCCGCCCGGAAGGAGTTTTCCCGGGGCTGGATGCAATCACGCGCCCGGTGAGATCCATCGATGCCAACGTGCGAAACGCCGGATAAACCAGATGATACTGCTCGATCCATCGCTGCAGGCTGGCATCGTCCAGATCCGGCTCGCGTTCCAGTAATTCCTTCAGCGCCATCAGACCGGCCTGGTGTTTATCGACGAAATTATTCGTGTCGGCCACCACGCGCACCAGGGCTTCGTGGACGTGCGCTCCCGCCTCCCGCTCCAGCCGGCTGGCGTGGATCCAATCGATCGCGACGTTCAGCGTCAGGAACGGCACCGCCGTGGCTAACAGAAATCCGCGGGAAAGATGGGTTCGCAGCGGTTGACTTTGCGGTGTCGATCGAATCAGACGGGCGAGCTGCGGCCAACCGGCGAGAAGATCCGCCAGGGTGACATCCAGCAGCCCGTTCAGCAGATTCTTAACGACCATCGCAGAGACCGGCGCGGTCTGATACGGATGATGCACCGCAAAGACGATGGGCGCGCCGATGACGCACCAATACAGGGCATCGGCGACCATGGGAACAATCCGCCGGCGGCTGGACCAGCCGATGACCAGGGCTTCCAGCGCATGCGTCAGCACGCTGTAACCGTCATGAAGCCGGAAAACGGTCGGGATTTCCGCGATCACGCTGGCCAGGACCCCGTAAACCGGTCCCAATTGCAGGGCGACCGCCAGCGACAGGATGCCCCCGAACGACATGCGGGATCCACCGAAAACGTCGACCGTGAAACAGTTCAGCAGCAGCCCCCCGAGGCCAGCCGCCAGCGTGGCCAGCAGGCGGCGATGGAGCTCACCCGGTTTCGCGAGGTTTGCCGACACGTTTCCCTTGGTATTTGTTCGGCATACGAGGGCCAGACTTTAGCGCCAGACTCAAGAGCTGGTGATGGTTTCCCGCTTCTGGTATCCTCGTGGGTTAGATTCAGAAACGTTAGGTTCCAAAATACCGCCAAAATCTGCATTGGCAGCCAGAGGTTCGTTATGTCAGGTCATTCAAAATGGGCGACGATCAAGCACAAGAAGGGCGCCCTCGACGCCAAGCGGGGACGCATTTTCACCCGCATCATCAAGGAAATCATGATTGCCGCGCGCAACGGCGGCGATCCCGACGCCAATCCGCGGCTCCGTACCGCCATCCTCGCCGCCAAAGCGGTCAGCATGCCGGCCGACAACATCAAGCGCGCCATCATGCGCGGCACCGGTGAACTCGAAGGCGGGCAGATCGACGAAGTCATGTACGAGGGCTATGGACCGGGCGGCGCGGCGGTACTGGTCGCCGTGGCGACCGATAACCGCAATCGCACCGTCAGCGAAATCCGTCACGCCTTCTCGAAAAACGGCGGAAACATGGGCGAGCAGGGCAGTGTCTCGTGGATGTTCGAGCGCAAGAGCGAAATCGTCGTGGATGGCGACAAGGCCTCCGAAGACCAGCTCATGAACCTGGTGCTCGACGCCGGCGCCGAAGATCTGGAAGACGACGGCGAGGACTGGGGCGTGCTGACTCCGCCCGACAAGTTTGAGGCCGTCAAGGAAGCGATGAAGAAAGCCGGCTTTGAACCCGCCTCCGCGGAAGTTTCCCTGATCTCGCAGAACACCGTGAAGTTGACGGGTAAGAACGTGGCCGCGATGGTGCGGCTCGCCGAA
>DATGGL010000158.1:0-11857 GCA_035308605.1 Bryobacteraceae bacterium
GTTTTACAAATTTCTCCAGTGGCAAATCGATCGCCAACTGGCCGAGGTCCAGGCTCACGCGCTCGAAAAAGGGATGCGTATCGGCCTGTATCACGACCTGGCGCTCGCAACCGATCGCTTTGGGGAGGACTTATGGACCAGCCGTCCCTTTTATGCCGCCGGCTGCCGCGTGGGCGCGCCGCCTGACGATTTCTCGCCCGGCGGCCAGGACTGGGCCTTTCCGCCGCCGGCCCGTGACGCACATCTGGCGGACGGCTACGAATTGTTCGCGCAATCGATTCGCAAGAACGCCCGCCACGGCGGGGCGTTGCGGATCGATCATGTGATGCGCTTTTTCCGGCTGTGGTGGATTCCCGACGGCATGCCGGCGATGCAGGGAGCCTACGTTCAGGATTATTGGCAGAATCTGCTCGGCGTGCTCGCGCTGGAAAGCGTGCGCGGAGATTTTATCGTGATCGGTGAAGATCTGGGCACGGTAACCGGCGAGGTTCGCCAGGCGCTCGGCGAGTCGAACATTTTGGGATACCGGGTGTTGTGGTTCGAACGAAATCCCGACGGAACGTTCCGGCGGCCGGATGAGTATCCGTCGCAGGCGGCGGCTTCAACAACCACGCACGACCTTCCTACGCTTTCGGGATTCGCTTCCGGGCAGGATATCGAGGCTCGCCGCAAAGCCGGGCTGATCGATGACGCGGCGTACCAGGAGCAATTCGCATCCCGGCGCGAAGAGGCCGCGCGATTGCAGAATGCTCTTCGCGATGCCGGGTTTGCGGACGATCCGATCGGCTTTCTACTTTCGACGCCTTGCGCCCTGGCGATTGTGAATCAGGAGGACCTGACCGGAGAAGCGGCGCAGCAGAATCTTCCCGGCAGCACCTGGCAGTATCCGAACTGGCGGCGGAAGATGAAGGTCGCGGTAGAGGATTTCGGAAGCCTTGCCGGCGTGCTTCGGGAGAAGATTCAGCGGTCTGGGCGCTGATTTCGTGCGTTCATGCTATCATGCAATCGTGCCAGCGCAAGTCAAGACCATAGGATCCAGCGGGCAGATCTCCCTTGGCAAGGAAAACGCCGGCCGCACGGTAACGGTCGAAGAGATCGAGACCGGCGTCTGGCTGGTGAAAACGGCTCAAGTCATTCCGGATACCGAGTTATGGCTGCATGAGCCAGGCGTGAAGCGGGACTTGGATCGAGCCATCGCGTGGGCGGAACAAAATCCAGCGAAGGCAACCAACCTCAGCGGGTTCGAAAAGCGTATCCAGCGACGCCGTTAGAATGGCGCGCGTCGTCCTCGACCTGAACAATCCTGAATTTCAAAAGAACTGGTTTGCCCTGGAGCGCGAAGAGCAACTTGCCGTTCTGGCGACGCTCGGGAAGATTCAACAAATGGAATGGGATCAGCTCTACCGCGATCGCGGGCTTCACTGGGAAGCTATTCAGTCTCGCTCGGGTCCGAATGACCGGCGGATCTACAGCCTGCGAGTCACCCGGCGGTCACGCGCCGTCGCGTACCGGGACGGCGATGTCTTGCGATTTCTGACGGTCCACGCGGACCACGACGCGGCCTACAGGAAATAATCCTTGACCTTATCGAAAATCCCCTTTTCCGACGGCTCATTCTCCGCAGGCAAAAGTTCCCGTAGCTGCTCGAACAGCTTCCGCTGATCGCGCGTCAGTTTGCTCGGGACGTGGACGTCGACATGAACGTACAGATCTCCCCGCCCATTGCCGTGCAGATGCGGGACGCCGAGACCCTTCAACTTTAACCGCGCGCCCGGTTGCGAGCCCTCAGGAATCTTCACGTTTTGCAAACCGTCGAAGGTCAGCAGATCGACGGAAGCGCCGAGCGCAGCCTGCGCGATGTTTACCGGAATGGTGCAGTGCAGATCGCTCTCGTGACGCTCGAAGATTGAATGTTCCGCAACTTTGAGCACCACGAACAGATCGCCGGGAGGACCGCCGTTCGCCCCCGGTTGCCCTTCCTGCGTCAGACGAAGCTGCGTTCCATTGTCGACGCCGGCCGGGATGTTGATTTTCAGCTTGCGCTCCCGGCGCTGATAGCCTTCGCCGTGGCATTCCTTGCACGGACGGCGAACCACTTGGCCTCGGCCGTTGCACTGCGTGCAGGTGCGGCGGACCGAAAGGAACGCCTGCTGATAAATCACTTCGCCGCGGCCCCGGCAGACCGGACAGGTTACCAGGCCGTCTTCGGGCTCTGCGCCTTTTCCGTGGCAGCGGGTGCATTCGTCGAGACGGGGGACTTGAATATCCGCGGAAAGACCGCGCATAGAGTCTTCAAAAGTAATCTCGAGATCGTAGCGGACATCTTCGCCGCGTTGTGCGCGCGTGCGCCGCTGGCGGGAGCCGCCAAACATGTCGGAGAAGCCGAACACGTCGCTCAGAATATCGCTCAGGTCGGGAAATCCGCTGCCGTCGAATCCGCCCGCCGCGGAAACGCCTTGATGGCCGAAGCGGTCATAAGCGGCGCGCTTCTGCGGATCGCTCAAAACGCTATAGGCTTCGTTGGCTTCCTTGAACTTGTCTTCCGCCGAGTGGTCGCCCGGGTTCAGATCAGGATGGAACTGGCGCGCGAGCTTCTTGTAGGCGCTTTTCAGCGCTGCGTCCTCGCATCCCCGCTCAACGCCGAGGATCTCGTAATAATCGCGTTTCGTTACGCTCATTTCGACGTAGGCTGGACGGCCACCTTCACCATCGCGGGCCGCAACATCCGGCCTTTAAAGTTATATCCTCGCTGATATTCTTCGAGGATTGTGTGGTCAGGCGCTTCGTCCGTTTCCACCATATCGACGGCGTGATGAAGCTGCGGATCAAACGGCTGCCCCTGGGAAACCATCGGCTCCAGCCCCAGTTTCTTGAGGGCCTCGTAAAAACGGTTATAAATCAGCTCGATACCGGCCGAATATTCCTTGTCGGAAGACTCTGCCTTGGCGGCCCGCTCAAAATCGTCGAGCACCGGCAGCAGCACCCGAACCGCTTCCATGCTGGCGTATTCGAACAGTTCGACCCGCTCGCGCTCAGTGCGTTTTTTGAAGTTCTGGAACTCCGCCTGGCCGCGCAGCAGGCGGTCGTGAAGTTCGCTCTTTTCCGCAATCAGGCGATCGCGCTCGGCGGTAATCGCGGCCAGTGAGTCCTGAACCGTGGTGGATTCGCCGCCACCATCCACGGGATCCTGACCGCTCATTTCCATGTTTTCGACGGACACGGGATGCACTCCAAACTTTAGATTAACATCCGGCTTGAAAAATGCCGTTTAGGAATCTCGAAATGCCCGGCCCACATGCTGCACGGCGCTCATTACGCGGCCGTAGTTCATCCGCATCGGGCCTAGAACCGCGATCACAGCGGAAATTCCATTCGGCAGGATCACCGGGAGTCCGATCAGCGATAGCTCGCCCATCGATGGATGTGATTCCGCCAGGCCGACGTGCACCGCGACTTCTTCCGTGGGGTGGTCGAGAAACCGGTCGAGCAGCGCCAGCACGCGCTTCTTTTCTTCGAGGGCGCGGAACAGCTCGCGCATTTTTTCCTTGGTCAGATGCAGATCCAAGCCGACCAGGTTGCTCGCGCCGTCCATGTGAACCTCGGGCATGGAGCCGATGTCCAGCAATCCCTTGGCGTAGAGCTGCGTAAGCTTTTGATGCATCGCGTCGTAGGCCGCGCTCGCGTGATCCAGGCGCTCGGAAAGTTCGCGGCGCGCCGCTTCGAGTTGCCAGCCGGAGAAATTCCGGTTGATATAGTTGCGGATCGAGCCGAGCTCGTCCGGCGTCACCGGCTCATCCAGCGTCAGAACCCGGTTGCGGACTTCGTGATCCCGCGTCACAACCACCATCAGGACGCGCCGGTCCGGCAGCGGCACCAGTTCGATCTGATCGAGCGCGGGACTCAGTTGCGGAATCGCGGCGGCCAGACCGACGCCTCGGGTCATTTCGGTCAGAGTGCGAGAAGTATGCTCGACGCGGGCTTCCACCGTATCCAGGCGTCCGAATTCCGAGCGCAGCCGTTCCAGTTCGGCCACAGCCAAGCGGCGCAGCCGCAACGATTGGACGTAACTCTGGAAAGCCTTCTCGGTCGGCACGCGTCCGGCCGAGGTATGCGGCTGGGAAAGATAGCCCCCGTCCTCCAGGTCGGCCATCACGTTGCGGATGGAGGCGGCGCTCAGAGGATCGCGGCGGCGGCGCACAATGGAGCGTGACGCGACCGGCTCCCCGGTCTCAATGTAGGCCTCGACGATTTCGTGCAGAACTTCTCTCTCGCGCGGCGTCACTTTACACGTCCCCTCATTATTTTACGGCGCAATCGCCTGGAGAGCAACCGTCATAAGTTTCAATGGCGGGCGATCCCCTTACTACCAGTATTAAGCGCCCAGGGCGGCTAAAGTCTAGCCCCTAGGTCGACGATACAGCGTACGGGGTGTGTCTAAGCAAAACCCCGTTTGCTCGCTAAACGACCTGGCACAAAAAAGTGATCGGATTATTCAATTCATTTCGCTGGTCCTCCCAGTTGCCCACCTGGTCTACCTCCCGGGTCGGGTCGCGGACAAGCAAGTGGAGCCTGGAGCGAAATCTCAGCCGCGTGGAGGGCGAACGGCACCTCAAAGCCCGCAACTGGCCGGAGGCGGAAGAGTGCCTTGCCGAAGCCGTTGCGGATGCCGACCGGCGGGGCCATTCCGTCCAGAAGATCCACCTTCGCCTGCAATTGGCTGAGGCGCAGCGCAAACAAAGCAAGGTCGCCGAAGCCGAACTGACCGTGCGCGCGGCTCTGGAGCATACCGCCCGGGTCTCGAATCCGTCCGGATACGTGCAATGCCTGGACGCCCTGGCGGAAGTCTTCCACGATGCCGAGAATTTCCCGTCGATGGAAGTCGCGCTGCAAGAAGGCGTGCGGATTGAGGCCGCGATGCCGCATCCGGATCCACTCCGCATGGCCCGCCGGGTGCATCGACTGGGTACCGCCCGCCACAAGAACGGGCGCTCGGTGGAGGCGATTCCGGCGCTTGAGAAAGCGCTGAAGCTCCACGAGCAGGTAGCTCTGAAAGATGGCGAGAAAGAGACGCCGGAGCACGATATCGAGACAGCGAACCTGCTGAGCGAACTGGGCTCCATTCAGCGCGCGCAGGGAAATTACGAAGTGTCGCACGGGTTGCTGCGCCGGGCTTTGCGCATCCATGAAACCCGCCTCGGCCACGATTCCGAAGAAGCTATGCGCGATCTGCATCTTTTAGCGGGCTCGCTCGAGGAAGCCGGCGACATCGATGGCGCGGCCGAACTGTACGAGCGCACGCTGCTGCGCCGGCAGCGCATGGTCGGCGGGAACCTCGAAGATCTGGCGGAGATGCAGTACGGCCTGGCCGGGATGTACATCGGCTGGAGCAACTACGCCCGTTCGCGCGAATTATTGGCGGAGGCGATCGGCATCTTCCGGCGCCATAAGAATGCCCGCCTCGCGGTCGCCTACGAAACGCTGGCGCATGTGGAGGAGTGCTCGGGGCGGTATCAGGAAGCGATCGAACAGCTCGCCCGCGCAGGAAAGACCTGGGAGGCGTGCGGCACGGAACGCGTTCACGAGCTGGCCGAGAACCTGGAACACCGGGCCGAACTGCTGGAACAATTGCGCAAGAAAAGCGAAGCGAGTTGGCTGCGCGAGCGGGCGGCGAAGCTAAGCGCCTCGGCTACCGCGGCTTCGTGACGGTTTCGTGAAAGCGTCCCTGCTCGCCACACGTCTGGCGGCGTGGGCTACGCCGCACACAAAAGAGTGGAACCGGAAACGGCATGAGCACCGGGTGGAAGGGAAACGTCGCCTGGAAGCAGGGAATTACTCGGAAGCGGAACGGCATCTGACGGTAGCGATCGCCCAGGCAGAACAGCGGTGCTATCCGGTCGCCAAACGCAACGCACTGCGCCTGCAACTGGCCGAAGCACAAGCGGGCCTGCTTCGCGATCGCGCGCTGGCGATTCGCGGCTGGGAATCCTACCTGAGTTCAGGACTGTTCGCGTTGGCCGGCTCGGCGGTCAGGTTCTGGCGAACCACCAGCGTCTGATCCGAGAAGAATGTCCGGCCGCCGGAACTTCCGAAAGCCTCCGGATTTGCGTTCACTGAATATCCGGTAGGCGAGCCGGTGACAGTAAAGAGATAGCCGCTGTTCTTGCCGTCCGAAAGGACTTTCGGAATCAGATCGGCGGCTGCGGGTCCAGCGGCGCCACTCGCGGGCGGGCCGAGCTCGGTCAGGGCCTGGGCGTATCTTCCATACTGCGAATAGTATTGCGTTTCGGCCTGGTGGATCGTATTGATCTGGCGGATGGCCGCCTGCTCACGGGCCAGCATCAACTGCCGGTTCATTTTGGGGACGGCAATGGCCGCGATGATCAGAATAATGGAGATAACGATCAGAAGTTCGATCAGCGAAAAGCCGCGACGGCGCTTCTTGGCCTGCATACTCATAGTTTAGACGTTTCCCGGAGGACAGGCGTGCAAAACTCATTAACGGTCAAGTTAAGCTTTTGAAGTTTGCGCCACAACGAAGTCAACAGATCGAGGCGGAGGGCGTTGGCGCCGTCCGACAATGCGCGCTCAGGGGCTTCGTGGACCTCCATGAAAACTCCATCGACGCCGACCGCGACGGCAGCCTTGGCCAATGGCTCAATAAAACGAGGCTGGCCCCCCGACGCGGTCCCCGCTGCTCCAGGAAGCTGGACGCTGTGCGTCGCGTCGAATACTACCGGCCAGCCGAAGTCGCGCATGATCGCGAGACCCCGCATATCGACGACCAGATTGTTATAGCCGAATGACGTACCCCGTTCGGTCAGGATGATCTTGTCGTTTCCAGTGGAGGCGACTTTTTCGGCAGCGTGGCGAATGTCGTGGGGAGAGACGAACTGCCCTTTCTTGATGTTCACAACGCGGCCGGTGCGCCCGGCCTCCACAAGGAGATCCGTCTGGCGGCAAAGGAATGCCGGGATCTGGAGAATATCGGCCGACTCGGCGGCGAGGGCGGCTTGGGACGGCTCGTGAATATCGGTGAGGACGGCGAACCCGGCATCGCGAACGGTTTTTAGAATGCGCAGGCCTTCGGTCAGACCGGGGCCGCGATAGGAGGTGACGCTCGACCGGTTGGCTTTGTCGAAGGATGCCTTGAAGATGAACGGGCCGACGGCCTTTTTTATTTCCTTGGCCAGGAAATGGACGTGATCGTGATTTTCGATAACACATGGGCCCGCGATCAAGGCGAGGGGCGCGCCGTGGCCAATGTGGATGGTTTCGGTGATCTTCATGCAACCCACGAATGCACACGAATGGACACAAATAAGAATCCGCCGTTCGATTCGTGCTTATTCGTGTGCATTCGTGGCCAGGATCTTAGCGGCTGACTGCGATTTCCCGGAGCCCCCCGGCGGTCCGCGCGGTCTGATGTCCCAGCGCCGCGCCGATGAATGCGCGGAATAACGGGTGCGGCTCGAGCGGCTTGGATTTGAACTCGGGATGGAATTGGCAGCCGAGGTACCAGGGGTGGTCCCCGATCTCGCAGATCTCGACGTAAACGCCGTCGGGAGTTTCGCCCGTTAAGCGCAGGCCGTGTTTCTTAAGAATGTCCTCATATTCACGGTTGAACTCGTAGCGGTGGCGATGGCGCTCGCTGATTTCCTTTTTCCCGTACGCCGCGCGGGCGAAGCTGCCTTCTTTGAGCAGGCACGGATATGCGCCGAGACGCATGGTGCCGCCTAATTCGTCGACGCCTTTCAGCTCGCGCAATTTGTAAATGACGCGATCGGCCGTGGCGGGATCGAATTCGGTCGAATTAGCGGTGGTGAGGCCGCACACGTTGCGTGCGAACTCGATCACCATGGTCTGCATGCCGAGGCAGATGCCGAAGTACGGCACCTTGTATTCGCGGGCATAGCGAATGGCGTAGAGCATCCCTTCGACGCCGCGGCGCCCGAATCCGCCTGGGACCAGGATGCCGTCGAAGCCTTCCAGCTCGGAAATAACGGAGGGCCAGCGCAACCGCTCGGATTCGACCCAGGTGATGTTCACCTTGGCTTCATGCGCGAGGCCGCCGTGCAGCAGTGCCTCTTTCAGGCTCTTGTAGGAGTCTTCGTATTCGACGTACTTGCCGATGATGCCGATGGAAACCTGCCGAGCGGGCTGTTTCATGCGGCGGACCATTTCGCTCCACCGGTCGAGCTGTCGCGGGGCAGCGTCGATGGAAAGAAGCTCCAGCGCGATCTCGTCGACGCTCTGTTCCGCGAAGACCAGGGGGCATTCGTAGACGCTGTCAACGTCGCGAGCGGTGACCACCGCGTTTACATCGACGTCGCAGAACAGAGCGATTTTTTCCTTCATGTCCTGCGGCAGCGCATGGTCGCTCCGGCACAGCAGGATATCGGGCTGAATACCGATCGCGCGCAGTTCCTTAACGCTATGCTGCGTCGGCTTGGTCTTTAATTCCTGCGCCGCGGCGATCCAGGGGACCAGAGTGACGTGGACGAAGAGAGTATTCTCGCGGCCCAGTTCGTGGCGAAGCTGGCGGATGGCTTCCAAAAACGGCAGCGATTCGATATCGCCAACCGTGCCTCCGATTTCGACGATCACAACGTCGATGGCGGATCCGTCGGCGGCGGTGGAAACGCGCCGGACAGCGGATTTGATTTCGTTGGTGACGTGCGGAATCACCTGGACGGTCTTGCCGAGATAATCGCCGCGGCGCTCGCGGGAAATGATCTGCTCGTAAATGCGTCCGCTGGTGAGATTATTGGCCTGGGTGAGCGGCGCGTGGGTGAAGCGTTCGTAGTGGCCGAGGTCGAGGTCGGTTTCGGCGCCGTCGTCGGTGACGAAGACTTCCCCGTGTTGAAAGGGGCTCATCGTGCCGGGGTCGACGTTCAGGTACGGGTCGAATTTTTGGAGAGTGACTTTGAGACCGCGGCTTTCAAGAAGGCATCCGATGCTGGCGGCGGCGATTCCTTTACCGAGCGAGGAAACCACACCACCCGTTACGAAAATGTATTTGGCCATTTGTTATTGAGATGTCATCTATTGAGAAACCATTAGCTTTTCGTAGAGCGCCGCGACGCGATGCCAGTCCTCGGGGGTGTCGACGCCCAACGATTCGTACTCCGTTTCCACCACGCGAATCCTGAATCCGTTTTCAAGAGCGCGCAATTGCTCCAACCGCTCGGACGTTTCGAGCGGGCCTACCGGAAAGTCTGAATACGCCAGCAGAAAGTCTCGTTTGTAGACGTACAGACCGATGTGTTTGAAATAGGTCGCGGAACCGTCGCGCACGAAGGGAATCGGCGAGCGCGAAAAATAGATGGCGTTGTGCTCGCGATCGGTGACTACTTTAACAACGTTCGGATCGTGAATCTCTTCGGGGCGCTCGATCCGCTTCTTCAGAGTTGCCATGACGATGTCTTCCTGGTCGAGCATGCCGAGAACGGCGGCGTCGATGGCGGCGGGATCGATCAATGGTTCGTCCCCTTGAATGTTCACGACGATCTGCGCGGTGGATGCCGAGGCGACCTCGGCCACACGATCGGTTCCCGAAGGATGATCTGAGCGCGTCATCGAAACTCGCGCTTTGAAAGACTCGGCGGCTTCGCGAATGCGATCGTCGTCAGTGGCGATAATTACGTCGGTGAGGTAACGCGCCTGCGAGGCCCGCTCCCAAACGTGCTGGAGCATGGTTTTCCCGGCGATAGAGACGAGAGCTTTGCCTGGAAATCGGGAAGATGCGTACCGGGCGGGAATTACGCCAAGAATCCGGAGCGGCACAATCGAAGATAGCACAAAGGTGCATGGATGATCCAGGGTTAGAGTGCAAAATTCGAGGCCCGCTTGCTGGCGCGCGCGGTTCGGCGCTGAACGCGGAGGGACCCGCCCGCAGAACCGCGCAGCCAGTAAGCGGGCCCCGACATGTTGATATACTTGGGCGCAATCAGGTGATGTGATGCGGCCACTTTTGGGTTGCGTGCTAATCGCGGCGGCGTGGGGACAGCAAGCCGTAGAGACGTTTCGAAGCACACCGCACGCGAAGCCCGAAACTGTTATCGACCGCAAGCCGAATATCCGTGTCGATACGACGCTGGTGCTGATCCCGGTGTCGGTGCTCGATCCGATCGGGCGCTACATCATTTCGCTCGAACGAGAAAACTTCAAAGTTTACGAAGACAAAGTCGAGCAGGAGATCACGCAGTTCTCCGATGAGGACGCGCCGCTCTCGATGGGGATTGTGTTCGATACCAGCGGCAGCATGGGCAGCAAGCTTTCGAAGTCGCGGCAAGCCGTGAGGCAGGTTTTGAAAACCGCGAATCCGGAAGACGAGTTTTTCCTGGTCCAGTTCAACGACCGCCCGGAGTTGACCATGCCCTTCACAATCGATATCCGGGAAATCCAGAGCCGGCTGATGTATTCGCAGTCCAAGGGACGGACCGCGCTGCTCGATGGCGTGTACATGGCGATGAACCAGATGAAAAAGGCGCGCAATCCGCGCAAGGCCATCCTGATCATTTCCGACGGCGGAGACAATTCCAGCCGGTACACGGAAACGGAAGTAAAGAAGAACGTTCGCGAAGGCGACGTGCAGATTTTCGCGATGGGGATTTTCGAGCCGATGGGGTCGCGCGGACGGACATCGGAAGAAATGGGCGGGCCGGCGCTGCTGGGCGATCTGGCCGTGGAGACCGGCGGGCGGCATTTCGAGGTCGGGAATCTGGCGGAGCTGCCCGATGTCGCCGAGAAGATCGCGCTGGCGCTGCGAAAGCAGTACGTGCTCGGGTACACGCCGAAGAATGCGGTCCGCGACGGGAAGTACCGGCGAGTGCAGGTGCGGCTGGCAAGAACCTCCGGCCTGGGGGCGCTGCGGGCGATTTTTCGTACCGGGTACTACGCACCCACCGATTAACGTTTCCGCTGCTCAGAGTACCGGCCCCGCAACCCCTTCCATTGTTATACTGAGGGTCAGATTGGGTGAGATTATGCGTTTTTGGCCCGCGCTGGTTCTCACGACCGCCTTCGCCACCACCGGGTTCGCGCAGCAGCAGCAAGGCGACCCGGCCCATATAGCTCCGCGCATCCGCGGGAAGAATCCTGAGACGGCGGACAACGTCGTGGAACGCCGCGCCAATATCCGCGTCGACACGACCATGGTGTTGATCCCGGTCGCGGTGACCGATCCGCTGGGACGCTTCGTCACGGGCTTGGACAAAGAGAACTTCAAACTAGTCGAAGACAAGATCGACCAGGAGATCCTGCAATTTTCCAGCGAAGATGCTCCTATGTCGGTGGGGATCGTTTTCGATACCAGCGGCAGCATGGGCAGCAAGCTCGCGAAATCGCGCGAGGCGGTGAAGCAGTTCATGAAAACCGCCAATCCCGAAGACGAATTTTTTTTGATCCAGTTCAACGACCGGCCGGAAATGGTGATCCCGTTTACTCCCGACACCGAAGAGATCCAGAATCGCCTGATGTTCGTGCAGAGCAAGGGACGCACGGCCCTGCTCGATGGCGTGTATATGGCGATGAATCAGATGAAGAAGGCGCGCAATCCGCGCAAGGCGATCCTGATCATCTCCGATGGCGGCGACAATTCCAGCCGCTATACCGAGACCGAAGTTAAGAACGCGGTTCGCGAAGCCGATGTCCAGATTTATGCGATTGGAATTTTCGAGCCGGTATCGTCGCGCGGGCGGACGCCGGAGGAACTTTCCGGTCCGGCGCTGCTGGGCGAGGTAACGGAGCAGACCGGCGGCCGGCATTTCGCCGTGGATAATCTGGCGGAACTGCCGGACGTGGCGGCCAAGATCGGGATCGAACTGCGGAATCAGTACATGCTGGGATACACTCCAAA
>DATGGL010000159.1:0-5543 GCA_035308605.1 Bryobacteraceae bacterium
CGCGCCGCCTGAATCGCCGGCGCCAGGCTGAACATCAGTCCCGCGAAAATCGACAGCAAGAAAGTGAACACCAGCAGCCGCCCGTCCAGCGCGGGGGCCGCCGTGGCCGCCAGCCCACGAGGCACCAATCTCCCCAGCACCTTCATCCCGGCGGGTGCCAGCGCCAGTCCCATCAAACCGCCCGACAGCGACAACACCAGTCCCTCCGTTACCATCTGCCGGATCAATCTTCCCCGCCCCGCTCCCAGCGCCGCGCGAACCGCCATTTCCCGTTGCCGCGACACCGCCCGCGCCAGTAACAAACTGGCCAGATTCGCGCACGCAATCAGCAGCACGCAACCCGCCGCGCCCATCAACACCAGCAGCGCGACCCGCGTATTTCCCAGCACGTCTTCTTTCATCGGCACGACTGCGGCGCCCAGCCGGCGATTGTCATTCGGATACTCGGTCTGCAACTGCCGCGCAATCGCGTTCATGTCCTCCCGCGCCTGCCCCATCGTCACTCCCGGCTTCAGCCGCGCGACGACGTTAAGATAATGCGATCCCCGCTCCGCCAGTTGCGCCGGCGAAAAATGCGCGCAGCCCCAATAATCCACTTCATGATTGCGAAACACGAACTCCCGCGGCATCACGCCGATGATGGTGAACTTCGCCCCGTCCATCAGCATCGCTTTTCCGATCACCGCCGGATCGCCGTTGAACCGGTTCTGCCAAAGCCGGTAGCTGATCAACACCACCTGAGCCCCGTCCCGGTCTTCCTGTTCGCTGAACATTCGCCCGATCAGCGGAGTCACGCCCAAAACGGATAGAAAATTCGCGGTCACATTCCGCCCATACACCTGCTCCGGCGGACCATCCGCCGTCAAATTCGCCGACGCCCCGCGCGTCGCCGCCATGTCCGTGAAAACATGATTGCGCGCCTTCCAGTCGGCGTAATTTGCCGGCGCCGGTGTATTCTTGGGAAAACTGGCGAAACTCGCGTCCTCCCAGACCATCGCCACGCGGTCCGGATCCTGATACGGCAGCGCCCGTAGCACCACCGAATCCACCGTCGAGAAGATCGCCGTATTCGCGCCAATCCCCAATGCCAGGGCCCCGATCGCGATCGCGCTGAATCCCGGCGCCTGCCGCAGCAGCCGCAATCCGTATCGCAGGTCGCCCCAGAAGATTTGCATGTTATTAACGCTGTCCTTTGTTATGAAACGCGTAGTCCAGGCAACGGTTTGTACCCTAACTGTAAGGAAAGGTTACCAGCCGTGACCATTCTCCCGTTCCCACGTCCAATTTCAGAGTCAGCCGTCCAATTCAACTGGTTAGAATAGAAATCGCACGCCAAATCAGGGAGAAACTCAAATGAAATTTCACGCCGCGTTCCTCGCCGCCGCTTGTGCCGCCGGCGCATTACACGCCCAGGATAATCCGCTCAGCGCCGGAAACAAATTTCTCTACACCATGATCAAGGGCAACCTCGTCAAAGCCGCGCAGAAAATGCCCGAGGAAAATTACTCCTTCAAGCCCACACCCGATGTCCGCAGCTTCGCCCAGATCGTCGGCCATGTCGCTGACGCTCAATACCTCTTCTGCTCCGCCGTCAAGGGCGAGAAGAAGTCGCCTGACAACGAGAAAACCAAGACCTCCAAAGCGGACCTGGTCGCCGCCCTCCAGGAAGCCTTCACCTATTGCGACGCAGTCTACAACGCGATGACCGACGCTGTGGCCCCGGACAGAATCAAGTTCTTCGGCAACGACGCGACCAAATTGGGCGTTCTCAGCTTCAACGTCGCCCATGACAACGAGCATTATGGGAACATTGTGACGTACATGCGCTTAAAGGGCTTGGTACCGCCCTCCAGCGAATCCAACAGCCAGTAGAATCCCAAACGATAAGGAGAAACTTCCCACGTGAATCGTCATTCCATGCTGATGCTCGCCGCGTTTGCCAACGTGTTTGCGGGATCGGCAGTCTACGCCCAGGCGCCCGCCGCCGAGTTGAAAGCCTTCTACGCCAGCATCAAGAACAATGTGACCAAGGCCGCCGAAAAGATGCCGGAGGAGGACTACAGCTTCAAAGCCAGTCCTGACATCCGCACCTTCGGCGCGCTGATCGCCCACATTGCCGACGCCCAGGGCCGCACCTGCGCCGCCGTCGGCGGTGGAACCGCTCCACCCAGCGCCGGCGCCAAGACCGCCAAGGCCGACCTGGTGGCGGCGCTGAAAGCATCGTTCGATGTTTGCGACGGCGTCGTCAACTCGCTTACCGATGAGGAAGCCGCCAAGACCGTTTCCATGGGACGCGGCGGCCAGCGCACCAAGCTCGGCGCGCTCTGGGGCATCATGGCGCACAGCGATGAAGAATACGGCTATCTGGCCGTTTACATGCGCCTGAAGAACGTCGTTCCGCCTTCCAGCGAGCGATAAAGCGTATAATCCGAGCGATAAAGCGTATAATCAAGGTGTGGCGCGCGGGTGGGAAAGCAAGTCGGTAGAAGAGCAAATCCAATCCGCGCGCGACCGTAAAGGCCACACGCAAAATCTACTCACGCCCGAACAGCTCGAAGTTGAGCGCAAAAAAGACAGCCTGCTCCTCCAGCGCACCCGCATGCTGCTGCAAATAGAGAAATGCCAGGACGTCCGTTACCGCTCCACGCTCGAATCCGGCCTAGCCTACCTCGAAACCCAACTGACCGGCTTGGGCTGGCAGCGTTAACCCACTCCTCAACCTCCCGCATTCCCTCAGCGTGGCCACCGAACCGCGCACGCCAGTAAGCGGGAACCCAAAAAAATCAGGCCTCCGATACCTGCGCCGTAACCCTTCTTCGCGAACTCCGCCGCCGCATCGCCTCCCAACGCAGCCGCATCCGATCCAGATACAAATACACCACCGGCGTCGTGTACAGCGTCAGCGCCTGGCTGAATACCAGCCCTCCGACGATCGCCATACCCAGCGGACGCCGCATCTCCGCCCCTTCGCCCTGTCCCAGCGCCAGCGGTAATCCGCCCAGCAGCGCCGCCATCGTCGTCATGGTGATCGGCCGGAACCGCAGCACCGCGGCCTTGAAGATCGCCTGCTCCGACGTCAGCCCCTCGGTCCGCTCCGCCGCAATCGCGAAATCGATCATCATGATCGCGTTCTTCTTCACAATTCCGATCAGCAAGATAATCCCGATCAACGACACGACGTTCAGCTCGTTGTGCGTCAGCATCAGCGCCAGCAGCGCGCCCACGCCCGCCGATGGCAGCGTCGAAAGAATCGTCAGCGGATGAATCAGGCTTTCATACAGCACGCCCAGCACGATATACACCGTCACCAGCGCGGCCGCGATCAGAATCGGCTCGCTCGAGAGCGCATCCTGAAACGCCTGCGCCGTTCCCTGGAAGCTGCCGTGCACCGACGACGGCAGACCCATATCCCGCTGCGCCTCTTCGATCACCGGCACCGCGTCGCTCAGCGAAACCCCCAGCGGCAGATTGAACGAAATGGTCACCGACGGGAACTGCCCCTGGTGATTCACCGACAACGCCGTATTGCTGGGAACGTATTTGCTGAAGGCGCTCAGTGGAACCTGCGAGCCGTTGTTCCCCCGAACGTACAGGAACTTCAATCCGTCCGGATTCTGCCAGAACTGCGGCGAAACTTCCATCACCACGTGATACTGATTCAACTGCGTGTACATCACCGACACCTGCCGCTGCCCGAACGCATCGTACAGCGTGTTGTCGATCGCCTGCGCCGATATCCCCATTCGCCCCGCGGTCACCCGGTCGATATTCAGCGTCGCCGCCAGGCCGCGATCCTGCTGATCGCTATTCACGTCCGCGAGCTGTGGCAAGGAGCGTAGCTTCCGGAAAACCTGCGGAGCCCACTCGTTCAGCTCCTTCACACTATCGCTTTGCAGCGTGTACTGATACTGCGCCCCGCTCGGCCGCCCTCCGATGCGCAGATCCTGAACGGCCTGCAAATATAGGCTCGCGCCCGCCACTCTCGCCAGCCTCGGCCGCAGCCGCGCAATCACCGCGTCCGTGCTCATCTTGCGTTCGCCGAGCGGTTTGAGAATGACGTTCACGCGCCCGTTGTTCAGCGCCGCCCCGCCACCCATTCCGCCGCCGACCGAAACATTCAGACCCTCCACCGCCGGATCTTCCATCACGATCCGGTCGATCTCGATCAGCTTCTGCCGCATCGCCTGAAATGAAATCGACTGGTCCGCGATCAGGCTCCCCGCCATGCGCCCCACATCCTGCTGCGGGAAAAATCCCTTCTGCACGATGATGTACAGGTACACCGAAAGCGCCACCGTCGCCACCGTCACCAGCAGCATCAGCGGTTGCCGCCGCAGCACCCAGCCCAGCGATTTCTCGTATCCGGCCCGCAGCAGTTCCACGCTCGCGCCGCTCAACCGGTACAGGAAATTGTGTTTCTTTTCGTCCTCGCGCCCGGGCAGCCGCGCGCACATCATCGGCGTCATGGTCAGCGAAATGACCAGCGAAAAAATAATCGCCACCGACAGCGTAATCGCGAATTCGCGGAACAGGCGCCCCACGATCCCCGGCATCAGCAGAATCGGAATAAACACGGCGATCAGCGAAATACTGATCGATAAAACCGTGAACCCGATCTCCTCGGCTCCATACAGCGCCGCCTGCATGGGCGACATCCCGTTTTCAGTATGGCGCGTGATGTTTTCGATCACCACGATCGCGTCGTCTACTACGAATCCGGTCGCGATCGTCAGCGCCATCAGCGAAAGATTGTCGATGCTGTATCCCAGCATGTACAGCACCGTGCAGGTGCCCACCAGGGATATCGGGACAGAAATGCTCGGAATCAGAGTGGTGCGAAAACTTCGCAGGAATATAAAAACCACCAGGATCACCAGCCCGATCGAGATCGCCATGGTCCGCTGCACATCCCGCACCGACGCGCGAATCGTCGTGGTCCGGTCGTTCAGGATCAGCATGTCGATCGACGCCGGCATGGAAGCCTTCAACTGCGGCAGCACGGCGCGGATGCGATCCACGGTCTCGACGATATTCGCCCCCGGCTGCCGGTTGATAAACACAATCACCGCGGGCTTCGAATTCACGAACCCGACATTGCGCAGGTCCTCCACCGAATCGACGCACTCCGCCACATCTCCCAGCTTCACCGCCGCGCCGTTGCGGTATGCGACCACCAGATCCGCGTAGTCCTTCGCCTTCAGCAATTGATCGGTGGTCGAGATGGTCCAGGTCTGGTTATTGTCGGAAAACTGCCCCTTGGGATAGTTCACATTGGCGGCTTGCAACACCGTGCGAACATCCTCCAGCCCCAGCCCGAGATTATTCAGCAATGACGGATTCACCTCGACGCGCACGCCCGGCAGCGCGCTTCCGCCCACGAAAACCTGTCCCACGCCGGGCACCTGTGAAATCCGCTGCTGCAGAATGGTCGACGCCGCGTCGTACATCTGCCCCGGCGTAAGCGTGGTCGACGTCAGCCCCAACTGGATCACCGGTGTATCCGCCGGATTCACCTTGCGCCAGTAAGGATTTCTGGGAAGATT
>DATGGL010000160.1:0-43824 GCA_035308605.1 Bryobacteraceae bacterium
AGATTCACGTCAGCGGCGGCGAGTTCAATTGCGCGGCCAACCTGTCCGATGGCTTCGGCATGGAAACGGGAGTCGCGACGGCAATGTCTGACTATCCGATTGGCGACTTGATCGCCGCGCGAGTCCGGGCGATGGGCGTAAAGGCGTTCTACAAGAAATTCAAACACAACGGCGTGAACGGTCCGAACATGGCGGCGGTTTATAGCGACCGAGGGCATGGGGTGCGAGCTCCCGTGGTGTTTTACAACCGCGCCAATGAAGCCGCGGCGCAACTGAAGCCGGGTGATTTCGACTGGAAAGCGATTTTCAAAGATGGCGTGCGCTGGTTCCATAGCGGCGGGATTTTCGCGGCTCTTTCGGAAACCACGGGCGAAGTGATCATTGAAGGAATGCAGGCCGCGCGGGCCGCGGGCGCGGTTGTCTCGTTCGATTTGAATTACCGCGAAAAGCTCTGGAACATCTGGGGCGGCGCGGCGCGGGCGGCGGATGTGATTTCGCGCATCGTCAAGAACGTCGACGTGCTGGTGGGGAATGAAGAGGATTTGCAAAAAGGCTTGGGCATCGCCGGGCCGGAAGTCGGCGGCGATTCCAAGCTCGATCCGCGCGTGTTTGTGGGAATGATCGACGCGGTGGTCGAGCGCTATCCGCAGATCAAGGTTCTGGCCACGACGCTGCGCGAGGTGCATACGACGAATCGTCATAGCTGGAGCGCTGTCGCGTGGTTTAACGGCCACGTGCACACGGCGCCTACGTGCGATCTGGACGTTTACGATCGCGTGGGCGGCGGGGACGGATTCGCGTCCGGATTGTTTTACGGGCTGCTTACGGGCGAGTCGCCCGAGCAATCCTTGCGATTAGGCTGGGCCCACGGAGCGATGTTAACTACCTATCCGGGCGACACGACCATGGCGACGGCGGAGCAGGTTCGGGCGTTCGCGAAGGGCGGGTCGGCCCGGATTCAGCGGTAAAGGACTTCAGTCGCCTTCCAGATCCAGAGCGGTCGGGTGTTTCGGCTGGTAAAGGCCGACTTCGCCGCCGCCAGGAAGGCGGATTTTGGTGACGGAACCCCAGCGAGCTTCTTCCACTTGGGAGAACTGGACGCCCTTTGCCGCGAGCGCGGCCATATCGGCCTTCAGATCGTTACACATCAAATACAATTCGTGGCGGGTCTCGTCGCCCGAAGGATGCACGGCAAGTTCCGCGGGAGGCAAGGCGAAAATCAGCCAGCCGTTGCCGGCGTCAACGGCAGAAAATCCAAGAACTTCGCGGAAGAAGGCGCGGTCCGCATCCGCGTCTTTGCTGTACACGATCGTGTGCGCACCGAAAATCATCAGCTCCATCCCCTCGCTATTTGAGTTTGATCAATTTAACGGAATCGATCCAGACCGTACCGCTAATCTGATTATCGAACTTCAAGGACGGCTGACGGACCACCTGCACCTGGAGCAGGTCCGCGCCGGCGGGAACCAGAATGATCCGCTCGATTTTCTTCCAGTCGTTGGTACCCGCCAGCCGCTCGGTATTCATGTCCAAACGGCGCGCTCCGCTGCCGCCGACAAGGTGAAACCCCACTCCCTGATCCGAGGTGATTCCTTCGGTCCGAATGTAGGCTTCAAATCGATATCTGGAGGGCGTGACGAAGGCCATTTCCCCGATCTGGTTGAAGGCGATGTTTTCCTTCCCGTCGAACCGGATGCGCAGGGAGTGCTTGCCGGTGTGAGCGACATTGGCATCCCATGCCACCGCGACGCCCGGCCGTGTCTCGATGCGCCAGTCGAGAGATGACCCGGAAGGCTCCTTCTCGAAGTCGCCGTTATAGAGCCAGTCCGATTCCAGATAGCCGCCGCGCTGGTCGCCGAGGTATAGCGCCCAGGAGCGCGCGGCCGCCTCGTAGCGATGCGCGGTAAACAGGAACGACACGTAGTCGTGGGCCAGGCGAGGATCCACATAGCCGCGAGGAACCGCCCATTTCCACACCTGGTCCGTTTCGCGCGTTCGTTCGACCGGGCTGGTGTACAACGACCGAAGATAGGCCTTCGCGGAACGGCCATCGGGCAGGCCTTGGCCGAGGATATTCTCCAGCGGAATTCTGTTCTGCGCGTACCAGGCGAAGATCGAATCATCGTACGCGTCGGTTCTTTCCAGAATTCGCGACGTCTGGCGTAGAGCGTCGCTGGTGTCGTGTGTGCCGTTATAGAAACGGGCAGCCCGCATCAGGATCGCCGGAACGTACGGCGCCAGGGACAATCCGGTGGAAAAGCAATATTTCGCTTCGTCGAGGTGAGCGGACTTGAGTCTGGCTTCTCCCAGGTCGCACCATCGGCCCGGAGATGCGGCGTCTCTGCGGAGAGCGTCGAGAAGCTCGGCTTCCGAGATGGAGCCGGATTCCCTGCGCAGCGGCGTCTGTTCGGTATAACAGATGCCGAAGCGGCAGAACCAGCTCTCCACGCGCAGATCGTTTCTGCGGGAGGTTTCAAAGAAGATCCACGCGGGCGCGTAGAGGACGAGAAGACCGGCCAGCGTGATCCCAAAATTCCGAGGAGAGACGCCGCTAACCGGAGCCGTGGATTTGGTGGGAAGAATCGCCGCCAGCGCCGTAATCCAGGCCAGAACGAGCGCGTTCGCGGGAATGTAGAGGTTGAAGTCCGCCATGCTGTGGACGGCGATGGCGGTCATCGCGCCGACGCAGCCCAGCGCTAGAAACCGGGTGTTCCGATCGGGCCCTCCGGTTGCGGCCCGGATGGCATTGCGGAACGTCAAAAACGCAATACCCGCCAGAAGCAGAAATCCAATCCCGCCGAGTTCGGAGAGGAGTTCCAGATAGTCGTTGTGAGCATGCGTGAAATCGCGATCGAGCACGGTGGTTTGGTAACGCAGGATGGCGGTCCCGTAAGTCCCCAAGCCGGAGCCGAACACTGGATACGCCTGGACCAGGCGAATCGTATTTTTCCAGATGGGCGTTTCGCGGGTGACGGAGGATTCGGAGAGCAATACGGCAAATCGCGCAGCCGATTCGCCGGAGCGCAGGAAAATGAAGATCGCGAGGAATCCTACGACAATCCCCGTGACCGTGGCCCAGCGTTTCCAGCCCTGAAGCTGCGACCAAAGCATGAGGAACATTATGGCCAGGAGTCCGCACAACGCGGCGGCCAATCCCATCTTCGAAAGCGAAACCAGAAGCCCGCCGAGAATGAGAACCGCAGTGGCTATCAACAGGTAGCCACGCAGGATATCGGCACTACTCGCAACCCTGCGGCGATCGCCTTTGAAGGAGACCATCGCGTAGCCGATGGCCAGGGGCAGCGCCATTTCCAGCAGACCGGCGAAATGATTTCCGTTGAAATACGTCCCGTTGACCTCGGCGGAGGAGGTGTTCTGAATCAATCCGAATGCCGATTCCAGGGCGCCGATGGCGATCACGGGAATCACGATGCTCCAGGACCTCTGTTTCCAGGCCCGAAACGCCAGCTCGCGCACCAGAAGAAACGTGAGCGTGTATCCGATAATCCGGAATAAATGGACAAACGTAACCGCCGGCGTAATGCTGAATGAGGCGTAGCCTGAGGAGTGCGTGATGTTCTCCAGGCTGTCGAGAATCGCGGCTCGCGCGGGCGAGAGAATTCTTAACAAAGAAGACGGCGTCCGAACCATCTGCAAGGCGACAAAAATGGGCAGCGTCAGGACCATCCAGCCGAGCCAGCCTCCGATGGGCGGGGCGAGAATGGCCCGCGGAGTCCGCAGCCAATAAGCGAGGGCGGCCAGACCGAGGAATAGCAGGGTGACGTTCCAGTGGATCAGGCTCAGGCCGCCGTGCTGATAGACGCAATAACCCAGCGCAGCCGCGAGCACGCCTATGTAAGTTCGCTGCGCGAATCGACTGAACATGTTCGTGTGGCTGGCAATGCGACAACGCCTCAATCTTAGCACCGGCTTTTGCCGCGTCCGCTTCGCAGAGTTGCGACGCACGGCTGAAACATTTCTAGGCTATTCTGTGGGTATGTTGCCTCCCCCGAGCAACCTCGATGTACAACTGCGTGGATTGTCGCCTCAACAGAAATCGAGCTGCCGCGACGCTCTCGACGCTTTCTTAAACCGGCATGGACTGGCCTACTGGGGCCTGATCGTGGACCTCGCCGAGTGCGCTCCGCGAACCTGGCAGCTGGAGGTGACCGCGGTCGCGCCCATCGAACTCGATTTCCCGGTCCGAACGACTCACTTGAAGGTCGACCAGATGGTGAATCTGGCTCGCGTGGTCGACCTGTGCCTGGAAACACACTTCCACGCGTGCATGAATCGCAAGGCGGCAGCCCAAGGGTCGGCCTGAACGGCTGGCCTTAGACGGACATGGGTCGTCCAGCGCACGCCGGCTTGCCCTCGACAAACAACGGACACGCCTTAGAGAGCACTCCGGCAAGAGATGTGGCGTGCGCTTCGGAGTTTTCGGCAATATCGCCGCGCATTACGCACGCGGTGCAGAGCACGGTCTGGCGATCGTCTCTTTCGAGCGTGGCCAGGCGCGGCAATACTTCCAACGCCGAGGTCCCCGCCAAGATCGAATCAAACACCTCGCGCATAGTTGCGGGTGCTGCCATTGTCTTCTCTATCGGCGATCCGCGAGGGTCCCAGGAGGGTCGCGCACGTGTGCGGCCAACAGAGAAGGAAAGGGGAACACGGGAACCGGCCCCCGGAGCCTTGTAGTTCTACCAGTTTCAGTACTACAAACGTCACAGTACTCTCATTCTGTTTTGAACATTTCCCTCAAAAAATGCTTCCTAATCGTGCATTTCTGATATAAGCTAATCGGTGCCTTAAGAGGGCGCATACCCATGAAAAAACTAGCCATGTGCATTTGTCTATTGGCCTATCCGAGTCAGGTGGCGACCGCCGGTACGATCACGTTCGACGATGGTACTGCCGGGAATCCTATTGGCGGATTCTACTCCCTCTTAGGGGTCACGTTTTCGAATGCGAGCTGGGAGCCGACGATACCGCAATTCCAGATCGGCGGCTCAACGGGTCTGCTGCTGGAAGACATCACGGACGCCGGCTTCAATCCGCCGTACACCCCCACTGCGGCAACTCCGATCGTCGGAACGTTCTCCGCGCCGCAGAATTTTGTATCGATTCTTGGTGTTGATGTCGGCGTTGCCGGTATCGAATTGGACGCTTACGACGCCGCAAGCGGGGGCAACCTGATAGGATCGGCGCAGTTTTTCGGAACCGGCAGCGGAGTCGGAATTTTTGATACGCTGTCGATTTCAGCGCCGGGAATTGTACGATTTCAGCTCTTTCAGCCGAGCCCGACACCCGCCGGCAGCAGCACACCGGATGGCGTGGCGTTCGATAATCTGATGTTCAATTCCGACCCCATCGACTCCGGGCCCGAGCCGGGGACTTGGATGCTGATGGGAGCGGGGTTGCTCGGACTGATTGGTTTGAATCTTGGATCCGGCCGAGTGATTCGGGTTCCGGCTAAGCGGCCGCGCAGATAATCGATCTGGACGGCGTGTAGCCGTGCGAAGCTGTGATTTATGGCGTTTCGCGGATTCCCTTCCCTCGGGTTACTCCTTTGTGTTGCGGCGAGCGCCGCGGTCAAAGTCGAAAAGATCGCCTATAAAGGCTGGCCGAACAACTATAGGGTCAGCAATGGCGAGATTGAGCTCGTCGTTACCGCCGATGTCGGGCCGCGGATTATCCGGTTTGGATTTGTGGGCGGCCAGAATCTGATGAAGGAGTTCGCCGATCAACTCGGCAAGACCGGCGAGACGGCGTTCCAACTGCGCGGTGGGGATCGCGTGTGGAAGGCGCCGGAAGATCCCGTGGCCACATGGGCGCCCGATAATGTTCCGGTTTCCGTGCGGATCACGGCGACCGGAGTCGTCGCGACTGCCCCGGTGGAACCGCTCACGGGATTACAAAAAACCATCGCGGTCGAGATGGCGGCAACGGGAACTTCTGTTACGGTCACACACCGCATCACGAATAAGACGCTTTTCCCTCTCGAATTTGCACCTTGGGCGCTGACGATGATGGCGCCCGGAGGGGTCGCTGTCACGGGATTTCCGCCTCGCGGACGGCATCCGGTGAATCTGGAGGCTACGAATCCTTTGGTGATGTGGGCGTACACGGACCTGTCGGATAAGCGCTGGGGGTTCTCAAAGAAGTATTTGTCTCTGCGGCAGGATCCGCAGAATGCGGAGCCCCAGAAACTGGGGTTGTTCAATGCGAACACGTGGGTGGCGTACCTGCTCAACGGCGAAGCGTTTGTGAAGAAATATCAAGCGGACCCCGCCAAAACATACCCGGACTTCGGATGCTCGTTTGAAACTTTTACGAACAACGAGTTCCTCGAGATCGAAACACTCGGGCCGATGACGAAGCTGGCGCCCGGCCAGAGCGTCGACCACGTAGAAAGATGGAGCCTGCATCGGGGCATTCACGTGACGGAGTTTACTGACGCGGGCCTCGATAAAGTGATCCCGGCGATGCTCGAAGCGTCCGGGCGATGAAGTATACTCGATCTCGATTGAAATACTTCGCCATTCTTCTCACCTTCGTGCTTCCGGCGGCGGCGCAGACGCTGACCGGGGCCATCGACATGCATGCGCACTCCGATCCTGACGGAACGCCCCGGTCGATCGACGCGATCGAGCTTGCTCGACTGGCCAAAAGCCGCGGCATGCGGGCCATCGTCCTGAAGAACCACTACGAACCTACCGCCTCGCTCGCATTTATCGTTCGCAAAGAGGTTCCAGGCATCGAGGTGTTCGGCGGAATTTCGCTGGACCTGACGGTCGGCGGTGTGAATCCGGCCGCGGTTGAATGGATGACGAAGGTCAAGGGTGGTTATGGGCGCGTGGTCTGGATGCCTACGTACGATTCCGAGAATCAAGTTCTTTTCTCACACCAGCAGCGGCCGTTCGCACGCGTGGCGAAGGACGGGATGCTGGTACCCGAAGCGGTGCGGGTGATCTCGATCATTGCGAAGAATAATCTGGTGCTGGAAACCGGCCATTCCTCGGCAACGGAAGCGCTGATGCTGATCCGCGAGGCGAATCGCCAGGGCGCGAAGAATATCCTGGTGACCCACGCGCTCAGCCCGCCGGTGCAGATGACCATTCCTCAAATGCAGGAGGCGGCGAAACTGGGCGCTTATCTCGAACTGGTGTATGCGCCGTTCAACGAGGCCGGGCTCCAGACAGCTTCGAAGGTGATCCGCGCGGTCGGACCGGCATCGATGGTCCTGTCAAGCGATCTGGGGCAGGCGAACAACCCGCTGCATCCCGACGGGCTGCTGGCGATGTACAAGGGCCTGGTCGCGCACGGAATATCCGTCGCGGAGATCGATCAGATGGCGAAAACCAATCCAGCGAAGCTGCTGGGGTTAAAGCCGTGAGAAGACGTCAGTCCGCGCGGAGAAATGATAAGATAGCGCGCGAGATGTAAGGAGGCGCCCATGCCGGTTGAAGATTCAGGACGGGGATTGAGGCGGCGGGAGTTTGTGTCTTCCGCACTGGCGTGGTCGGGAGTAACGGCGACCGCGAGCCTGCTCGGCCTGCCCAGAGCTTCGGGCGCGATCGCTCACAAGCCGCTGGACCCGGTGAATCCGGACATTCTTTATGGGACCACGAGTTCCATTTGGGGCAAGCAGCACGACATCGTCTGGGCAGTGCGGAGAATCGCCGCTCTGGGGCTGCAGGGGATCGAACCCTACGGGGACAATATCGAGAAATATCGAAAGAATCCGCTGGAGCTCAAGAAGATCTTCGACGATGCGGGGGTCACGTTCATCGACGCTTCGAATGGCGAGATGGGCCAGTCCACGAATTTTATCGATCCGGAACAGATTCCGAAAACCATCGCCGATCATGTGGCCTTCGCCCGCGATTTTCTACAGCCGCTCGGCTCGGATCATTGGAAGATCAATATGGGTCAGCGCCCGGCGGGTGGTCCGAGCAACGAGCAGTTGAAGCGGCTCGCGAACACGCTGAACGAGATCGGCCGGCAAACCATCGCGATGGGAATCCGGCTGGCGCCGCATCCGCACATCTGGGGGCCGCTGGAGCGGGAAGAAGACATGCGCCGGACGATGGAGCTGACCGATCCGAAGTATGTCTGGATGACGGCGGATACCGGTCATCTGGTGCTGGGCGGCGGGGATCCGGTGAAGATCATCAGCGACTATTTCCCGCGCGTCGCCGAAATTCATCTGAAAGACACATTCGCCAAATTTAAGGGCAACAAGTCCACGCCGACGCAGGAGGAACATCGCACGGCGAGCGTTTATCACAACCTGGGTGGAGGCGGCGTCGACTTTCCAGCGGTGTTCAAGCTTCTACGCGATCGTCACTACAAGGGCTGGGCAATTTTCGACGTCGACGGCCCCAGAAAGGGCGACGACGGGTTCGATTCGATCGGCGGCAATCTGGATGTCGCGGTGGACGATTATATCGCGCACAACATCAATTATTTACGCGATGTTCTGGGTGTGAAACTACCGCCGGTAGGATAAAGGCCGCTCAGGATGCGAGAATTTGCGATTGCTATCCCGCATCCTTCCTCCGTCGCGACCGCCGGGCTGAACTTCGCGTTGCGTGTTTTGAATTAACAACGTGAATTATACGATCGTTCATGTTTATTTCGCAATTAATTTCCGGTTTTATTTTTTGGGGCGTTGAAAAAGGATCACCACCCGCTCGCTGTTGCTCGCGGCTCAGTGCCGTGTTTGCGTTGTCGATCGCGGGCACGGAGCCGCGCACGAAGTAAGCGGGTGCTGACGAGAGGGATGGTACTAAATGTCGGCCACGGTAGTACGATTGTGGGAATCTGCGGTGCTGACAAAGTGCAATGGTGGCTTATGATTAGAGGCTAATCGCAACATGGCAGGGTGAGTTGGCGCTACGCCTGACGACTATGTCCAGATGCATACAATGCGGCGGATACACAAATAAGGTCCACCGGACGCTGCTTCAGAGACTCCCGTATGCATCCATACGGGCCTGCGGGGATTGCGATTTCCAAACTCGCCGGTCGCGCCGATGGTTCGCTTTTGTCCAGTTTGCCTTCACACCCTCCACCGCGTGCCCGCGCTGCGGAACGGACCAGGTGCAGAGGATCAATGATAAAGACGGTTTCGGACCGCTCTCCGTACACCCGGGGAGCGTAATTCAGCGGATTTTGGGAGCGCACCCGTGGAGATGCGGTTTATGCCGCATCCGATATTACGATTGGCGGAACGCTCGTGTCCGGAGCAGCCCGGCGCTGCGGGCAAACCGGACGCAAAATACGCGCGACCCGGCCGAGAATATGTCCGCGCACTTCGCCGAACCCCGGCTCAGCGGAAGAACGGCGCATCACGGTAAATGACGGCGGCTGCGCCAGGAAAGAATATGAGCTTCGAGCGCCTAACACGGATGATCAGTTTCAGAGTTACCGAAAGCGAATTTGAAGCGCTCCGCATCAAGTCAGAAGAACAAGGGTCCCGGAGCATCTCGGATTATGCCCGTATTGCGCTGCGCGAATCGCCGGCGTCGGCGGACCCTTCGATCCAGGCCGATCTTGACCGGCTCAGTCTCGACGTCAGGCGGTTGAGTATGGACATCCGCCACCTTACGGAGCTTATCGAGAATCCGCGCGGTATGTCGATGACGCGCGGGCACGCTGCCGCCAACGGCGATCA
This sequence comes from Bryobacteraceae bacterium, assembly GCA_035308605.1. Lineage (GTDB taxonomy): Bacteria > Acidobacteriota > Terriglobia > Bryobacterales > Bryobacteraceae > Palsa-187. Next base: position 9,680 of record DATGGL010000160.1, read on the forward strand.
CGCGGGCGCCTAGGGATCGTACCGCCCAATCGAAGTCAATACCAAGAGTTTCAGAATCTCAAACTTTCCTGAAAATCCAGAAATTTTTGACGGCGTCGGTCCCGAGTCCGGATAAATGCGCGTGACTGCAACCTCCTTGACCTTCAGGCCCAGTCTTGGAGCCTTGATCGAAAGGTAGTAGTGGAGATTGTAGGTATCGAAGACGTCACGAAACGGCTGGACGGCTGGATGTAGCAAAAACCGGGTGCTGAATGCGCGGAAACCGTTGGTGGTATCGGTATAGCGAAACCTCGCGGCGGCGCTGATGAGGGGAGCGTGAATCAGTTTCGCTCCGAGCTTCCGATCGAGAGGTGTATTGTGCTCCCTCCCGCCGGGCAGGAATCGGGATCCTTGAACGAAGTCATAGCCCTGCTCCAGAGCTTCCAGGAAATTGGGGATCGCCTCGACGCCGTCTTTGCCGTTTCCGTCGATCAAGACGATCCCTGAATAACCCTGCTCGATCGCGTAGGCGAAGAGCATTCGCATCTGTGCGCTCAGGCGTCCAGGTCCGGTTTTCACCAAAAGGGTACGCACGCCAAGGTCTCGAAGCAGTTCCGGGGCGCAGCTACCGTCCTTGCTGCCGCCGTCGCCGATGATGACGTCCGCGGCGAGATTCAGCTTCTGCATCCGGCCAAGCTGTGCTGTTATCCGTTTACCCTCGTTAATGACCGGGATGCCGACGCAAAACGGAAAGCGGCGCGGTCCGAACTCGTGAATGTCGTAGGCGGGAACCTGCCAGCTTCGCTTCGACGCGTCGACGTCCATCCCTAGCTTTCTCCCATTCCAATTCGCACTTCTTGAGCCTCGCCCGTGTCAATGGTATCAGGTTCGACGCTCAGGCCGTCAAGTGGTGTTCGCAACTGGAGACACAGCGCTTCATGTATAAACAACATATTCTGTATCTGATGATTACATGAAGTTCTTAAAGAGTTATCTCATGTACGATCCGCCGAATCCATGAAATACCATGGGAAACGAAGCGATGCAAGATTCAGTGAAAACTGCCGCCGGAACGTTTCACATTCGCTGAAATCATATGTATGTTACAGCCTCAATTTAGTTCTGGCTGAGCATCAGTACTACATCCGTAATACATTCAAAGCAAACGGCCAAAATCCCTCAGAGAGCTTCACTTGGTACCTTCGGACTCCCGTGTAAGTATTGACATTATCCCGGCGGTTCTGATAGGTTGGCTTCGTAACCTTAGAGTGTGTATACAATTTTTGTCTTAATTGATCTAAGGTAGTGGCGATACGAACCGGGTCTCGGAGGATCCTGTCGGAGGGAGTGAATTGCGATTCGTCCTGGTCTCTCTTCTGGCGAGTTCCGAGCGTGACTCTCAATGGCGAAGCCTGTGAGTTTGAGCGGAGCTACCATGGCTATCCCATTGATTTTTGGAATTATTTAATCCGTCTTGCCTAGCCTTTCGGAGCCCCGTCAGATCCGGCAGGTTATTCCAAGCTGATCCGAGCCGGCAAGTGGCTGGGGAGCGAGGGTTGTACAGGAGGATGGCAAAAATGAGGGACAGCGACCCGATCAGAGACGATCGACAACGGCTTGAAGTTACGCCGTCGCGCGCGGCATTTCGCGGCCGCCGGGTCACGGAAGGGCTTGCTCCCATGGGCCTGTTCCTGCTGGTATGCGCGATGGGAACTTTCGCGAACGGCGACGACGTCAAAGCGACTCGCCAGTTGATCGACCGGACGCCAGACCATATACCGGCTACTTACCTGCTCTCAACCGACGACGAGATCACGATTCACAGCCTTCAGGCGAAGGAAATTTCGGACAAGCCGTTTCGAGTCGATCAAGCCGGCGACGTAAATCTTCCGATGCTTGGCCGTATTCATGTGGCGGGTTCGAATGCGAATCAGGCCGAAACCTTGATTCACGACAAGCTCAAGACGTTTTATGTGGATCCGGATGTGGCCATCGATATAACAGCCCGCCACACAGAGCCGGCTTCCGTTATCGGCGCAGTTGGCGCGCCGGGAACTCACCAGATTCAGGGCCGCGTGACTCTGCTTGACCTGTTGTCTCAGGCCGGTGGGGTTCGCACCGATGCCGGCGCCGTAATCAAGATCACGCGGCAGGGCGCGTACGGCCCAATTCCGCATCCGAGCGCGCACCACGTGGACCCGGACAGCAGTGTAGCCGAAATCAGTCTGAGGAATTTGCTGGATGTGCGGGATCCGACGGATAACATCACGATCCTGCCGCACGATGTCGTGTCCATTCCGCCGGCCGAGATCGTGTACGTGGTGGGAAACGTCAAACATGCCGGAGGATTTCCTCTCGGCGGCAAGACTGACGTTTCCGTTCTCCAGGCCCTGGCTTTGGCCGAGGGGCTGGACCGTTTCGCCGCTCCGAGATCAGCGCGGATCCTTCGTCGTGGAAACGGCACGGCGGCAGACCGGCAGGACATTACTCTTGACGTCCAACGCATCCTGGACGGCAAATCCGAAGACATTTCTTTGCACCCGAATGATGTGCTCTTCATACCCAACAGCAGATCCAAGACGATCGCTTTCCGGACCATCGAGGCTGCCATTCAACTTGGCATCGGGATGGGTATGGCGGGGCGGTATTGACTGCGCAGTTCGCGTCTTGGATGAGCGGCGGGCTCTCAAGGCGGCGATGACCGATTGTCGAAGATCACTGGAAGTAGTTAAACACTATGTCTCACTTGCCTGATTCCGATTCCCATCGCGCGCGCTCGCTGGTCCCCATGCATTCCGGGACGCCGGTTGCCATGATGAGCCCGAATTGGGTGCACCAGTCTGCCCAGTCGCCGGGCCAACTCCTGGAGTATTGGCAGGTCATTCGCGGCAACTTTCTGGTGATCTGCATTCTCGGCTTGATTGGCGCGGGTGTTGGCTGGATGGTTACGATGATCCGGCCTTCCATGTATCAGGCTCGGACGGTGCTGGATATTCGAAGCTTGAACGAGGACTTCCTGAATCAAAATGCGGGGACACCGATGGGGACATCGGGAACGGTTCTGCCGGAGTCCTACCTTCAAACGGAAATCAAGATTCTGGACAGCGAGTCGATCCGGAAAGACGCGATCCAACAGTTGATCAAGCAGAAGCAGCCGGCTGGCGTTAAGCCGACGCCGGCTACCGGATGGCGGGCGGCTTTGGGCGTGCTCGACCCGGCCAATATTCCTATCGATGCGCTGATCTCCGACGCGGGTCAACGAGTCAAGGTCCGGGCTCTGGGCAATACGCGGATCGTGGACATGCTGTGCCAGGCTCGGGATGCGCAGATTGCCGCAGATGTTTGCAATGGCATCGCCCACACCTACATCCAGCACAACGCCGATTCCAGGCTCGAGAACACGAAGGAAACAGGCGAATGGCTCTCCAGCCAATTGCATGACGTCAAGGCTCGCCTGACCAGTGCTGAATCGGAGCTACAGTCAACGGCTCGGGAAACTTCTCTACTTCCGAGCTCGGAGGCGGAGACTCTGGCCCAGGACAAACTCCGCAAGCTGCAGGAAGCGTTGTCCGTCGCGCAGCAGACGCGCATGAACAAAGAATCGGAGTATGAAATCGCGGCCAAGACTCCGGTTGATGGTCTGCCGCTAGCTCTGGATGGACGGGTTCGCGATTATCGCATGCGGCTGAACGATCTCAAGCGTCAGGTAGCTGAGCTATCGGCTACGATGACGCCTCAGCATTACAAAGTCCGCGAATTGACCGGGCAGATCGTAGAGCTGGAAGCATCGCTAAAAAAAGAGCAGGCCACGATGATCAATGGCTTGCGGGCCGACTACGAAACGGCGCTGCGTCAGGAAGCCATGCTGCAGCAGGCCTACGACAAACAAACCACGGTGGTGGGGCGACGAGGCGATAAAGCGGTCCATTACGACATGCTCCGCCGCGAAGTGGATTCGGAACGGAAGATCTACGACACGCTGCTGCAGAGGGTTCAGGAAGTCGGCTTGGTGGCTGCCTTGCGCACCAGCACGATCAGCATCGTCGACGCCGCGACGCCTCCCGTAAAGCCGTACTCTCCCGATATGCTCGCCAGCGTCGGCATCGGATTCATCGGGGGAAGTTGTCTGGGGCTGGCCTTCTCCTTCGTTCGTCGAAAGTCCGACAGAACGCTTCAGAATCCGGGCGACGCCGCATTCCATTTGCAGCTTCGCGAGCTCGGTGTCATTCCCAATGTGCGAATTCCGGGCTTCCGCTTCTTACTGGATCGGGCCCGGCCACGAACGGCGATCAAGCAGGTTGCTTCGGTTCCAGCGGACCAGGTCATTAACGCGAAGCTCCCGGCGGACCCACCTAAGACCGCACCCCGGCGTAACCCGGCGAACTCGATTGCTCTCGGAACGTGGCTGCGGAACCCGCCCGAGTTAGCAGAGGCGTACCACAGCGCGATGAACTCGGTTCTATTTGCCAGCGGTGGCGGCAGACACTCGCGAGTTCTGGTGCTGACCAGCCCCGAACCCGGCGACGGCAAGACGACCGCCGCCACGAATCTGGCCATCGCTCTTGCGGAAATCGGAAAGCGTGTCGTTCTGGTGGACGGCGATCTGCGCAAGCCGCGTCTGGATAAGATTTTTGGCATCGAATGCCGCGGAGGTCTCGCAAAACTTCTGGATGAAGCCGAGACGCCTGATGAGCAACCGCTCTCCGAATTCGTTCATGCTTCGCACGTCGAGAATTTGTTCGTGCTACCGACTTCGGCGGCGCGGGAAGGAATTACGACGAAGCTCCATTCGAGCCGTCTGCGCAGCCTGATCGACGTGTTGCGCCAGGAATTCGATGTCGTGATCATCGATAGCCCTCCCATGCTTCATCTGTCCGACGCGCGCGTTCTCGGCTGGCTCGCGGATGGCGTGTTGCTGGTGTTCCGCTCCCGCAGGACGACGCGAGAAAGCGCTCTGGCAGCGGCAGATTGTCTTTCGCAGGATGGCATCCGCGTCTTCGGCACAATCTTGAACGACTGGAGCCCTCGAAAGGGCAGCCCCTATGGAGCCTACGCGGGGATGGCGTCGTAAATGGAATCCCGCCGTTCCAAGATCCCCTACTTTGGCTTGAGAAGACGCTGACATGGGAGGAGCCAAAGCAGAATTGGCCAGAGATCCCGTTGATGCGCAGGCCGGCCATCGTTCGGGGCTATTGCACTCGTTAGTGACGGGCGCCGGGGCGTTGGGGCTGGCACTTGGAATCGAGCGCGGCGGAAGCTTCTTTGCGAATGTGCTCGCGGCGCGATTGGGCGGAGCACAGATATTTGGCGCGTATTCGATCGCTCTCACTGCGGCGAACAACGTCGCCTGGTATGTGGGCGCCGGAATCGGCGACACGGCAAGCCGGTTCATCGCGGAACACGCGCGCGGCACGCCGAGCTATCGGCGGGTGATTCGATGCCTGATGGTCATCGCGTGCGTCTCAGCGGCGGCGGCGGCAGGCTTGCTTCTGGCGGGTGCGGAGCCGATGGCGAGGCTCCTGCTACGGAACGAGAAACTCGCAGGTCCATTGCGCGTGGCCGCGTTGTCTTCGGTGGCGTTCGTGTTCCTGGAATGCTGCCGGGGCATATTTATCGGGACGCGGAGTTTCGGACGGCTTTTGATCCTGTCCACGTTCGTGGGGATCGGTCTGCTTGCGGTAGTGCCCCAGGCCGCCGCGCTGGGAGCCAGCCAAATGCTGGCACGCCAGTCTGGCGCGGTGCTGCTGGCGGTTTCCGTCGCATTTGTTTTGATTTTCAGGGACCGGCATACTCCAGTCCAGACCGAAATTCGCGACACCGAAGCGCCGGGACTCGGGAGGGTCTGGAAGTTCGGACTCATGCAACTGGGCGGCGTGGCCGGGATGAATGCGGCGGGCTGGTGGACAGCGTCGCTGGTTGCCCGTTGGGACGTTTCGTTGCTACAGGTGGCGTTCTACGTTGTCGCGACTCAGTTGCGGAATGTTTCTTCGCTGGTGCCGAGCCTGGTGCAGCACGGAAATTTCGCATTCTTTACGGATGAAGGCGCGCGTCATCATGGCGGGGCAGATCGCGTGATCACCGTGAGTTCCTATGTTTCCAGCGTGCTGGCGACGATTTGTTCCGGAGTCGCCGTTATCGCAATTCCGTGGATCTTGAGCCGCTTCTACGGTAGGGATTACATTAAAGCCGAGTTTCCCGCGGTCCTCGCGGTTGCAACGCTGCTGGTGCACTTCGGCGTGGCACCCGCGGCGTCGCGATTGATGATCGTTTCTCCTTTCACGGCCGGTGTGGTCAACGCCATCTGGGCGGTATTCGTCGTCGTGACGGCGACGCTTTTGATTCCGAGCACGGGGGCGCTCGGTGCGACCGCTACTTTGTTCAGCGCTCATGTTTTGTCGATGTTTCTGGTGGTCGCTTCGCTGTGGAAGCTCAACTCACTTCCGTCAGGTGTTTTGATGCTGGCGATTGTGGATACGGCCACCGCATCTCTAACGACGTTGTTGGGCTGGACGCGGGTGCTTCATCCGGAACACGTGATTGGAGTGAATTTCCTGGTGCTCGGAATGACCGCCGCGGTTAGCTGGTATCTGTTGAAGATCGGACAAACGCAGGGTGTGTTCCCGAAGACGATCAGCGTTGCGGCATTGCTACAACGCGGTCGCACCGCGCCTTCACTCGGTGACGCGCGGTGAGTATGATAGGTCGATTCGCGGTGCGCCCATGAACGTTCTGGCGTATGTCCACATGCGGAACATCCACGGCTCCACGGGAGCCGGGAGAGTGGCGCGCCAGTTGACGGAACACGTGGCGCGGCGTACCGGCGTCAACGTGCATATCCTGGCGGATCAAGCCGATCATAAAGCGGTCGTGGACAAAGTTGGCGCTCCCTGGACGACATTCCAATATCACTTGTTTTTGAAAGATACGTCGTATCAGCAGGCCCGGTGGCTTGCCTTGCACAATCCGGTGGCCGAAAAGTATTGGCCCGAGGTAGATATTGTCCACTGTACCGGTGAATCGTATGTTCCGACGTCACACTGCAAGCTGATCGTGACCGCGCATGACGCGGCGTACTTCGATCCGGGCGCGCATCCGAACAATTTCGCAACGATGAAGCAGCGGCTCAAATGGCGGTTCCTGTATGCGACGTTGTCCCGCACCGCCGATTTGTTTCATACTGTTTCGCAGTTTTCAGCGGAAAGACTGGGCTGGGCGTTCCCCAGCATACGGTCGAGACTGCGCGTGATCCACAACGCGGTTCCCGAGCGATTCTTTGAACCAGCCGGGCCGAATGGCGATGCATTTCTGGAACGGACCGGTTTGAATAACCGGCGCTATATTCTGGTTCCGGGCGGCCTTCATTACCGCAAGAATGCCGATTTGGTGTTGCAGGCCTGGCCGGTTTTGAGCAAACGCGTGCCGGACGTGACGCTGGTGGTTTCGGGACACTGCGATCCTCAGTATGCGGCACGGGCAGCGGCCCTCGACAAATCGATTTTCTTTACGGGGTTCGTGAACGACGACGAACTGTGCGCGCTGTATCACGATGCACAGGCCGTATGGTTTCCGAGCCGCTACGAAGGATTCGGAATGCCCGTACTCGAAGCCATGACCTGCGGCGCTCCGGTGGTGGCAAGCAATTCAACCTCGATTCCCGAGATTGCGGGCGATGCGGCGCTGTTAGTGAATCCGCAGTCGGTCGATGAAAACGTGCAGGCGCTGGAAACGGTTGTCGGGAATTCGCGGCTGCAGGCGAGTTTGCGCGAGCGCGGGCGAAGTCAGGCATTGAAGTTCCGGTGGTCGAGCTCGGCCGCGCAATTGCACGAGCTGTATTCGAGTGTCATGTAGTTGGTTCGTATATCGCTATGAAAGTGGTCGTTGTACATCGGGGAGCTCGCGACAATTATCAGGTCGCCCGTGGTCTGCACGACGGCGGAATGCTCGAAGCTCTGGTCACCGACCTGTACTGGCCGGCGGAACAGTCCTGGGCAGGCGCGTTCGAGCGGATCGCGCCGGCGCGCGTGTCCGGCGCCCTGCGTGCGAGATATGCAGAAACATTGCCGGCGAGTTCCGTGGTTTCTTGCAGGACCAGCGGCCTTTCCTCATTGGCGATCAGCAAGGTCAAATCACTTCCGTTCGACTGGCAGCGCGACTCCATGCGGTGGTGCGACCGGCAACTCGGCACACACGCCGGCAAGCTGGCCACGGCGCGGGACGCGGCGCTGTTGAGTTACAGCTACTACGGCCACTCCGCATTTTCGAGTTACTCCGGCAAGCATCCGCGAATCCTGTTTCAATTGCATCCGCACCCGGCGCGGGTTCGCACCATTTTGCGCAGGGAACGAATGGAGCATCCCGAATGCGCGTCGTCGCTCGACAAAGAGTGGGAGCTGGCTTTACCGGAAGAGGACTTCACCAGACTCGCCCAGGAAGCGCAGATGGCGGAACACTGGTTGGTGGCTTCCTCCTTTACAAAAGAAACGTTGGTAGAGACAGGCATTCCCGGCGAACGAATCGGCGTCATCCCATACGGCATCGATCTCCAGGGATTCGTTCCGCGAAAAGGGAAACGGAACAACGCCAAGCTTCAGTTATTGTTTGTGGGGACGATCGGCCAGCGAAAGGGAATCAAGTATCTCATCGAGGCGATGGAAGCGCTTCCGAAGGACGCGGTGGAACTGACTGTCTGCGGCCGCGCCGTGGATGACTTGGCTTTGTTCAAGCAGAGCAAGGCGGCAATCCGGATCTTCCCTTCGATAAGCGCGCAGGGGCTGCGGGAGATGTACCAATCCTCGGATATCTTTGTGTTCCCTTCCCTGGCGGAAGGTTTCGCACAGGTTCTTCTGGAGGCGATGGCATCGGGGCTGGCGATTATCAGTACTACTAGAACTGCTGCGCGCGATCTGGTTCGCCAAGGCAAGGAAGGCCTGGTTATCGAGCCTGGCGATGCGGCGGGACTGGCCGGTGCGATCGAACATTTTCTGCAAAGACCGGACGACGTCGAAGCCATGGGGCAGGCGGCGCGACGGCGTGCCGAGTATTTTACGTGGGACCGGTTCCGGACGAACGTCGCGGAGGCCGTCGGCCAGATTCTGCAGCAAGAGCAACCGGCCGGAGCGGGACGCTATGTTTGAGTTTCTGCTTTGGGCGGTGATCGCCATGGTCGCTGCAGCCATGGTCTACGCGTACGCGGGAAGCCGCGACGTATTTCATCCCGTGATGTTCATCGGTCCGATGATGGGCTTCCTCTATGCGTGGATGCCGATGAAGTTGTATAGCTCGGGCGGGCTGGACGGATTCTTTCAGGCAGATCAACTTATTTTCGTGCAGGTGATCAATATTGCGGGCGTCGCAGCATTTCTTATCGGATGTCTGGGAGTCGGCTGCAAATTACCAGATCCGCCGGTACAGCAGGAGCCCGTAAGCGAGTCCTCTGCCCGCGTCCTGACCATCGTCGGAATCGTTCTGGGATGCATCGGTGTTGGCGCCTGGGGAATCACGATCATCAACGTGGGTGGTTTTACGGACGCCTTCAGCCAGGCTTATAGCGGTGGCTGGGACGACAGCGGCTACGTCCGGGATGCTTCGCTGCTGATGTTCCCTTCCTTTTTGTTGATTCTCTGCGCCGCCACGCGGACCGGCATCCTGCGGATTGCGTACATCCCGCTTTTAGTTTTCTTTATCGGACCCTGGGTACTCCAGGCGGCGCTGACCGCGCGTCGCGGACCGACGTTCATGATCAGCACCATCATCACAATGGGGTGGTATCTCACGCGCAGGAAGCGGCCGTCCCTGGTGGTGGCGGCGGTGACGGGCGCGACCGTCGGGTTTCTGATGTTGTTCCTGGTTACGAACCGGCAGAACATTCATCTTGGTTCCGACGCATCGCTGACCACCGATGTCTCCTCCATCGTGGAGAAACCGGACACAGGCAATGAGTACATCTACGGAACCGGGGCAATTCTGGCGTCGGAACAAGTTCAAAAGTTCTATTGGGGCCGCCGCATGCTGGCGCAAGTCGTGATACGTCCGATTCCCAGCGCCGTCTGGCCCACAAAGTATGAAGATTTCGGGTTACCGGAGCTGAATCACAACGCCGGAACCGGGGAAGGATTCGCGGAAGCTTTGGGATGGGAAGGCGCGGTTGGCTCGGCGCCGGGGATTATTTCGGATCTCTGGCTCGAGTTTCGCTGGCTCAATTTGCCCGCGCTCTGGGTCCTCGGAAAGCTCTTCGGATTGGCTTGGAAGAAGACGCATCTGGTCGGCGGGCCGTGGGTTACCCAATACATCATCGCCGCCGCGCTTTCCATTTATTTCGTGATGCAAACCATGGAAGCGGTGATCTTCCGCACGTTGATCTTATCGATACCGCTGTGGCTTGCGTGGCGCGGTTCCGGATGGCACCGCTCGCGTACACCGCAGATGGTCGTTCAGGCCCCCTTGCGGGTCAGCCCCTCGGAGATGTGACGGTGTCTCGAACCGATTCTTTAGATATCGCGGCAGTTCAAGACGGTGTTCAAAAACGCCGCGACAGTACACGTCTGGCCGTGATCTGGATCGATTGGTACGCCTACCATGTCGCGCGCTTCCGACCCCTGGCGCACCATCCTCAGCTCGATGCAGTGGGCATCGAGTTGGTGGGGCGGGCAGGAGTTCATGGCAACCTGGTATTTCGCTCCACCGAGTGGGACGGGCTTCCGATTACGACGCTCGATCCCGACCACGGATGGAAAGAGGCCGGCCAGCGGCAACTTGCCAAGAAGCTGTGGACCAAGCTGAGCGAACTGAATCCTGACGCGATTTTGATCCCGGGTTATTACACGCTTCCCGCCATCGCCGCCACGTTTTGGGCGCGGCTGCACGGTAAGACGACGATTCTGATGAGCGAATCGACGTTCGACGATCACCCGAGGCATCGATTCAAAGAGGCGATGAAAGGCGCGGCCCTGCGCGTTCTGTTTCACGCGTCGATTGCAGGCGGCGTCCGACAGATTGCTTATCTCAAGACCTTGGGATTTCGCGAGGACAAAATCGCTCGCCTGTACGATGTCGTGGACAACGATTATTACCAGGAGCAGGCCGACAACTGCCGGAAGCGAGGCAGGGGCGGGCACGAGAATCTGCCGGAGAATTATTTTCTATTCGTCGGCCGGCTGGCGCCGGAGAAGAACGTCGACGGATTGATCACGGCGTTTGAGCAATATCGCCGCAACGGCGGCAACTGGTCGCTGGTCCTGGTCGGCGACGGACCTTCCGCCGCGCAACTCAAGGCGCAAGCAGCGGCGGCGGGTATCGCGGATTCCGTGGTATTTGCCGGCCTCAAGAATACGGCGGATATTGTGCCGTATTTTGCCTTCGCGGATTGTTTCGTTCTTCCCAGCATGCGTGAGCCGTGGGGGTTGGTGGTGAACGAAGCCATGGCGGCGGGCCTGCCGCTGATTGTTTCGGATCGCTGCGGGTGCGCGGACGATCTGGTTGAACCAGAGAAGAACGGCTATGTCTTTAATCCCTCAGATCCACGTGAGCTTGGACCACTTCTCACGAAGTTCGCCGGTCTGAATCCGGAGCGCCGGCAGCGGATGGGCCGGTGTTCCCGCGAGATCATTGCCAGATATTCACCGGAATTATGGGCGGAGGAGGTAGTGCGGATTTGCAAGCGCTAAAGCAATCTCCGGTCATTCCGTCGGGCGAAGCCAAGAGCACGGCCTCCTGGCTGCAGGTGATGTCTCATCTTGATCCGCGCTTCGGCGGCATAGCGTCTTCGGTGCCGCAATTCTGCCGCGCGACTGAAGCGGAGAGCGGGTATCAGTCGCCCATCGCAGGATTCTGCGAGGCTGCGGAGTTCGAACATCTTTCCGCGATGGACCGCGCAAGATCCGATTGTTTTCCGCCGGGCCGGGCAACCTGGATGCTGAACATGGGTCTCCGCCAACGTTTTCGAGAGCGGATCCGAAATGTTCAGGGCTTACACATCCATGGCGTTTGGGAGACCCATTGCTCCGTGGCGGCGAGCCTGGCCCGGGCTTGTAAGCGCCCCTATATCATCTCCGCGCACGGCATGCTCGATCGCTGGGCCTTGCAGCATAAACGAATCAAGAAGGCGCTGTATGCGGCGCTCATCGAGACCGGTAATCTGCGGCGCGCTACTTGCCTGCGCGCACTCACGGCGGACGAAGCGGACGACTACCGCCGCATCGGCCTGACGAATCCGATCGCCATCATTCCGAGCGGCGTGGATGTGCCACGCGATTCGAGCCCCGAACTGTTTTGGGAGGCTCATCCCCAGTTGCGGGGCCAGAAAATCGCGCTCTTTCTCGGCCGCCTTCATCCCAAGAAGGGTTTGCATCTGCTTTTAAACGCCTGGGCCCAGGTATCGCGTTCCGCGAAGGACGTGCACTTGGTGATCGCGGGCCCGGATTCCGAAAATACGCGCGCTGCGCTCGAGCGGATGGTGGACGATCTTAAAATCAGAAACAGCGTCACTTTCGCAGGCATGCTTCCCGGACCGCGCAAATGGGCTGCGCTGGCTGCATCTGATCTTTTTGTCCTGCCGTCATACTCGGAGGGCTTCAGCGTTGCGGTGCTCGAGGCTTTGGCGATGGGATTACCGGTAATCGTGACCCATCCATGTCACATACCGGAGGTTTCCAACCATAAATGTGGATGGGTGATTGAGCCGGAATTGACTGCCCTGGAACAAGCTCTGGAAGAGTTCCTGGAAACGTCTTCGCAAACGGCGGCGCAGATGGGTCAACGCGGGCGCAACCTGATTCATGAGCGATTCCGGTGGCCGGTGATCGGCAAACAGATGGCGGAAGTATATGATTGGGCGCTCGGCGGATCCAAGCCTGTGAGCGTCGAAATGGCATAGCTGCATGGAGAGAGTCGACCTTTCCCGATTCAAGAATCCCGAGTACGATCCGGGTGGATCCTCGCTTACGCGGGTGGTCTGGTTCCTGGCGGGTCTTCCGTTATTACGAAGCTCGGTGATACCTTCCTCCGCCTTTCGAAGGTGGCTTTTGAGGCTGTTTGGGGCGGAGATCGGAAACGGAGCGGTGATCAAGCCTGGCTTCAGGGTCAAGTATCCCTGGTTTTTAAAAGCTGGCGATCATTGTTGGTTTGGCGAAGATGCCTGGATCGATAATCTGACGACGATTACGATCGGAGACAACGTCTGTATCTCGCAGGGTGCATATTTGTGCACGGGCAATCATGATTGGTCGGATCCAGCCTTCCGATTGGTCGTGCAACCGATTCAAATTCATAGCGGGGCGTGGGTGGGTGCGCGGGCCTCGCTAGCTCCCGGAACAGTGGTCGGGGAAGGGGCGGTGGTGGGGTTCGGAGCGGTAGCGAGCGGGAACATTCCCGCTTATGAGATTCATGGCGGCAACCCGGCGAAATTCATCCGCCGCCGAGAGATCAGATCAACTTCCGTTACGGACAAGGTAGCGTCCTTAAGCCGGTAGCTTTCCATAGACGAAATGCGAGGAACCGTCTGAAAGTTCTATTCATCAATCAATTTTTCTGGCCGGACGCCGCGGCGACCAGCCAGTTGCTTACCGATTTCACACGTGTGCTGGCCGCGCAGGGTCACGAAGTCTCTGTAATCTGCAGCAACAGCACGTACGCTGGTGGAAGTCCGGACGAGGAGGCTCCTCGTGTAACCGTTCATAGAATCCCGACCTTGGGGTTCTCGCACGGGCGATTTGCGCGTCCGCTGTCGTATCTGTCGTTTCTGGTGGGCGCACTGTGGGCGGGTTGCCGAATGCCCCGCGTGGATGTGGTGGTCACGATGACAACGCCTCCCATGTTGTTCGTCATCGGCGCAATTCTGCAACGACTTCGCGGCGAGCGTCACTTTATCTGGGTAATGGATCTGTTTCCGGAAGCCTTCGTGGACGTGGGAATATTCAAGGCAAAGTCGCTGGTGACCCGCCTGCTGTATCGCATTGCGGATCGCGCCTACGCCCGAGCCGACGGCGTGATTACGATTGGCGAATGCATGCGGAGCCGGCTGCAAGGCCGCGGCATACCGGAGCATAAACTTCATGTGGTCGAAAACTGGGCAGACGGAAAGAGTATCTTCCCGATCGCCCGCCGCCGCAGCGGTCCACTGGTGCTCATGTATTCCGGAAACATGGGGTTGTCTCACGACATCGACACCTTGCTATTCGCAATCGAGGCGCTGAAAAGCGACCCCAGGTTCGAGTTCCGGTTCGTGGGTTCCGGAGTTGGCCAGACCAGGATCCGGGAGTGGTGCCAGCAGAAAGGGCTGGATAACGTCACGTTCCTTCCGTATTGTTCACGGGAGCAACTGGCGGTGAGTTTGTCGGAAGCGGACATCGGGCTGGTGACACAGCGCACGGAATGCGCCGGGTCGGTGGTGCCGAGTAAAGTGTACGGTTTGCTGGCGGCGGGTCGGCCGATTCTGTATATCGGGCCGCAGGCCACCACGCCGTCGGCGATCATTCGCCGCTTTCAGTGTGGCTGGCAAGTGGAGTGTGGTGACGGGCCGGGCTTGGTCAGACTGCTTGAGGGACTGCAGGCGGAGCGGGATTCGATTCCGTCCGCCGGCGTCCGGGCGCGCGACGCGTTTCTGAAGAATTACGATATGCCCCAGGCCGCGTCGCGGCTTTGTTCCGTACTGGGAGCGGAGCTCGGGGCCACCGAGCAGGTCCCCGTAGCTTAGGAAATCCAAGGCAGATGGTGAATGCGGTTTCAGTTGGGTACAGGCCGCCGTTAAGAGCGACCAGTGACTTCCCTGGCGTCAGTTTGCCAGGGGGCAGCCCGTTCGAATTGCTGGTTGGAGGATCGGAATGTTCGCGCTGATTGTCGTTGCGCTATGTTCTTTGTTGGTCTCATTCTTCCTGACGCCTTTTTTTCGTGACTTTTTCGGTTTCCTGGAAGTAGTCGACCGGCCGAATGCAGAACGCAAGATACATGTTCGACCGGTGCCGCGCGTCGGCGGAATTCCGCTGGTGGTCAGCTATTTCCTGGCGGCAGTCGCCCTGCTGGCGTTGGGCGGGCAGTGGAGAGCGATGTTTAATTGGCAGGACCCGAGCATCCAGCTCATGGTGCGGCTAATGCCTGCCGTCGTGTTGATTTTCGCCACAGGATTGTACGACGACATCAAGGGACTTAGCCCGGGGCGAAAATTGGCCGGTCAATTCGCGGCGGCAAGTTACGCTTGCTGGGCCGGCGTGCGTTTGGACACGCCGCAGGGCTACTCGCCCATTCTGATCGCGTTGGTGAGTGTTCTGTGGCTGGTGTTTTGCGCTAACGCCATTAATTTGATCGACGGTATTGACGGATTGGCAGCGGGCGTCGCGTTGCTGGCCAGTGTCAGCCTGCTTATGGCTTCCCTGCTGCATCATCATCCTGGACTTGCCCTCACGATGGCGCCGCTGGTGGGAGGGCTGCTCGGATTTCTGTGTTACAACTTCAATCCGGCGTCGGTGTTTCTTGGCGACTCTGGAAGTCTGCTGTGCGGTTTTCTGCTGGGATGCGCGGGGCTGATGTGGAACCGGCACGCTGCGACGGGTCTGGGAAGAGCTGCTCCTTTGGTGGCGCTGGCTTTCCCGACGGCCGAAGTGCTGCTGTCGATCAGCCGGCGGTTTCTCAGGAACCGTCCCATCTTCGGAGCGGACCGGAATCACATTCATCACCGTATCCTTTCGATGGGGTTCAGCCAGCGCAGCGCTGCATTGATCCTTTATGGCGCATCCGCAATGGCCGCCTTATTCGCGGTTCTCCAGACCATCCTGCGGCCTCAGTTGGCCACCGTGATGCTCGCGTTCCTGGCAGCGGCCGCCTACGCTGGGTTCCGGTGCCTGAAGTACTCCGAATTCAAGGTCTTCAGCCGGTTTGTGTTCGCCGGACAATTTCGGACTGCGTTGCGGACTCAGATACACCTGAAGGAGTATGAGGAGTGCCTGGCCGCAGCGACGAACGTGGAGGAATGCTGGGTGGCGCTTCGAGATACCTGCCGGCAGGCAGAATTCAGCTACGTTGCCTTAAGGGTGGGCGGTGATTGGTTTGAGGAGAGGCTGCCCCAACACGAACCGCGCGAGGCGTCATCGCGCCTTCAAGTTCCGCTTTTGCCTTCAGGCTCGATCACTTTTGGACGGGATCCGAAGAAGTCCGAACTCGGAATGCTTATCGGCCCGTTCGCAGGCGCTCTGCAGGCGAAGCTCGTAACGTTCGCATCGACCAGGCTCCGGGTGGAGCAAACCGAGCGTTTTAACGCTCGCACGGCTGTGGCAGGGTAAGGATTATCATTCTGATGTTTCGGCACGAAGAATACGACGCGGTCATCATCGGCGGAGGATTTTACGGCTGCTCCGTCGCCCTTGCGCTGGCGCCTCGCCTGTCGCGTATTCTTATTGTCGAACGCGAGCCGGGCCTGCTGATGCGTGCATCGTACGCCAACCAGGCGCGGGTCCACAATGGGTACCACTACCCGCGAAGCCTGTTGACCGCGATGCGGTCCGCCGTGAATTACCCGCAATTTACGTCGGAATTTCAGGATTGCCTGGACCGCACTTTTCTGCACGTATATGCAATCGCGCGCGGCGGGTCCAAAGTGACGGCGTACCAGTTTCAAAAGTTTTGCCAACAGGTCGGAATTCCGCTTCACAAACCGCCGGCGACGGTCGCGAAGCTTTTTAATCCCGCGCTGATCGAAGAGGTGTTCGCGGCGGAGGAATGCGCATTCGACGCCGCAAAGCTGCGGACGCGCATGAAGGCCAAACTGCAAGAACTCAATATCGAGGTTGCTTGCAGGCGGGAAGTTGATAGAATATCTCGCACGCCCGCGGAATCTCTTCGGGTTTTTCTAGAAGATGGCAGCGAATTGAAAACGTCCTACGCGTTTAACTGTACGTACTCTCAAATCAACCAGCTATTGGACCGCTCCGCCCTACCGAAATTGCCGTTGAAGCATGAAGTAGCCGAGCTCGCGCTAGTAAAGATGCCGCCGGCGCTTGAAAATATAGGCGTTACGGTTATGGATGGTCCGTTCTTTTCGACCATCCCGTTTCCGTCTCTGGGGCTGCACACTCTATCGCATGTACGGTACACGCCGCACGAGGCGTGGAGCGATGCCGGGGATTCACGGCCTTCCCCGGCGGTCCTCGATCGTTCGTCTAAGGCTATCTTCATGATCAAAGACGCGCAGAGGTTTTTGCCCGCGCTCCGGGATGTGACGTACGTCAAGTCGCTGTTCGAAACCAAGACCGTCTTGTTGCGGAATGAAGTGGACGATGGCCGTCCGATCTTGTGCTCCCGTAACTACGGGGGAAAAGGCCTGTACGTGATTCTGGGCGCAAAGATCGACAACATATACGATATCGTCCGCACGTTAGGAAGTGATGAATTCTCTCCGAGGTCCACAGAATGTCTGTTGCACATAACATAACCAACGGGGATGCAGCCCCGCGTCAAGCCAATACGGACACGCTCGTATCGGTGGCTGCGATTCTGCCAAATGACGCAGGCGCGGCCGAGCCGTTCATCAGGAACACGCTCCGGGTGCTGGAGGCGCATTACCTCTACTACGAACTGCTCCTGATCGACAATGGATCGCCGCTCAACGTGTATTTCAGCGTTCAGAACCTCCAAAGCGTGCTGCCCAACGTTCGCTTGATTCGGCTTTCGCGAATGTATAGCAAGGAAATCGCTCTGGCCGCGGCCCTGGACCATGCCATCGGCGACTACGTCGTCATTATGGATTCGATTCTTCATCCGCCGGAGTTGATTCCCGAACTGGTGGCGCGTGGAATCCAGGGCTGCGATTCCATCGCGGCGGTGCCCATGGGCGGGCCGGAGGGCATGCTCGACAAGCTGGTAAGCCGGAATGTCTACAAGGTGGCCAGCCGAATCCTGGGATTCTCGTTGCGGCCGGATGAGTCCTATTACAGGCTGTTCAGCCGGCGGCTGGTGAACTCGATAATCCGAATTCGCAGTAAGAACCGCTACCTTAGCTGCCTGAACGCGTCGATTGGGCTGAACCAGGACGTGATCAGTTACCAGGGCGCGCCGGCGCGTCGCAAGCAGTCGGGGCTTCGCCGGGTTTTCCGGCAGTTGCTGTCGGTGGCCGATATTCTTGTGTCCAATAGCGCCGCTCCGCTTCGCTTCGCCTCGATTCTGGGGATGCTGGCGAGCATGGCGAGCACGTTCTATCTGTTCTACATCCTGGTGATCAGTCTGGTGAAATCGCACATCGCTGAGGGCTGGATTACAACTTCGCTGACGAATACAACGATGTTCCTGCTGCTGTTCACGATCCTTACCATTATTTCGGAGTATATCGCCCGCATTCTGGATGAAACCAAGGATCAGCCACTTTATTTCGTGGAATCCGAGACAAATAGCGCGGTTTCATCGACGAACAGAGACCGGCTCAACGTGGTCCACGAGGATCCTGAGCTGAAAACGACAGCCGCTGGACGAACCTAAGGGTAATGAAGCTGGGAGTGATGACGCTGACGACACAGACGTGGTGCGCTCTGGCCTTGCCGGTCTTGAGCCTCTTCGCGTGTGCAGCGGCGCCTGACAGCGACTGGCGGGATTACGGAAAAGACTCGGACAAGACGCGGTTTTCAGCCTTGGATCAGATCAATCGAACCAACATCTCGAAGCTTCGAGTCGCATGGACGTACCACGCGGGAAACAACAGCGATTCGCTGAAAACGAGCATGGAGTGCACGCCCCTGATTGTCGCGGGAGTTATGTACGTCACCTCGCCCGTACTGGAGGTGATTGCGCTGGATGCCGGCACGGGCCGGGAGATATGGAAATTTAATCCCTTTCCAGAGCGCCCGAGCTACGCTCGCGCGTGGGCCGCAGCGATCATTCTTGTGCTTCTGATGACGGGCGCCGTGCTGTTGATAATCCGCTCGATGCGGTCGCGGGCCGCGCTGGTTCGCCACGCGCCGGTGTGGATGTTGGCGTTCACGATGCTCGCCTCAGGAGCGCCGGCGAAGGACAGTGGTCTTCTGCGCAGGCCGAAGCTTCTGGCTGACCGGGTGCTTCGCCACCTCCTGCCGAACCCGATGGAAGAGGAGCGCCGCCTCGGCCCGAACCGCGGGCTGACGTATTGGGAGGATGGTCAGGATAAGCGGATCTTTTTCGCAGGCGGCCGCAGGCTAGTGGCTTTGGACGCGCGAACCGGGCGTCCCGTGGCGACGTTTGGAAAGAACGGATTCGTCAATCTTACGCAGAATCTGGAACGGAGCATTGACGGACTACTCTTCTCGGTCACGTCGCCTCCTGTCATATGCAGGGACGTCCTGGTGATCGGATCATTAGTTGCCGAGGGTCCGGAACCGGCAGCGCCAGGCTATGTTCAGGGGCTGGATGTCCGATCGGGCGAACGAAGGTGGGTTTTCCATACCATTCCCAAGCCGGGAGAGACCGGTTACGATACCTGGCCCGCCGATGCCTGGAAGCAGGCGGGCGGGGCGAACGCTTGGGGTGGGATGACTGCGGACGATCAGCGGGGACTGGTATTCCTGCCGATCGGCTCCGCGACATTCGATTTCTACGGTGGGGACCGGATTGGGAAGAATCTGTTCAGCGATTCGCTGGTGGCGATTCGAGCGGCTACGGGCGAGTTGGTCTGGTCTTATCAAATGATCCACCACGATCTTTGGGACTATGATCTGGCGTGTCCACCGAATCTGGTCACGCTTCGCCGCGACGGTAAGCCCGTCGACGCCGTGGTTCAACCGCTCAAGAACGGATTGATTTTCGTGCTCAATCGCGACACCGGAACACCGCTTTTCCCGGTGGAGGAACGGGCCGTTCCGGCTTCCGATCTCGAAGGCGAGCAGACCTGGCGCACGCAGCCGTTTCCGTTGAAGCCGGCGCCGCTTTCCCGGCTGGAAATTACGGAAAGTGACCTCACGGACCTTTCTCCGGCGGCTCACGCCTCTGCCCTCGAGAAGTTTCGCACGGTTTCCGGCGCGGCCATTTATGCGCCGCCGAGCAGACGAGGAACGATTGTCACGCCCGGGTTTGACGGAGGAGTCAATTGGGGCGGTGGAGCATTGGATCCGCGGACCAGCCGCCTGATCGTGAATTCGAACGATGTTCCTTATTTGTTGGAAATGACGGACGCAAAGCCGAAGGCGGGATTCAAATTTGGATTTCGCGGGTTCTTTCGGTTCCTCGATCCGGACGGTTATCCGGCGATCAAGCCGCCGTGGGGAAAGCTCACGGCCATTGATTTGACCAGCGGCGATGTTGTGTGGCAGGCGCCGCTGGGAGAGTATAAGGAACTCACAGCGCGAGGCGTCCCGGTAACCGGCACGGAGAATGCGGGCGGACCCATTGTGACGGCTGGGGGCGTAGTCTTCATCGCCGCCACGAAAGACCGGGCATTTCGCGCGTTCGACGTCGATACGGGCAAGGTCTTGTGGCAAACGGAATTGCACGCCGCCGGCCACGCTACTCCCGCTACGTACGCGGTGAAAGGAAAACAGTATGTGGTCTTGGCCGCGGGCGGTGGTTCGATTGCAGAGAGTCCGTCCGGAGACGAATACGTCGCGTTTGCACTTTCGGATGAGAAGGAACTGTGAGCAACATTTCGATCGGGCTGGCCGACTTGAAAAGATCTATCTTCGTGCGGGAAACTTCGGGGCAACCTTGCAAATGACAAACAGTGGCGGGCGATGATGGCTAACAGATTTCAACAACGTCGACACAATGTAGCGTACGGCGCCGGGCGTAACGAGAATCGGGCCCCCATCGTCGGTGGTTCGGAGCGCGGCGCGAACACGTTGCAGGGGCAAGCCGCGGGCGACGCCGGCCGGGTTTCAGGCGGGAGCGCTGGTCCCGCCGTGAAGCGAGCCCGCGATCCAGGGTTCCGCGACAGCGCGGTGTTTGCATCGCCGCGCGTGGACGAAGACGTTGATCTTCGGGCACAAAGCGAGAGCATCTTTAGCGTGGATGTGGAGGATTGGTTCCACATTATCGACATTCCCGGAGCCCCGCAGCTTCCGCAGTGGGACAGTCTGCCGTCCTGCGTGGAACGCAATTTCATGCGGCTGCTGGACCTTTTCAGCGAGAAGCACGCGACCGTCACATGTTTTTTTCTGGGGTGGATCGCCGAACGATTTCCGAACCTGGTGCGGGAAGCATCCCAACGGGGACATGAGATCGCGTCCCACGGATACGCGCACCAATTGACGTATCAACTCTCGAACACGCAGTTTTACGACGACGTGCTCCGCGCGCGCAAACTCCTGGAAGATGCGTCGGGCACGGCCGTAGTCGGGTATCGGGCTCCCAGCTTCTCGGTTTCCGACTGGTTCTTTGAAACCCTTATCGACGCCGGCTACACTTACGACGCCTCTGTGTTCCCGGCGCCGCGGGAGCACGGCGGGATGCGGACGAATGCACGCGAGCCCTACGTGATCAAACAGGGAAACGGACACATCTTTGAATTCCCGATATCCGTAGTGGATCTCATGGGCAAGCCCATGTGTTTTTCCGGCGGCGGCTACCTGCGGCTGCTCCCGTACTCCGCAATCCGGCACCTCTCTCATCGTGTCCTCGACCAAGGAAGACCGGTTGTTTTTTATATCCACCCGAGGGAGATCGACCCGTATCAACCCCGCTTGTCGATGGGCATGCGGCGCCGCTTTAAGACTTACGTTAATTTGGCAACCACGGAATCGAAACTGGCCCGGCTCCTGGATGAGTTCCCAGTAACGACATTCCGCGACTACCTTTCGCGCAACACCTCAATTAAAGGAAGCACTACCCATGAACGCTGAACGCACCCAAGGATTTTTCCATCAGTACGCCGGTGATTTTGACGCCATCTACAGCAACCGCAATGGACTGTTCAATGGCGTCGTGAACAATCTCTTCCGGAAGAGCATGAAGCTTCGGTTCCGGAAGTCGATCGAAGGATGCGATCCGATCCAAGGCAAGACCGTCCTCGATGTTGGCTGTGGTCCGGGTCACTACTCCATCACTCTGGCGCAGCGGGGCGCGGCACATGTGACCGGGATCGACTTCGCGGACGGGATGCTCAAGATCGCCGGAGAACACGCGCAGCGCGCCGGCGTCGGCGGCAGATGCGAGTTTAAAGTCGCCGACTTCTCCAAGTTCACGGCAGCCGAGCGGTTCGACTATGTCATAGTGATGGGTTTCATGGATTACATGGCGGATCCAAAACAGATCGTGAAACAGGTGATCTCGTTGACCCAGTCGAAAGCTTTCCTATCGTTCCCCTGCGCCGGAGGATTTCTGGCCTGGCAGCGAAGCCTGCGCTACAAGAAGCGTTGCGACCTGTTCCTATACCAGCGGGCAGACCTGGAGCGGCTTTTTGCCGGCTTCCCTGAAGTCAAGGCTAAGATCGAGCCCATCGCACGCGATTTCTTTGTGACTCTCACGCGTACCGGTACCTAGCGGACGCTGTTCCGGGATCGAACGACGCAGAGGCTGCACATCTCCCACAACGAGCCGTCGTCTGTGATAATGGATGTCAATCCTTTGGAAAGACGATGAAAAAAACATGGGTGATGTTCGCCGTGGCGGGAGCGGCCGTTGCGGCCGCACTGATCATCAAGGTTGTCCAACCGCAATACGATGTCGCCGTCGTGCTCCAGGAGAGCGGTATTAAATCTCTGAAAGTAAACAAGTTGGAGTTTATCGATAACGGCGAGTTCAAAGTCAATCAGGTGGTTCTCAAAAAGCCGGGCGGGGAGACGCAACCGGGCTCGACCAACGGCACGCCGGTGATGGATCAAGCTCAAAAGGAACTTACCGAAACCTTTCCATGGGGACAAGTCAAGGTCCGGTATCAAACGCTGAGAAACCGCCTTTCGTTGACCATCACGACAACCAACAGCTCTGAGACAGATACGATTCAAGGTCTTTTGTTTACACCCATGATTCTGCGATTCCCGGACAAGGTCGTAGAGTATGACGGTTCAGTTCCGCTGCTGATGCACAACATCGGCGATGTGGCGCAGGTCAGAGTTTCTTACGGAACGGGCTCCTTGGCCATCGTCAGCGAAGATATCGATAAACAATTGATGATCGGATTTCCGTGGGCTTTGGATAGACCGAAGAATACGGTCTTCCCGCTCAGCGTACACACCGATCGTGTGAACAACTACCCGGACAGTTATCCCACGATCACGCGCCCGATACCACCCAAGGGGACCGACGAGTTTCACATTTCGCTCCGATTCGGGCGTACCGACGCCAGCGAAAACGACTTGGTCGGGGACGTCTACAGGCAGTTTGCACAGACGTTTCCTTTTCGGGTGAAGTGGCAAGACCGGCGCCCGATCGGCGCCATTTTTCTGGCCACGGCATCGCAATCCTGGGCTACCAATCCCGAGGGATGGTTTGGTGATTCGCACGTGAATGTGACCACGCCTGCGGGTCGCGCGGAGTTCAAACAACGGCTGATGACATTGGCCGATACCGCCGTCTCCGTCATGAAGAGCATGAATGCGCAAGGGGCGATTACCTGGGATATCGAAGGGCAACAGTTCGCGCACGCCATCAGCTACATCGGGGATCCGAGGGTGGTAGCGGAATTGGCTCCGGAGATGGACGAAATCGCCGACGAATATTTCGCGCGCATCCGAAACGCAGGGCTGCGGGTCGGCGTTGCAGTCCGGCCCCAGCAACTGACGGTCTCATCCGACAAAAAGTCCGCGACGCAAACGCCTGCCGCCGATCCTGCACAACTGCTTATCGACAAGATCGGATACGCACGCAAGCGATGGAATGCCACGCTGATTTACGTCGACTCCAACGCCAACTCAACCAATTCGAACCCGATGGATTCCGCGGTGTTACAAAAGGTTCTGGATGCATTCCCCGACATCCTGCTGATTCCGGAACATTCGACCATGCGCTATTACGCGTATTCGGCTCCTTACAAGGAACTGCGCAAAGGTGGCTTGGGAACCGACGACGGCGTACGGGCCGTGTATCCCGAGGCATTTTCGGTGATCTATACGGCAGACGGCCCGCTGGACTTGTATCAGAAGCGGCTTACTAACTCGGTTAAGCAGGGCGATGTTCTGATGTACCGGACCTGGTTCCCGGATCCGCAAAACGAAAAGGTCAAAGCGCTGATCGGGCACTAAAGTAAATCAGTTAATTTCAGTACTCACCGTCGTATTGGCTCTCCGTATATCCTCACCGACCGGTCCTTCCATCAAGCCTTGCCCGTAGATCACAAAACAAGATGAGCTGGCGTCTAAGTGTGCTTCTGGCGGTCGTCCTTATCGCTTTGACAGGCGGCGGCCTCCTGATTCGGCGGACAGGATTTTTCCGCAGACATGCTCACCTGATCGGCCTGCACCCTGAAACCCGGAAGGTTCATTCAGTTGAATCAATGACCCTCGAAGATCCGGAGCAAAGGAGATCCCTGCCGGAGTATGAGGACGTCCCCGCAGCCGCTACAACCGAATTGACGGCCGCGCTGGAGGATGACGAGGATCACGCCGCCTGGATGCGATCCCTGGGAAATTCTGCCTCAAGCCGCTTTTCGTCTTTGAATTCGATCAACCGGACGAATGTCAGCAAACTTGAGGTTGCGTGGATTTACCATTCGAAGGACGGCAAGGCCAACATTCAATCCAATCCTGTGATCGCAAACGGTGTGATGTACGCGCCGACGGCAGGCGACTGTATCGTCGCGATCAATGCTGCAAATGGCGAGGAGATCTGGCGCTTCAAACCCGGCGCCCGCCCGGCGATGAGGGGACTCGTCTACTGGCCGGGCAACACTGTTCTGGGACCACGACTGTTTTTCACGGCAGGCAACGATCTCTTCGCGCTGGATCCGAAGTCTGGAACGCCGGTTGAAGGCTTCGGGAAGCATGGACGGGTTGCTTCTGGAGGCCTGGTCGCTCCGGTAATTTTTCAGGACATTATTGTGGTTGCGAACTGGAACGTAATTGAGAGTTTCGAGATCGCAACCGGAAAACGGCTCTGGGAGTTTCGCGTGCTCCCCAAACCTAGCGATCCAGAGGAAGAGGATCAGGGCGGCAACTGTTGGGGCGGCATGTCGCTCGACGCGAAACGCGGCATCGTGTATGTCTCGACCGGCTCACCGCATCCCAACTTTATCGGAGTCGACCACGCGGGGGAAAACGCGCACGCAAACAGCGTAATTGCCCTGGAAGCCAAGACCGGTCGCGTGATGTGGTCCTTTCAAGAAATCCGGCATGATATCTGGGATCTCGACATCCCCGCGCCGCCGAACCTGGTGACGGTGCTGCATGACGGCAAACGAGTGGATGCGGTGGCGCAGGTGACGAAAATCGGCAACACGCTCCTGCTGGATCGGGTCACCGGCAAACCGCTGTTCCCGTATCGGATGAAACGCGCGCCGGTCTCGAAATTGCCGGGCGAGCGCACCTGGCCGTACCAACCGGTCTTCGAGCGGCCGGAACCATTCGCGCGTCAAGTTTTCGACCCGGCTTACATCACGGACATTTCGCCAGAGGCTCACGAATTTGTCGCAAAACAAGTAGAAAATGCCAATTACGGCTGGTTCCAACCGTTCGAGCCCGGAAAGCCTACCGTTTATTTTGACGTGCATGGAGGAGCTCAATGGACGGGCGCGGCGTTTGAGCCGACCACCGGACGCCTTTACGTGAGCGCCAATGAACTTCCCTGGATCATGACGGTGGTGCGCGCCCGCGTTGGAGCGCACCGCGATCCAAAGCTCGGTCCAACCGCCGGAGAGCAGGCGTACAAACAGAACTGCGCGGTCTGTCATGGCGTGGATCGCAAGGGTAAGGGCATGGCCCCGCCCCTGATCGGACTGACGAACCGAATGCTCGACGACGAGCTACTCAGCATCTTGAAGGATGGGCGGAACTCGATGCCACCCATTGCCATCAGCACGAGCGCCCGTCAGGAACTATTTGATTTTCTGTTCGATCGGGACATCCCGCCCGATAGCGCGACCGTCGGTGGTGAAGCTCAATTCGAATACGTTACGAAAGGTTATCCAAAGTTGCTAGACGATCAAGGCTATCCGGGCTCTAAACCCCCATGGGGAACTCTGAACGCTATTGACCTTAAAACCGGCAAAATCGTATGGAAGACGCCGTTGGGCGAATACGGCGAGCTCACCAAACGAGGTATCCCCAAGACAGGCACGGAGAATTTCGGCGGCGCCATCGTTACTGCGGGGGGCTTAGTCTTTTGCGCGGGAACACGCGACTTAAAGATCCGAGCATTCGATAGCTCCACTGGCAGTGAGTTGTGGAGCTACAAACTGCCATTTGGCGGATTTGCGATTCCATCGACTTATCAGGTCAACGGCAGGCAGTACGTGGTGATCGCCGCGACTGGTGGCGGCAAGCTCGGCGGCGCGGTTGGCGACGCTTATGTAGCTTTTGCCCTGCCCCAAAGCGTCAGCCGTGTTGAACCCCTCCACCTTTGGGCACGAGCAGGCCTACGCAATGAAGCCCCGAGAACCAAAGCATCGGATCGGCACTAATGAGCATGCTCCGGCAATCCTGGCTTTTGCAGGCCTCCAATTTGTTACGTCACAGTTTCGCTCTATTACGTTCCGCTTCCCAACCCGGCGTCAGCGCAATTTTATGCGGTTTACTTCTCGGATCGGTCGTGTGCGCAGCTCAGCCGAGTATTTCGTCTTTTGGCGCCTCGCCTACGGCGATCAATCCCGGGATGGTGACCAGGCTGTCGTGGTCTGTATCCGGCGCAACCAGCCTTTCGATCGATTCCGTGGGCGACACCTCGGGACAGGATCTAAACAACGTTACCGGGCAGAGTTTCCTTTACGTCGCGCCGACGCAAACCACGACCTATACGTTGACGGCGTCCAATGGTTCTTCCGTAAGCCAGCAGGTTACCGTCACGGTAACCGACACGACACCACCTCAGTTTGGGACGGGAACCACCTACTACGTGAGTCCCACCGGCAATGACGGGAATAATGGATTGTCGCAATCCACTCCGTGGCAGACAGTGGCCAAGGTTAACGGAAGGACGTTTAACCCCGGCGACATTATTCTTTTTCAGCGCGGCGGTGAATGGCATGAATCCCTGATCGTGCCATCGGACGGCGCTCAAGGGAATCCGATCACGTTTGCCGACTACGGGACAGGGTCGAAGCCTAAGTTCTGGGGGAGTGTCGTTCTCATCAACGCGTCGTTCCAATCGCTCGGCAATAACCTCTATTCCTACACGATCGCGACGCCGGTGTTGTCGGCGCTGGCGAATCACACCTTCTTTTATTACAGCGCTTCCAACAACGCCGCTACTCTGGCGAACTCGTGGTCCTACACGGGCTCGACTTTACTCATCAATTCTCTTACGAATCCAACTACAAACGGGCAGGTTTACACAGCAGTCGTACGCCAGGACGTGGTATTTAACAATTTTCACAGCCACCTGATTTTCAGGAATCTGGTGGTCGACGAAAGCGCTGCGTTCAACGGTGGTTACGCCTTCCGGATCGAGAACAGCACGGATGTGCTGGTGGACAGTTGCGAGGCATATCGAGCCGGGAAGCATCACTATGGAGCGATCAATTCGACTCAATTTGTAGGCAAGAACCTTTATGCGGCGTGGGCGATGCCCGGCCAGGGATACGGAGGCGCCGATGCCTACGTAACTTATGGCGACGCGACTGAAGTGCCGCTTCTTCCCAATCAAACCTCGGTCTGGCAGAACTGCGTCTTCGATCACCCGCAAGATCCCCAGGAAGGCTTCAATTACTATGCGCTGTACATGCATGGCCCCAACGTCACTTCCGTAACCGTTCAGAACATGAGTTCGCTGGGCGGAAATCTGGCGATAAACAACGGCGAGAATCTCAACGAGACTGTAACCGTAACCGGAGGGCTGGTTCAAAACGCCCGGCTCGAAGTTTATGGACAAAAAGCGCTGGTGGATGGAACGCATGTCACCGGCCCCTACGGCGAGGTCGTAATGTATGGGTCGTATCTTACATTTCAGAATCTTCTCCTCGAAGGCAGCTACCTGGAGACGGACGGATATGCCAGCGCCATCGTTTCGTGGGGAAATGGAAATACCGTTCGTTTTAGCACAATCGTCCTCGACCCCAGAGCCGCGGGAAATTATTCCTGCGTGGTCCTTGACAACAACTCGAGCAGCCAGCCCGTGGGAGGCGCGTCCTTCACGTTTTACGGAAATATTTGCCTCTCGCCGACAACGAATTTGAAGCAGTGGGACGGTGGAACGTCCGTCAGCTCAGACATTGCCCTGGCGGAATTCAATCTCTACAATCCCAACACAGTATTTGGCCAGATCAATAGCGATTTCAGCTACAACAATCTGACGCTCAGCCAATGGCAGAGTCTGGGAGTGGATGCGGGCTCGATTCTGGGCAATCCGCTCTTCCAAAATCAGGCGAATAGTAACTACGCTCTGCAGCAAGGTTCCCCGGCTGTGGACGCCGCAGCGCTTCCTGCTTCCTTGTTGACGGGAATTCCGCCGATCCCGTTAGACTATGCCGGAAATCCACGTCTGCAGGGTGCGGCGTTCGACATGGGCGCTCTAGAATCGCCGTACACGGTCTTGGGTGGAGTGGCGATCGGCGTCACGCCATCGACGGCAACGTTAGGGGCGGCACAGACGCTGCAACTGTCCGCCGCCGTGTCCGGCGCAAGCTATCAGCAGTTCAATTGGAGCATCGTCTCGGGTCCCGGCAACATAAATTCCTCGGGACTCTACACGGCGCCCGCCACCGTTTCCAGTCAGCAGACGACGACCGTCGCGGCTACGAGCACTACGTTTCCAACCGTCTTTGGGACGGCCACCATCACGTTGATACCCGTGGGAGTCGCGGTGGCCCCTCAGAATGGAACCCTCTACGCCGGGCAGTTGCAGCAGTTCTCGGCGACGGTAACGGGGACAAATAATACGGGCGTCACCTGGGCGGTGGCGTCGGGGCCGGGTATGATTTCGACGACCGGCCTTTATACCGCGCCCAGTTCGGTCGCAAGTTCGCAGCAGGTGACCATACAGGCAACCAGCACCCAGGATCCGACGAAATCCGGCACCAGCATCAACACCGTGATTGCGGGGACGCAGCCCAATGGCGCGAGCGTGATTTCGTTCGGGGCGGTCGCGGATGGAATTATGAGAACCGACGGCGCGATCACCGCGGGCTCTGCGACGTTCCAATCCGCGAGTGGATCGTTTTCGGCGGCCGATGTTGGCAAATACATTCAAGTTATCGGAGCCGGGCCGGGCGGAACGTCGCATTCCGATGGAACGATGCAGGCAGGCGCTACATTGCTTGTCTCCAGCGCCGCCAGCTTCGCATCAGGCGACGTCGGGCGAGGGATTGCCGTGGCCGGAGCCGGACCGAACGGTGGCATGCTTGTTTCCAGCATTGCCAGCGTGGTGTCGTCCACTTCCGTAAATCTAAACGCCGCTGCCGTCTCTGGCGTATCGAGCGCAACTTACTTTTACGGAGCGATGACTCTGGAAGGCAACATCGCCAGCGTACAGAACGCCACGACCATCACATTGAGTTCGCCGGCATCCGCCACGATCACGGGTGCGGTTTACGCTTACGGGACCGACAATCACGCGGCGTTTCAGTCGGCCCTGGACTCTGTTGGCCAGGCTGGTGGAGGCACAGTCACGGTGCCCCAGCCGGCGAGTTGCCCGGCGGGAGCGACTTGCGGCTACGTGATCAATACGACGGACCAGACAACTTCCGTGGTTCCCGGCGCCGTGAAGATTCGGTATAGCAACATAACCGTCACCGGTGTCGCGCCTCAGACCAACTTATTCTGCCGGGGAGCATGGGCCACGTATACCAGCACCGTAAAGTTTCCAGGTCAAACCGCAACCATCCGCGGGAACTGTCTGGCAATCGGAGACAATGGCGGGCCCAACGGCACGGCCGGCGAATCGGTTTCAAATATCGCGATCGCGAAACTGCATCTGTACGGGATGACGAACGGAAATACGTACAGCGTCAGCTTCAGCCCCACCGATCCGCCCTTGACCACAACCGGGGACGGCTGGGACATCACCCACAAAGCTGTTTACATGTTCGAGGGCGGAACGTTTTCCAACATCACCATCGATTCAATAAGCATTCAGGACTTCAAGGGAGAGAACATTTTCTCCGGCGGCTCTGTCGTGAACGGGCTCGTGATCAGCAACTCTTCCATCACGAACTTCAACGGAGATGCAATCTCGGTTCTCGCTGCAAGTTTGCAGGTCCTGAATACCACGATGACCAACGGGTCAAATGCCGGCGTCGAGGACGCGGTGTATGGAGGCACAAGTAAGGCACTGGTCGCGCACCTGTTTCAATCCAACACGATTTCGCAAATGGCGGGTGAAGCGATCGCGATCAACGGCGACGACCACATCGCTGAGACCGGATCGATCCAGATTCTCAATAACTACTTCGATACCATCGGGCAGCCTGCCAGCAGTCTTGCGAAAACCGCTGTATACATCACGCCCCTGGTCGGGGGCGATGCCACGCCCGCCAATGTGACCATCAGCGGCAACACCTGCCACGATTGCTTTTCCTTCGGAATCCTGCAAACCGAAGGAACCACGCTGATTTCGAATAATACATTTATCGTAGACAAATACAACGGCTATAATTTTCTGTCGTTCACGTTCCCGCAGACAAATGTAACGATTCAAAACAATACTGGCTACTTCACGAGCGCGGCCACAGCAAATGGCCGCACACTGCACGCAGTCTACGAGATCAACCCCGGGTACAATACGGGGAATTTCGACTGGACGAACGTAATCATCGGATCGAACACCTGGAACTTCCCGGGAACGCCGAATTACGAGTTTGTGACAAGTTCCGGTCTAATCTGGGCGCTGCTGACGAACAAGAATATAATCTGGCAGGGCGATACGTGCACCGGTTGTACCTATCCGGACACGAATCACGGAGTGGTAAATCTGGCAGCGACCACCCTGATTGAGCCGTATGGACCCGTCGTGGTTGTTTACGGAAATGCAGCCCCCGTCACGGCCACCGTCGATGCCAGCAAGGAACAGGACGGGGCTCTTGTCCGGGTTGTGAACAGCGGGGCCCAGAACGTCACGTTCTCGTCCGATTCCAATCTGAGCCTGACCAGCCCCGTCACGCTTACTGCTGGAACGTCGGTGACATTCCGTTATAGCGGGATGCTCGGAAAGTTTACGATTGGGCAAGGCCAGGTTGTGGCGCCGTCCTTCAGTCTCCCTTCCGGCGCGTACACGGGCAGCCAGAGTGTGAGCCTCAGCACGACCACATCAGGAGCGTCAATCCGTTACACCACCGATGGCAGCACTGTCCCGAGCGAGTCTGTCGGGACGCTGTACTCGGGCGCGCCCATCCCCGTCAGCGCTACCACGACGATTATGGCGATCGCATACGGAGGGGGTCTGCTCGACAGCACAGTGAGTTCGAGCCTGTACACCATCACGCAGCCCGCGCCTGTGGCTCTGGGAGTCTCCTCTCTGGTGGTGCCCGCGAGCGCGGGCAGCAATTCGGTCGAATTGGTTACGACGAGTGCCTGGACGGCCAGCACTGCGGCGTCCTGGCTGCACCTTCCATCAGGAAGCGGCTCCGGCGGGGCGATCGTCATTTTCAGTTACGACGCGAACGCCGGAGCGACGCGGACCGGAACCATTACGTTCAACAATAGCGCCCTCACGCTCACCGTCACGCAGGCGGGAGCCTTGTACAGTTCCGTGGCTTATCTGACGACGTTGGTTTCATCGGGCCTAAGCTTGCCTGAGGGCGTCGCGGTCGACAGTTCGGGCAACCTGTATATTGCCGATTCGGTCGCGAACACAATTTACAAGTGGACTGCTTCGACACAGCAATTGAGCCCGCTTACATCGAGCGGGCTGTCCGGGCCGAATCAAGTGGCACTGGACGGTTCGGGGAACATCTTTCTGAGCGATTTCTACAATGATGCGCTCAAGGAGTGGAATGCGGCTACGCAACAAACTACGACGCTGGTCTCGGGCCTGAATCTTCCCCATGGCGTCGCTCTCGACAGCGCCGGGAACGTCTACGTCGCGGACGTCTTTAACAACGCGGTTAAAGAATGGAACGCCACGAGCAAACAAGTAAGCACACTGGTGTCGGGCTTGAATCTTCCGCATGGCGTTGTCGTTGACGTTTTGGGGAATGTTTACATCGGCGACACCAACAATAACGCTGTCAAGATGTGGAATTCCGCCACACACCAGGTGGCCACGCTCGTCTCGTCGGGGTTGAGCTTGAATGAAGGGGTGGCGGTGGATGGCTCAGGGAATGTCTATATCTCCGACGGCAACCACGCTGCGATTAAACGTTGGAGTGCTTCTACTCAACAAGTAACCACACTCCTCTCCACCGGTTTGACTTACCCTGACGCCCTCGCACTCGATGGGCTCGGCAACATTTACATCGCCGATCCGGATGGGGCCGCGGTCCGGAAACTGACCCTCGGATTCGTCGGACCTGCCAGCACCGCGGAACCGGCGACAGCGGGAGTGGACGCGCTTCTGCCAGTTCTTCCATCGGGTCTTCAGGTCAGCGCAACCAGCGATCAGAGTTGGCTTACCATCGGGGCTATCACAAACGGCGTCGTGAATTTTTCTTTCACGGCTAATGCCTCAGGCACGGCTCGCGTGGCACATATCACTGTGCTCGGACAGCAGATTACGGTCATACAAAGCACGGGTACGCCAGCGAGTGTCATACCGAATCCAGGGGTTACGCCGCAGTCGGCGGCGATCAATGCGGGCTTCGCTACCTCGCTCGCTGTTAGCGTCAGGGATACCAGCAACAATCCGGTCGCGGGGGTCAGTGTAGTCTTCGTAGCTCCGGGCACTGGCGCGAGTGGAAAATTCGGGAACGGCACGGCCACCATCACGGTAACAACGGATGGCACCGGCACGGCCGCCGCGCCGTTCACTGCCAATGGGACCACGGGAACGAATTACGTCGTAACGGCCACCGCCGGCGCTTTCAGCACGAACCTGGTGCTCACCAACCTAGCAGCGCCACCGGCAAGCATCACGGCGGTCGCGGGCGCCACGCCCCAGTCCGTGGGTATCAATACGAACTTTCCCGTCGCGCCGGCCGTGATCGTCCAGGATTCAAGCCACAATGCATTGCAAGGCGTTTATGTGACCTTCGCAGCCCCGGGGAGCGGCGCGAGCGGGACGTTTAGTAACAACTCGACCCTGATTACCGTTGGCACCGATGGCTCGGGCACAGCGTCGGCGGCGTTCGCAGCGAATGGCGTGGCGGGTGCGAATTATAGCGTGACGGCGACGACGGGAGCTCTCAGCACCGCGTTCACACTTACCAATATCGCAGGATTACCGTCGAAACTTTCCGCGAATTCCGGCACCACGCCGCAGTCGGCCGTGGTCAACGCAGCGTTCGCGAATGCTTTAGCAGTGACCGTGGCGGATGCGGGAAATAATCTATTGGCCGGCGTGAACGTAGTTTTCACCGCGCCGTCGACGGGCGCCAGCGGAAAATTCAGCAACGGCACGCAAACCATTACGGTGGCGACGAACGCTTCAGGCGTAGCGGCGGCACCGTTCACGGCCAACGGTACCGTTGGCTCCAATTATTCAGTCACGGCGGTCGCGGGGGCCTTGAACGCGAGTTTTACGCTCACCAATACCGCCAGTCCGCCGGCCAGTGTTACAGCGAACGCAGGAACAACTCCCCAGTCGGCAGGGATCAGCACGGCTTTTCCCAACGCTCTCTCAGTGACGGTGAAGGACGCCGGGAGCAATCCTTTGCAGGGCATCGGAGTTACCTTCACCGCGCCGGCCGCGGGCGCGAGCGGAACTTTCAGTAACGGCCTGACTTCGATCCTCGTGTCGACCGACGCTTCCGGAACCGCTTCGGCTCCGTTCACCGCCAACAGTGCGGCGGGAGCGAATTACATCGTCACCGCGACCACCGCCGCGTTAAGTGCCAGCTTTACACTCACCAACACGGTTCCCATGGTGCAGGTAACGTTCCAGACTACGCCTGCCGGGCTGAACTACACAGTGGACAGCGCCAGCTATAGCACTCCTCAAACTTTGAATTGGGTCGTGGGCAGTTCTCACAACGTCTCCTCCGTCGCAACGCAGGCAGGGGGCGCTGGAACCCAGTACATATTCACAGGCTGGAGTGATACCGGAGCTCT
>DATGGL010000161.1:0-1569 GCA_035308605.1 Bryobacteraceae bacterium
CGCGTCGCCGCCGACTACAGTCCCCGTGTCGATGTCGATGATGTCGTGCATGCGTCGCGCCAGATCTGAGTTGGTGGAGAGCTTCACGACTGGTGTGATTGGATTTCCGGTTGGCGTGCCTAGTCCGGTCGTGAACAATACCACGTTCGCTCCTGCGCCCACTTGCGCCGTCACGCACTCCACGTCGTTACCCGGTGTGCATTGCAGGTTCAGGCCGGGCTCGGTTGAGTATTCGGGATAGTCGAGGACAGCGGTTACCGGCGAGGTACCGCCTTTTTTCGCAGCGCCGGCGGATTTCATGGCGTCCGTTAAGAGTCCGTCGCGCATATTGCCGGGTGACGGATTCATGTCGAAGCCGGACCCTACGGCAGCGGCCCGCGCGGCATAGGCGCGCATCAGTTGAATGAAACGGTTGCCTACGGCTGCGTTCGTGCCGCGGTCAATCAGTTCCTGTTCCACTCCGCATAACTCCGGAAACTCCGAGAGGATGGTTCGACCGCCAAGGGCGGCGAGCAAATCGGCGGTGTACCCGATCGCGGGATTCGCCGAGATGCCGGAAAAGCCGTCTGAACCGCCGCACTTTAGGCCTACGCACAAATTCGCGAGAGGTGCCGGGGTTCGCTGCGCTTTGTTGGCTTCGACCAGGCCGTGAAACGTTTGCCGGATTGCGTCCGACATCATCGCGGCTTCAGAGCCGCTGCGCTGCTGTTCGAGTACGATCAGCGGCTTGTCGAACTTTGGATTCCGTTTGCGAATCTCGTCGCGTAGAATCCCGACCTGCGCATGCTGGCAGCCCAGGCTCAAGACCGTTGCACCCGCAACGTTTGGGTGGTGAATGTAGCCGGCAATGAGGCCGCAGAGATTATTGGAATCCTCGCGCGTCCCGCCACACCCGCCTTCGTGAAGCAGAAAGCGAACGCCGTCGACGTTTTCAAACAGCCGCCTTCGCGGGGTCGGAATGGTTTTCGCTGGAAGATCCTGCGGCGCCGATTGCTCTGCGGTTCCGTCGCGATAAGCTTTCGCGAGGTCAGCGACCTGCTGACGATACAACTGGGGCACGGCGAAGCCCAATTCTTCTTCGAGAGCCTGCTTCAGAACTTGGATGTTCTTGTTTTCGCAAAAAACCAGCGGAACGACGAGCCAGTAATTTCGCGTGCCCACTTGCCCATCGGAGCGGCGATATCCGAGAAATGTCTGATCCTTTCGGCGCGAGACATCCGGCGGAGTCCAGTGGAAATCGCCCGACTGCTCGTGAAACGGCGCGGCCTGATGCTGAATGTTGCCCGTCGTGATGAGATCTCCCGCGGCGATGGGTTTCACTGCTCGACCAACAAGAACGCCATACATCTTGATGTCGTCGCCGATGGCGAGGTCACGCATCGCGAACTTGTGCTTGGCGGGAATGTTTCTAGGTGGGATGTATGTCTGGCCGCCGAATTCGATCGGGGACGCGGCCTTCAGATCCGTAAGAGCGACCAGGACATTATCGTGAGAATCGAGTTGGAGTACGCTGCGAGGCATGATGAGTTTCGAGCCCGGTTATTGTAAAACATTTGTCCGGAGAAGCTC
>DATGGL010000162.1:0-4152 GCA_035308605.1 Bryobacteraceae bacterium
TGGAAACGTTCGATGTAGTTGTAGTGGGCGCTGGCCCGACCGGGCTTGCCTGCGGCATTGAGTTGAAGCGCCGCGGCATCAGCGTCGTGCTGATCGACAAAGGCTGCGTCGTCAACTCGATCTACAACTATCCGACGAATCTTGTTTTTTTTACAACGCCTGAGCTGCTCGAAATCGGCGACATTCCGATGACGTCGTTGAACGAGAAGCCGGTTCGGGCGGAAGCGCTCAAATATTACCGGCGGGTGGCGGATCA
This sequence comes from Bryobacteraceae bacterium, assembly GCA_035308605.1. Classification (GTDB taxonomy): domain Bacteria; phylum Acidobacteriota; class Terriglobia; order Bryobacterales; family Bryobacteraceae; genus Palsa-187. The sequence goes on from DATGGL010000162.1 coordinate 257, forward strand.
CTATCAGCTCGATGTCCGGCAGTATCAGAAAGTCGAACGCGTTTCCGGAGACGATGGCTCCTTTGTCACGCATTCGACCGACATGAATGGCTGCGCGCGTCAGTACAAGTCGAAGAAAGTGATTTTTTCGACTGGGTACTACGATGTTCCGAATATGCTCAACGTTCCGGGCGAAGAGCTGCCGAAGGTCATCCACTATTACAAGGAGCCGCATCCTTACTACAATCACGACGTGATGGTGGTGGGAGCGAAGAATTCTGCGGCGATCGCGGCGCTCGAATTGCACTGGAGCGGGGCGCGCGTGACGCTGGTTCATCGCGGCGATGAAATTTCGTCGCGCGTCAAGTATTGGATCAAGCCGAATATCGAGAACCGGATCAAGAACGGCGAAATTCGCGGATATTTCCGGTCGAGCGTGGTGCGGATTGAGGAAAGCTCCGTGGTGCTGTCGACGCCGGAGGGCGAGAAGACGGTCAAGAACGACTTCATCTTCGCAATGGTCGGATATCGGCCGGATACGGAGTTCCTGGAACAGCATGGAATCCGGTTCGATCCTGAGACGGAGCGGCCGAATACGGACCCGGAAACCCTGGAAAGCGACCGGAAGGGCATGTACCTGGCCGGAGTACTGGTCGCCGGAATGCATACGAACGAGATTTTTATTGAGAATGGACGGTTTCACGGGAAGAAGATTGCCGCGGCGATCGCGGCGATCTTGTAAGAAACGGGCCCGATAACGGGCCCGAGAAAACCTTTTACCCCTTTCAATCCCCTTTCGCGCATGTCTGGGTGGAAGCAGACAGCTTCCGAAGACAAACAAAGGAGATTGACAATGAAAACGAATTTGACTCGCACCCTGATTCTGGCTGCTGTTTCGCTGACCGGCGGCGCCGCGGCTTATGGACAAAGCAATATGGTTGCCGACGTTCCGTTCCTGTTCCGTGCCAACGGACAGGCGTTCGACGCGGGCACCTACACCATCGAGCAATACGGCCACAGCAACTCCGGCATTCTGAAGCTCTACAATCGCGAAGCCGGACTTACGCGGTTCGTGACCTCGACGGCCCCTGCCGACGCCTCCAAAGACGTCCGGCCGAAACTGGTTTTCCGGTGCGGCGATGAGAGCGGCTGCGCGCTTGCCGCCGTTGAACTGGCAAATGGTCGAACCTTAAAGGTCCGGACTCCCCACCTGAAGCCCTCCGAGATGGAACGCATCGCGGTAGTCTACTTCGATCGCAAACAGGCTGAGTAACGAATGCATCTGAACAATCGCGGATGGACTGTGGATCGCGCCCCAATCCACATCCATCCGCCAAAGGTTTTTGGCGAGAGTTGAAGAAGAGAGTATCGGATAGAATGGGAAGGATTTATTCTGTGCACGTCATACATACTCACGTCTTAAATAGAGGACCGGCCCGTCCATGATTTCTTCGCACGGTGTTACCGATATCGGTTGTGTCCGCGAAAAAAATGAAGACCGGATTCTGGTGGATGAATCCCTGGGTCTGTATGTCGTCGCTGACGGTATGGGCGGACGATCGCACGGCGAGCTGGCGGCGGAACTGGCCATCACCACCATGCAGCATTACATCGGGTCCTCTCAAGACCGCCTGGAAGTGACTTGGCCCTTCGGTTATAATTTCGATCTTTCCGTCGACGCCAACCGCTTGATTACCGCGATTCAACTGGCCAACCGGCAGGTTTGGCGGCAGGCCGAGAAAGCCCCTGAATATGGCGGGATGGGGACGACGGTTGCGGCGCTCCTCGCCGACGGCTCGAACGTGACCGTCGGCAACGTCGGGGACAGCCGCGTTTATCTATGGCGCGATGCTCTTGAGCAGCTCAGTCTGGATGACACGTGGGCCAAAGCGATGTCGGGCCGCGGCGGCGCTGAGATCGATATGTCGAGCCATCCGATGCGGAATTTCCTGACGCAGGCCGCCGGATCCAAGGATCTGGTGGACGTCCATATTATCGAGCGCGAATTGAGTCCCGGCGACGTGATCTTATTGTCGAGCGACGGGATGCATGGCCTGGTAACGGACTCTGAGATCGCGGCGACCTTGGCCGCGGCTCCGTCGATCCACGACGCGGCGGCCACGCTGGTGCAGCTTGCACGGGGCGCGGGCGGACCCGACAACATTTCGGTAATTCTGCTCAAAATGGAATAGTGAGGATGCGATGACCGAAGGTCTCGAACCACTCGATGCCGAACGTACCCTGATCGAGACCTATCTTGGGCGGAATGAAACGCCTGAACAACTGTTTTCACTGGTCTATCAGGAACTCAGGCAAGTGGCTCGGGCTTACATGCGGCGGGAGCGCGCGGATCACACTCTTCAGGCGACCGCGCTGGTCAATGAAGCCTACATTCGTCTGTTCGAAGGCCAGCCGTTTCAATGGGAAAATCGCAAACATCTGTTCTGCACCGTCACCCGAAGCATGCGCCGCGTTTTAGTGGACCACGCCCGCAGCAAGGGCGCGGAGCGTCACGGAGGCGCGGTGCAGAAAGTTTCCATTGAGGATCAAGGCCCGGCGATTTTCAAGGATCTAGCCGGTTTTCTGGCTCTGGATCAAGCTCTCGAACGGCTCGCTGAGCTGAGCCCGAGGCAGGCGCAGGTGGTCGAGTTGCACTCCTTTGCCGGTCTGACGGAAGAAGAAATCGCCGAGGTGTTGGATGTATCGCTCAAGACCGTCAAGAACGACTGGCGATTCGCAAAAGTCTGGCTGAAATCGGAAATCGACGGGGAACATCCATGACCCCTGAACTTCACGAGCATCTGCAAGAGATCTTCAACGCCGCGATCGAATTGACCGGCTCCAGCCGCGAGGATTATCTGAACAATACCTGCCGGGACGACGCCGAACTGCGAGGGCGCGTGGAAAAGCTGATCGAGATGGCAGAGATGACCAGTACGATGGTTACGTCGCCGGTAACCTCCTCCCAGGATCCCACCCTGCCGCCGAATCTCGGCAGGTATGAGCTGCTGAGTCAGATCGGGTCGGGCTCGATGGGCATTGTTTACCGGGCCCATGACACGACTCTGGATCGAATCGTCGCGCTGAAAGTAATGCGGCCCGAATCTCAACTTCATGAAGAATCGGCGGAGCGATTCCGCCGCGAGGCGCGCGCCTGCGCGCAGTTGAGTCACCCCGCCATCGTCACGGTCTACGATTTGGGCGAAGTTCCGGGAACCGGAGTTTATATTGCGATGGAACTGCTCGACGGCGTCGACTGGCGAGCTGCCATGAAGTCGTCGACGTTGAGCGTCCGCCAGAAGACTGGCTTGATCGCTGAAGTCTGCGATGGCCTTGGACACGCCCATGGCCATGGAATTGTGCATCGCGACATAAAACCGAGGAACCTGTTCCTGCACGGCGGAACGCAGGCAAAGATTCTCGACTTCGGAATTGCGAGACTGGTGACGTCGTCGCTCACACGGACGGGCAAGGTTCTCGGAACGCCGAATTATATGGCTCCGGAGCAAATTACCGGACAGAAGTGCGACGGCCGCTCGGATCTGTTCTCTACGGCCATCGTCTCGTTCGAGTTCCTCACCGGCTCGCATCCGTTTCAAGCGCCTTTCATCCCCAAGCGGATCGTGAACGACGAACCTGAACGGCTGTGCGACGTAGATCCGACGTTGCCCCCGGAGTTGGAGAGCATCCTGTCGCAGGCCTTGGCCAAGGATCCCGCCGATCGTTTTCAAACCGGCGAAGACTTCGCGTCAGCCCTGCGGTCGGCGCTAGGCCACACGGGAACAGAGTCAGCTACGGTCTAAGGTCCCTCGGTCCGGGGCCCGCTTACTATCGTGCGCGGCCCAATGCGGGCGATAGACAACACCGACCCAGAGCCGCTTGCTGGCGCGCGCGGGTCCGCGCGGTGGAACGACGTC
>DATGGL010000163.1:0-15705 GCA_035308605.1 Bryobacteraceae bacterium
CCAGGAGAAAACCGCGGATCCCGTTGGCAACGTCGCCTCCGCCGCCATCGTTTCTTCAAAGAACACCGCCAGCGTGCCATCGAACGGCTCCCCGCCGCCCGCCTCCCGAAATATTCGCCGGCAGTCCTCCGGCTTTACACCATACGCCCCGAAATAGACGCGCACGTGAGGACTACCGCGCCTGCTTATCCTCACTCCTGCCCCCAGCGGACTTAATGCAGACCGTTCCGCGACAGAAAAGATCTGCGCCCATTCCGCGTTCGTTATCGATTCCGCAAATCGCGCCAGACGCTTCCATCGCGCGTCTTTCTCCCCGCGCCGGGCGTTTGCGTAGATCGTGATCGACGCGGTCCCGGACGCCTCAAACGCCGCCCCGATCCAAAACGCTCCCGCCGGATCTTCACAATCCTGCGCCGGCCCGCTGTCCGTCAACGTTTCCAAATGGTGTCGTACGGCCTCCGATTCAGCCTCCAGGCCGATTACCTCAGCCAGTTGCGCGACCACTTGGAGTCCGAATGCGCGCCGGCCAGGATACTCCATCCCCGTCCGGAATGCCTCGCCGACGAACTCAAATCCGGGACGTCTTCCTCGCGAAAGCGAAAGCGCAAATTGCATCGGACTCCCGTCCGCATTGAGGCTCGACCAGCCCGCCCCCAACGATCCTCCGCACACTAGTTCGACGCACCGTCGGATTTGATCCTCGCGTTCTCCGACGCCGATCCGCCGGATCAGTCTCGCCAACCGGTCGCGAGTCTGCGCCGCCGCTTCACGCGAGCTGATGTTTTCGAAAACCTGATCGGCCGCGATCCGTCCTCGCAGGTCCATCATCGGCCTTCTCCAATTTGATTTCGATGCGCGAATCCGTGCGGGCGTGGAACACCAGGCCCTGTCCCACTCCCAGCTCCAGTTTCCCCTTCGTATCGAACCCGTTCGCCGTGCACTCGATTCGCACGGGAGCCGGCGGCACATACGGCTTATCCCCGACCTTGGGATAATGCACCACCACCTGGGCCGCGCCCTTGCCCGCGACATTCTTTATCGAATAGGTGCCCGGCCGCAGAATCATCGCTGTGAACGCGTCCCCATTCTTCAGAGTGCGCGTGTCGTAGCCTTTGTCATTCTCCGCGGCATCGATGCGGCGCAGGTGTACGTAATAGCCGCCCTGTCCGCTCTGCAGGTGAAACAACACGTACCCTCGCGGATTGACAGTGTATTTCTTTCCGCTCGGACCCTCCTTCGAGCCATCGGCACACCCGCACGATTCTTCGCCTTCGGACGCGGACGATCCCGATTGCGCCTTTTCCAGGCCGGCCAGGTCCACGGTCGCCTGCGCAATGGGACTATTGCTGTCCGCCGTAATGAAGAACACCGCCTTAACATCGGCGCCCAGGTGCAGCGCCCCACGATATTCCCCGGCCTCACCCAACGGGTGCGCGATCGTCCCCAGCATTGTGAGCGAGCCGCTGTCTAACCCGATCTGCGTGTAGAGATTCGGGTCAAGTGTAGTTTTCAATCTCGTTGTCATTGTATTTGGCTCCCTTCCCTCAGCCCACATCCGCCGTCACGATCATTTCCTGCGAGTTCACGTGTGACGCCAGGTTCCGGATCGGGATCTTCACCGGAATCAGACCCGGTCCGGCGTCCAGTATCGGATACGGATCTTCGAACTCGTAGATGGGCGTCTTCGCGGCGAAGTAATCCGCGATCGCGGTCTCGATAATTCCCAACAGATCGAACGTGTTCATCAGCAGGTCCGTGAGCCAGTCGTTAATCTCGCCCACGATCCCCAGAATCCCCTTCACCAGGTCCAGAATCGGCCCGATGGCGGCCAGCAGCGCGTCCACGATGAACCCAGGCAGCACCGGGAACATGCTCTCAATCGCATCCCGCACAATATTCTCGATGATATTCGCCACCGAAGCCGGGATGTCGATCGGATCCACGTGGACGAATACAGGGTCGAAAAAAATACGCCATTTGTTCGGATGCCCGGCGAACTCGGCGTCCAGATCCGATTCGCCTGCCGTCCGCGCGGGATCCACGAAATAAACCGGATTCAGGTTCGCCTTAAGATCGTTCACCTCGGACACCAGCCCGCTCAAGTCGAGCGGCACGCAGATCGGTCCCCCGATGCAGATCTTCGGCACGCCGACCAGGCAGCCGTTCCACGGATCGGGAATGATGCACCACCCTCCGATGCAGAATCCGGGAAGGTTGAAACATACTTGCACCTTCAAGGTATCCCAGACGATCTTGAGGTGCTTCACCTCCACCGTATCGTCATTGTTGAGCTGGATGGTTCCGTCTTCCAGGTGCATGGCAACCGAGTAACTGGCCGAAAACGGCCCGAAATTGCCCGAATCGCTCTTGGAGAATGTAAAGTTGTCTCGGATTTTATTGAACAACTGCACGAACGCTTTCGAAGATGCGGCGATTGTAATGTGGCTCATGGGGAGTCCTTTCTAGACCGTCATCGTGATGAAGATCTTGAGTTGATCTTCTTCCACCGCCGGATTGTGCGGCACCGGGGGATTCGGCGTCGGTGCAAGCGTCACCGTCGCGATATCGAACAGCGGGAAGCTGAGCGTCAGCCTCTCCATCTGAATCGCCAGCTTCTCTCGCAAGACTGCGTTGACGCACATTTTCAGGTAGCACTCCAGGTTCGATTCCAGGCCGTCCGGCGTGATATCGACGATCTCGATGCCGTCGACGTGCCCCAGCAGGTACCCGTTTTGAAGCGTGAAGTGGCCGGTGACGAAAACATCCAGGCAGAAGCAGATGGGGCGTGTGCGCAGCACAATCTCCGTCTTGGGCGCTTCAAACGTCGCGTTCGTCCTCACGCCGCCGATGGGGATGCGTTCTAATTCCTTGTCTGAGGCGCATCCCAGTCCGCCGCACACCCGGAAGTCGAGCGCAAAATGCTGCGGTTGCAGGGGCGGGCTCAACTGAGGAGGAAGCGTAAACTTGTTGCCGGGATGAAAATCGATCAGCGCCTTCGTCAGTTGTGCGATGAACCCGATGCCAAGGGGAGGGGAATCCGCGCCCAGAATCGGCAGCGGCGGCATGATGGTGAAGAAAGAGTTGTTGTACTTGATAACATCGCCGGTCACGTCGATCTTGGAGCACCACAGCTCGCGATTGGCGGCAATGTCCGCGCTCGCATAATTGAACCAGGATGGCCTTTGCCGCCGGATGTGAGTGATCACTCGATTCACTCCGTCTTCATGGACGGAAGCGAAGAGATCGCAATTGTCTGTGAACGCCACGGTAGATGTTCACCTCCCGGCCTATAGTGCGGGCGAGGCGATGAACGTTACACCGTGACTGATTTAAGTTTCTGGTTGGCCCTGTTCCAGGTCCGGCTTCGGATCAGTCTTTTCACCCGATTCGTACAGCGCGGCCCTGGCGATGTCGCAGCGAATAGCGGCCTTTCGATACTTTTCATCGGCCGCCGCGCGATCGACCGCGTCGCCCTGCAGCAGTTCCACGGCCTCCTGTAGTTCGTCGATGGCCCGCTTGTATTCGTCGAGCCTCTCTTTGTCCATTACTTAGGTTCTCCTGGCTTGAGCGTGCGAAAGTTTTGCTGGGAGCTGGGCTCGCTCCCGGACATTTCCCGCCGGACGTTCACGCCTCTGAGAACGCAGACAAGAAAGGGATGCCCGAGAGCGGTCGCCACTGGTACTCGTCGATGAGTCCATACCTCGATCACCGACGGTCGAAGGAATGCACCCGAAGTGCCGAGGCTAAGTCAATGAAAAGGCGGAGATGGCAGATGAAATCAGGGTCCACTCACCCAAATCGGCAGCGTGAAAAGACCCAAGCGTACGCGGCTGCGAAGTGCTACGGTCTCTTCTTGGATCGCGCCGCAGTCTTTGCCGCTGCTTTGCGAACCGGCGCTTTGCGCTTCGCGGACCCGGCGGCTTTCGCGACCTTCTTTCGAGGTGCCCGTTTCTTAACCACCGCAGGCGCGGGCTTCGCGAGCCCGGTCTTGACGGCGATCTTTCCCAGCGTCGATCCAATGGCCTGAGCGGCAGTGGTCAGCGCGTCAACCCCATCAGTTTTCTGCGCTTCAGGTTTCTTCATCGGTTCGTCCTCGCCTTGCGGGTATCCGCCGTCATGCGTGAATGATAACACCGGGCGTCGGCATTGCCGGCGAAACGTGCCAACTTATCCGTTCTTCGCAGCCCGCTTCAATCCGTGGACGTAGTGCAACACATACCCCGACGCGTCCCAAAGCGCATCCTTCCATTTGTCCGGATGCCAATCCGATCGGATGCGGGCCAGACCGCCATTGACGAGGACGTCCGTAATGAACGGCTCATAGAAATCCCGCTCACTTTCCGATAGCGACGCTTTCCCGCGCGCCGTCTTCATGTGGTCGTATTCGCTCTCCAGATGATCCTTGAGAGCCCGTAAAGCTTTCGTCGCTTCGGCGCGAAGGCCGGCCTTTACCAGATCGCGAATCGCTTCAATCCGAAGTCCAATCGCCTTCACCCGCTCCTCTACTGAGGCGTCCTCGGTCATGACTCCCCCTCTTTCGGCACCAGCGTCGCTGCATCGCCGCTTTCCTGATCTTGTCACGTTCGGCTTGCGACAATCTTAACAAGATGCGGGCCGGCGCTGGCCCCCGTGCAGACTCCAAAAATGACCCTCGTTCCGCCGCGGCGATGCGGCGATACGGAGTGATAATCTCAAACAGTGGCGGACACAACGCCTGCCTCGCCGCCGAAACTTAGAATGGAAATCATACAGCAGGACCGGATCCGCGTGCTCAGCGTCGACGACCACAAACTGATGCGGGAAGGGATCGCCGTCATGATCGAGCATGAGCGTGATTTGCTCCTCGTCTCCCAGGCGGCGAACGGCCGCGAGGCCATTCTGCAATATCGGGAACACCGTCCCGACGTAACCTTGATGGACCTGCGGATGCCGGATTTGAACGGGTTCGAAGCGTTGAGCGCGATCCGCGCCGAGTTTCCCGAGGCGCGTATCATTCTCCTCACCACCTTCGAGGTCGACGAGGACATTCGCCGCGCGCGCGAACATGGAGCATGCGGGTGTCTGCTGAAGAGCCTCCCGGCTCACCATCTGATTCAGGCAATCCGCGAAGTTCACGCCGGAAAGACGTGGGTTTCGGCGCAAGCCGCTAGCAGGTAGGAAAAAGGGGACCATCATGGCCGGCCGGATATCTCTGCGGCTTTCGGCGGTGCAGCGCTACGGCATTTCGACGCTCTCCACCGTTGTGGCGCTGCTTGTGGCGTTTGCTCTCGCGAAACTCAAGTTCCGCGATCCTGAGGTGCCGTTGTTTCTGTTCGCGGTCGCCATTTCCGCCTGGTATGGAGGCCCCGGGCCCGCCGCAGTCGCTGTCGTCTTGGCCTCCGGTTTTTTCAGCTACTTCTTCACCGAACCGCTCTACAGCTTTTACGTTCAGACCACCGACCTTCCCTACTTTGCGATGTTCGTGGCCTTCGCATTCCTGATCGCCTGGTTCAGCACGCTTCGCCGCCGCGTGGAGAGCAACCTGCAAGAGGCGCTCGCCAGGCTTGAGGTCGAAGTCGCCCAGCGAACCCAACAGGCCAGCTTGCTGAACCTTACCCACGACTCCATTTTTGTGCGTGATATGAACGACAAGATCACGTATTGGAACCGCGGCGCGCAGGAGTTATACGGCTGGTCGCCCGAGGAAGCCGTGGGGAAGCGCTCGCACGATCTTCTGCAAACATTGTTTCCCTCGCCCATCGAAGAGATCACCGCGCAGTTGCTGAAAATGGGGCGCTGGGATGGCGAGCTGACCCACACCCGCGCCGACAAAAGCAAAGTCGCGGTGTCCAGCCGGTGGGCCCTGCGCCGCGATGACCAGGGGCGGCCCGCCGCCGTCCTGGAAACCAACAACGACGTCACCGACCGCAAGCGCCGGGAGGATCAGATCCAGGGGTTGAACCAGGAGCTGACCAAGCGCTCGACGGAGCTTCAGGCGAGCAACAAGGAGCTCGAAGCCTTCGCCTATTCGGTTTCTCATGATCTGCGCGCGCCCCTGCGCCACATGGCGGGCTACACGGAGCTCCTGAAAAAAGCGGCCGGCGACTCCTTGGATGACAAAAGCCGCCGCTACATCGCCATGATCCTAGATTCCGCCAAGCGCATGGGCGTCCTGATCGACGATCTTCTGTCCTTTTCGCGCATTGGACGCGCCGAGACACGCGTCACCATGGTGAGCCTGGAGCAGCTCGTTAAAGAAATCCAGGCCGAAGCCTGGCGGGAGACCGAAGGCCGTAACGTCACCTGGAAAATCGGCTCGCTCCCCGATCTGTTTGGAGACCGCTCCATGCTGCGAATCGTGCTGGTCAATCTGATTTCCAACGCGATCAAGTTCACCCGGCCGCGGCCCGATCCGGTCATTGAGATCGGTTGTTCGGAGCATCGCCCCGACGGCGTGCTTATGTTTGTTAGAGATAATGGAGTGGGTTTTGATATGACGTACGTCAATAAGCTGTTTGGCGTGTTCCAACGCCTCCACAAGACCGAAGAATTCGAGGGAACCGGAATCGGATTGGCGACGGTGCAGCGCATCATTCATCGTCATGGCGGTCAGGTCTGGGCCGAGGGAGAAACGGGCCACGGTGCCACCTTCTACATTCTTTTACCGAAGCCCTAGGAAGCCACGAGAATGACAACAATTGGACGCATTTTGCTGGTAGAGGACGATCCCAAGGACGTGGAATTGACCATGACCGCGCTCGGCGAGTACAACCTTACGAACGAGGTTGTGGTGGCCAGTGATGGTGCGGAGGCCCTGGACTATCTCTATTGCCGCGGAAAGTACCAGCGCCGCAGCGGCGATAATCCCGCGGTCTTACTGCTGGACCTGAAGCTTCCCCGAGTCGACGGTCTGGAAGTGCTGAAGATCGTGAAGGCGGATGAGAAGTTGAAGCTGATCCCGGTAGTCGTCCTGACATCCTCGCGCGAGGAAACCGACATGGTGGCGAGCTACCGGTTGGGCGTCAACGCCTACGTCGTGAAGCCGGTCGATTTCCACGAGTTCGTCAACGCCATCAAGGAACTTGGCGTCTTTTGGGCCATTATCAATGAGCCGCCGCCCGGCAGCGCTAGAAAGCCCAACTGAACTCATCTTCGAATAGAATCGCTGTTGAACCGGTTCGTTCCAGGCCCGTTGAGGATCCCCGCTGCTACGCATTCTCCATCTCGAAGATGATCCGCTCGACGCCGGGCTTGTGGAAGCCACCCTGGAGGCCGAAGGAATCGCATGCGCGGTCACGCGGGCGGATACGCGGGCAGACTTTCTGGCCTGCCTGGAGCAGGATCAGTTTGATCTGATCCTTGCCGATTACACGCTTCCCTCGTTTGACGGCATTTCCGCGCTCAGTCTTGCGCAGAGCAGACGCCCGGACCTCCCGTTCATCTTCGTGTCCGGCACCCTGGCCGAAGACACCGCGATTGAAGCTCTGAAACTCGGGGCTACCGATTACGTCCTCAAAACGCGGCTTTCCAGAATCGCTCCCTCCGTCCGCCGGGCCCTGCGCGAAACCCAGCAGCGAGCGCGGCACCAACAGGCGGAAGCCGCGCTGGAGCGCAGCCAGGCCTACTTGGCGAAAGCCCAGAGAATCAGCCGCACCGGCAGCTTCGGTTGGCGTCTATCGAGCGGCGAGCTCTACTGGTCCGAGGAAACCTACCGGATTTTCGGCGTGGATCCTGCGGCCAAAATCGGTTTGGATTCCATTACCCAGCGCACGCACCCCGACGATCGCGAGACGGTTCGCGAGGTCGTAGAGTCGGCGTCCACGCAGAAAAAGGAATTCGATTTCGAGCACAGGTTGTTGATGGCCGATGGTTCGGTCAAGTATCTGCGCGTGGTTGGTTACCCGCAGCGCCTCGAATCGGGAGACCTGGAGTTCGTAGGCGCCGTCACCGACATCACGGATCGCAAGAACGCGGAGAGGGAACTGCAACAACTGGTGGATTTGGTTCCTCAGTTGATTGTCGTGTTGAACGCGGAGGGAAAGTGGATTCACGCGAATCGCGTCATGCGCGAATACACGGGACTCACGCCGGAGCAGTACATGTCGGAAAGCGCCATGGCGAAGGTCGTGCACCCGGATGATGTGCAGTCCTTAACCGGCCTTCGGGAACAAGGATTCCAAGACGCTAAACCGTTTGAGCTGGAGGCGCGGCTAAAGGGAAGCGAGGGCGCGTACCGCTGGTTTTTGTTTCGTTACAACCCCTTGGTGGAAGACTGCATCGTTCGACGATGGTACGCGACCGCCACGGAAATCGAATCCCGCAAACAGGAAGAAGAACGGGTTCGTAAGGAGAACGTCCGCCTGGAAGAGCGGACCCGCATTGCGCAGGAGCTGCACGACACTCTGCTGCAAACATTCTTGAGCGCCTCCCTGCAACTGACCTCCGTTATGCACACCCTGCCCTCGGAACTTCCCATCAAGCCGCGCTTAGACCGGATTCTGGAAGTGATCGAGCAGGGCATTGCGGAGGGCCGGAACGCGATTCTCGGCTTGCGCTCGGCGATCGCGGATACCGCGGATCTGGGTCCCGCTCTCTCGCGCGTTCAGCGGGAACTTGAGATTTCATCCGGCGCGGAATTTCGAGTGACCATCCTGGGTCGCGAACAGGCATTGCTGCCCGAAATCCAGGATGAGGCATATCGCATCGGAAAAGAGGCCTTGTCGAACGCATTTCGCCATTCCGGCGCGGACCGCGTTGTGCTGGAAATTGAATATGGCGATCAGGAACTATGCCTCCGCATTCGCGACAACGGCCGCGGCATGGATCCTCGTACGCTCGAAAATGGACGCGAAGGACATTGGGGCCTCGCCGGGATGCGGGAGCGCGCCGCCCGCATCGGCGCGGCTCTCAGCATTTCCAGCAATCCAGGCGCGGGCACCGGCATTGAACTGACCATTCCCCATCGCAAAGCGTTCCCCCCGTCCCGCTAAAGCGCGTCCCGCTGAAGCGCGTCATGGAGAAAGTCCGTCGATCACGGCTCCGGCATCACCCGTGAAACTTGCCGGCAGTGCGTACTCTCCAGCAGACTTTCACGGGTCACAGGTTTGACGATGTAATTCGACCCCTCAATGCCGAACTCGCGCTCGAACAGCCCGCGCTCGGCCTCGGAGCCCGTCAGCACGCAAATCGGCAAATCGCGGGCGTCCGGGATTTGCCGCAGCACCTCCGCGCCATCCAGCGTTGGCAGGTGCACATCCAGAAAAATCACGTCCGGCGTCGGCGCCTCCGCGTATTCCCCGCGTTTCAGAAGAAAATCGACCGCCCGCTGCCCATTGTCCACTGCGGAGAGGGAATAATTCGGCGCGATCATCTTCAGCGCATACTCCAGCCAAAACCGGTCCGTTGAATCGTCCTCGATCACCAGGACTTCGATATTGCCGCCGCTCATTAAGACCGCATCGCCGATCTTCGCGACCGCCCCAGCGCCAGGGACCCAATCAGCAAAATCAGTCCGCCGAGTCCGGCTGCTGGCATCCCGCTGGCCGTATGCGGCAATTCCGCCGGTGCTTCTGGCATGGCCCGTGTTTCAGGAGCCGGCGCAGGCGCAACTTGAGGTGGTTCAGCCGCTTGCGCAACCTGAGGTGGCTCAGCCGCTTGCGCCGTCACCGGCGCTGGCGCCGGAACTGGCGCCGTATAAGCATTCTTATCCAGCTCCGCCGTCTGGCCATTTTGATTCACGGACGCAATTGCCGTGCTCTTCATCTCTTCGGTCGATTGCGCGTTCGACGTCGGCACCGCCGTCTTGGTGTAAGCGGCGACCTGCATCGCGCGATCCTTTGGGTATGTGAACTCCTGCCCAAACAGGTCGCCCGGATAGAACCATGCGCGAACCGCCGGCACCTGCCCCGCGGGAACTTCCCAGAACGCGAACACCGTCTTGCCGCGCGGCTGTAGACGGTAATTCGGTATCGCGAGCAACGTAGTGATCACTTGGTTTTCGTCTTTGTTCAAAATCTGAACAATGTGCCGGTCGGATTGCGAATCGAGCAGCCTGAAAACATAGGTTCCCGGCTGTAGCACGACATTCGGCAACTGAATCTCCTGGTCAACGGTAACCACCGTTTTCTTGTTCCACTCATCGGCGCGCAAGGCCGGTTGACACAGCAGCACAACCGAAACCGCGAGCGTCGAAACTACTTGTTTGAAGGCCATAAGGATGACAACCACTTCTTTCCGGCCCGTTCGCTGACGGACACAATTCTTACACCGCAGGTGAGATACCAAACCTGGAACGCCCTGAAGTATAGGAAATTTCGATCGAGGACCGTCTCGTGGGTGCGCAACTCTTGCCTGGGCCCTTAGACGTCGAGCTTTGGTTCCAGCACGGAAAACCCGCATCCGTGGCTTGTCATGTGCTCGTTTAAGAGGCTACGGGCCCGGCGCTCGTTACGCCGGGCGAATTCTAGTGGCTTCCCTTGGCCTTCCAACTGCCCGCAGGCGTCGATCCAGCTTTGCCAAAGCCTTTCGCGCTCCTCGCATGCCGCGAACTTTTCATGCATAAGCGAACACGGGCTCTGTCCCATTCACCGCGCGGGCTTTTTCCGCGGTTCTCTCGCAACAGTTCGCCATTCCGCGGTACCGCAGGCCGCCAGCTCGGCAATCTCCTTTGCCTGCTCCAGCGAATCCGCGTTCCCCGCCGCGATCAGGTGGTCATTCTCGCTGATGAACCACTGCCAGCGTCCGTCCACCAAACGGGTCTCCAGGTGCCGGTTATTCACGTCACATTGTTGCGAAAAACTCTTATCCACGAAACTAAGGGAGCATCCGGACATCCATCCACGTGAATCGCAGCCGACTTAACCGTTCCGGGCCCGCTTAACAAGCCCTACGCGAGACTCTCAGGTCTTTGCCCCGGTGCAGATTCTGCAGGAACCCGCACATTTTTCGGCCCATTCCTGATTTAGACCAGATCCTCGACCAGACGAAACTTATTCGCCGCATGCAGCCGCCAGCCTCCATCCACCTTCAACTCAAGCACCTGCGTGTGATACTTCACCAGCGCGGGATGGTGGCTCACACTCACCAGAGTTGTCGGCCTGACAATCAACTCTTCATACAGCGCGGTTTCGTTTTCGCGATCCAGCGCGCTCGTCGCCTCGTCTAGAAGGACGAACGGAGGATTCTTCAGCAGGACCCGAGCGAATGCCAACCGCTGCCGCTCTCCAAACGAGAGCACCTTCTCGAAGTCCAGATCGATGTCGAATCCGCCGCAGCGTTCTTCGAGATTCCCGAGATTCACCCGCTGTAATACTTCTCGAAGCTCTTCGTCCGTCACCGATCGTCCAAGATTCGGATAATTGAGCTGAACCCGCAGGCTCCCCTGCGCCATGTAAGCATGCTGCGGAAGGAACAGCACGTCTTCCGGCCTCGGCCGCGTCAGAACCCCGTCTCCTGTATCCCAGAGGCCCGCGATCGAGCGAAGCAGCGAGCTCTTACCCAGGCCGCTCGCCCCCACGATCAACAGACCCTCCCCGTTAGGCACGGACATGGCCAGGTTCTTCACCAGCGTTCGTTCGCTCTTCGGGATCTTCAACGTGAAATTCTCGAACGAAAGTCCATCTCCCACCTGTGTGCGAATCTTGCCGGATTCCGCCGCCGGCGCGGCGGTGGCGTTCGTTTTCGATTTGCCCGCATGCGCCGGCGCCACGCTGCGCTCGAATGTCTCCAGCCGCCCCACGCTGGCTGCGAAGCGGCTCAGATCGTCTATGTTATCGATCAGCAGCGTGAGCGCGCCCAAAATCGCCGAGAACGCGCCGGTCGCCTGCACGATTCGTCCCACTTCCAGCTCGCCCGAAAGCACGCGCGGCGCGATGATCAGGATCGGCAGCACCATCGTCAGATAGCTGTTTCCGTAGTAGAAGAAATTCAATCCCAGCGACCATCGGATCACCTTCATCGCGTTATCAAACAATTTGGCGAACGTCTGTTGAAGGTACCGTTTTTCAAGCCGTTCCCCGTGATACAGCGCGATCGACTCGGCGTTTTCACGCACCCGTACCAGTCCGAAACGAAAGTCCGCCTCGCGCCTGCGCTGCATGAAGTGCAGCGAAACCATCCGCTCGCCGAAGATCCCGAAGGTCATCGCGGTAACCACGGCCGCGTACAGGAACAAAAACAGGACCAGATATGTCGAGATGGACCACAGCACTCGTCCGAACGCCGCAAGCTGTAAAATGCCGTTCGCAAGGACCAGGACAAATGTGAGCGACTGTACCGTGAACGAGCTGATGTCGTCCGAGATCCGCTGATCGGGGTTGTCGATCTCCGGCTTCGACAGAAGTTGATAATAGGCCCGATTATCGAAATAGCGCCCGAGAAAGCGATCCGTCAGCCAGCGGCGCCAATCCAGCGCGAGCCTGTCCCGGACGTAGTAGTAATACGCGTCGATCGGAACCCCGATCACCAGCAGCCCGAAAAAGACCTCCATGGAGCGCTTGAAACGCGGGCCATCCTTCGCCGCCAGCGCGGACGTAAATTCGCCCGATTGCTGATTGAAGAGGACCGAGATCTCGGTGTATCCAACCAGCATTAGAATAAGTAACAGCAGCATCCATCGGGCTGTCTTCTTCTGATCGGAGGACCAGTAAGGCTTGGCGAGCCGGATCGAGCGTCGAAAAAAACCAAGGTTCAGCCGATGAGCAGAACCGGGCTTTCGCGGCCGTAAACGCGCGACAAGGTTCCTTTGTGCGCTCTCCACCATACTTTCCGAGCGCCTGCAATCCCCAGACCATTCCATTCGATTAAACGTTACACACCGTCCGATCGGCGAATTACGTGCTACCGAACACACCTGGTGCTGGGCCCGCACTGAACCGCGCACGACAGTAAGCGGGTCTTGATGTCTTTCAACAGCTCCCAGCGTGAACTATGACTGATCCAGGTAGCCAGCCAAACCATAATCCAGCGGACGACGAATCGCCATTCAGCCCGAAAGTCTTCCGCGTACTCTTGAGTCTGGCGAAGCGCTACAAGACCCAGTTCGTCTTCATCGCATTGTTCGCTTTCCTCGCCACCGGCGCCGATCTCCTCCAACCCCTCATTTACAAACGGGCAATTAACGACGTCGCCGGTCTCTTCGTCGGCGATGGCAACACCGCCGCCGCCATCGGCGTTGCGCCTCGCAGCGCCAATCAAACGCTGCGCACGCTGCTGCTTTCCGTGATCGTACTGTTCGTCATCAGTGTCGTCGGCTATTTCTTCACCCTGCGATCCCGGCTCTACGGAGCCCGTGTCGCCAGCCGCATGGAATCCACATTCATCGTGAACACCTTCAGTCACGTTCTGCGCCTGCCGCTTTCGTTCTTCAGTCACACGGCCAGCGCGGGTCTGGCGAAACGAATCGATCAGTGCGATCAGGTGTCGCCCATTGTGTCCGCGTTTTCCCAGGAGATCGTTCCCGAAGCCGTTCGCCTCGTCGGAATCTGCGCCATCATGTTCACTCAAAACTGGCAGATGGCGATCGTCTCTTTCGTCCTGTTGCCCTTTTATTTGTGGATTGCCCGCCGCTCCGCCTTGCGGCTCAAGACCAATCTCGACCCGTACTACGAGATGTGGGAAAACATCTCCGCGCACATCGCCGATTCCATTTCGGCGGTGAAGACCGTCAAGCTTTCCGGAGCCGAATCTCGCGAGGAACATCGTCTCAAGAACGAATCGCGGCATGCCTACGATACCTATCTCGACCGCCTGGCCACCGCGCAGCGGTTTTACATCTCGCAAAGTGCGCTGAGCAATCTCAGCAAATCGATGGTTCTCGGCTACGGCGGATTCCTGGTATTACGCCACCGTTTGACGCCGGGCGACGTAGTGATGTTCGTCGCCTATCTCGATCGTCTGTACTCCCCCATCGACACCCTTAACGGCATCGCGGTGAACCTGCAGGAGTATATGACGTCCCTCCTGCGCGCCGTCCGCCTGCTGGAAGCCGGGCCCGTCGAGAAATCCGGCGCCGACTTGCCTCCCGGTCCCGGAAAGGTCGAATTCCGCGACGTAAGCTTCGGCTATGTCCCAGGACACGAAGTTCTTCGCTCGCTGAATCTCACGCTGAAGCCGGGCCAGATTACCGTCCTGGCTGGTCCTTCCGGCGCAGGCAAAACCACCACCGCCGATCTCCTCCTCAAGTTATACGAACCCTGGACTGGCGAAATTCTGATCGACGGCCACAAATTATCCGTAACGGGACCGGAATCCGTCCGCCGCGCGATCGGCCTGGTTGCAGCCGACGGTGTCGTGTTCCGCGGCACCCTGGCGGATAACATTCGTTACAAACGTCCCCATGCCACCGATACCGAAGTCTTGGAAGCCGCCACCGCCGCCGGATTGGCCCGGACGATCGAGCGTCTGTCGAAGGGCCTCGCTACCGAAGTGGGCGAAGACGGAGTTGGCCTGTCGGCAGGTGAAAGGCAACGCCTGCAAATTGCCCGCATCCTGGTCGACAAGCCTCGCCTGTTGGTTCTGGATGAAGCGACTGCCAACCTCGACTACGCCACTGAGCTCGAAGTGAAACAGGCGCTGACATTGTTATCCCCTCGTCCCACCATGCTCGTCATCGCCCATCGCTACACCATGATGAAAGAGGCCCATTACGTCTACGTGATGAAAGAAGGCCGGGTGATCGAGCATGGCTCCCCGGCTACGCTCTTGCAGCAGGGCGGCTGGTTCGCTCAGCTCGCGGCGCATTCAGGCGAACCATCCGAAGAAGTTTCCCGCGCCTGAGCCGCCCCCGGCGCCGCAAGTTCACCGCGGCGCGTAGTGCGTGAAAACGTAATCGCTCGACTTCACGCTAGTGTGGCATGTGTACCCGCACTTGGCGTCATTCCCCTGCGGCGGCTTGCCGGCCAGGGTGCCGGGCGTGAAGGTGTCGGATGCAGTGTCGTAGTCGAACACGCCGTAGCCCCACCCGCCGCTGTCCGCGAACCTCTTGCTGTCCTTCACCATGAAGTCGACGTCATGCTGAGTGTTCGGCACGATCGCTGACGGGAACGTCTCCAGCTTCTTCGTGGTCCAATGGATCTTCGCCATCTTGGCGCCGTCCGGAAAAGGCTTGCCGTCGCCCGGACTCCCGGCCTGAAACGCCTTGATCATCACGGGATTCGCGAGTGTCGCCGCCAGATGGTCTCCATTGTGACTAATGGATACAACCTGCCAGCTCTCATAGCCTCTGAACTCCGAGAACGCGAGTCCGTTCGGCACTTTCACGGTGTACTTGTTTTCGGCGGCTAGGCCGAGCGCTGCCAGAACAGCAAACACCGTCCCGGCGATCACAGTCGCTTGAATACTCTTCCGTTTCATCGTTAGGCTCCTGGACGCTATTGTGCGGTTTCGCCCAGTCCAATCCATCACAAAATCCGGTGTTCTTTCGATACCGCCTTCGGTGAAGCCCGCCGCTACCACCAACGAGGTATCAGCCTCAGCCTGTCACCTTGATTCTGTAACACCACCCCCGGAGCCGCGAGCGCCAGCGACCGGGCCCCGACCCGTCCCCCACCCGCGATCAACCCACCGCACCCCGACCCTTCAATAAGTCCCGCCGTTCTTCGCGCACCGAACCGCGAGCGCCAGCGACCGGGCCCCGACCTGTCCCCACCCGCGATCAACCCACCGCACCCGCACCCTTCCGATCCCGTCTTCTCGCACCGAACCGCGAGCGCCAGCGACCGGCCCCCG